>NZ_BAAASD010000044.1:0-84523 GCF_039532705.1 Streptomyces sparsogenes subsp. cuspidosporus | reverse complement strand
GGTGGAAGGGGATCGCGGTCGCCATGCCCTCGACCTGGAACTCCGCCAGCGCCCGCGCCGCGCGCTGGAGGGCCTGGGCGCGGGTGGCGCCGGTGACGATGAGCTTGGCCAGCAGGGAGTCCCACGCAGGGCCGATCACCGACCCGGACTCCACCCCCGCGTCCAGCCGCACCCCCGGCCCGGTGGGGGGCGCGAAGGTGGTGACGGTGCCCGGGGCGGGGAGGAAGCCCCGGCCGGGGTCCTCGCCGTTGATGCGGAACTCGAAGGAGTGGCCGCGCATCGGCGGGTCGTCGTAGCCGATCGGTTCGCCGTCGGCGATGCGGAACATCTCCCGGACCAGGTCGATGCCGGTGACCTCTTCGGTAACCGGGTGTTCGACCTGGAGGCGGGTGTTGACCTCCAGGAAGGAGATCGTGCCGTCCGTGCCCACCAGGAACTCCACCGTGCCGGCGCCGACGTAGCCGGCTTCCTTGAGGATGGCCTTGGAAGCACGGCGCAGTTCGGCGTTCTGCTCGTCGGTGAGGAAGGGGGCGGGGGCTTCTTCGACGAGTTTTTGGTGGCGGCGCTGGAGGGAGCAGTCGCGGGTGGAGACGACGACCACGTTGCCGTGGGTGTCCGCCAGGCACTGGGTCTCGACGTGGCGGGGCTTGTCGAGGTAGCGCTCGACGAAGCATTCGCCGCGGCCGAAGGCGGCGACGGCCTCGCGGACGGCGGAGTCGTAGAGTTCGGGGACTTCTTCCAGGGTGCGGGCGACTTTCAGGCCGCGGCCGCCGCCGCCGAAGGCGGCTTTGATGGCGATGGGGAGGCCGTGCTGCTGGGCGAAGGCGAGGACTTCGTCCGAGCCGGAGACGGGGTCGGGGGTGCCGGCGACCAGGGGGGCGCCGGCGCGCTGGGCGATGTGGCGGGCGGCGACCTTGTCCCCGAGGTCGCGGATCGCGGCGGGCGGGGGGCCGATCCAGGTCAGGCCGGCGTCCAGGACGGCCTGGGCGAAGTCGGCGTTCTCGGACAGGAAGCCGTAGCCGGGGTGGACGGCGTCGGCGCCGGATTCGGCGGCGGCGGCCAGGACCTTGGCCTGGTCGAGGTAGCTGGCCGCTGGTGTGTCACCGCCCAGCGCGTAGGCTTCGTCGGCCGCGCGCACATGCACCGCGTCCCGGTCCGGATCGGCATAGACCGCAACACTCGCGATCCCGGCATCCCGACAGGCACGGGCAACGCGGACCGCGATTTCGCCACGATTGGCGATGAGCACCTTTTTCATGCTCTCTCTTCCCTCTGTCAGAAGAACCGTCCGTCCCGGACGGTCGGTGGCTACCCCAGGGCCCGCTTGAGGAAATCCAGTACGACATTCGCGTATGCCTCGGGATCGGTCTCGAGGCCGAGCAGGTGTCCGGCGTTCGGCAGGACGTGCGTCTCGGCCTGGTCATAGCGCTCCGCGAGCGCGTCCACCGAGGAGGGCGGCACGATGTCGTCCCGCTCCCCCGACATGAACAGCAGCGGTATCTCGGCGAACTTCCCCGTCGTGGGCGGCGGCCACTGCGCGCGGACCATGGCGGGCCCCAGCGCGCACATGACCCCGGTGACCACCGACCGGGACGGCTCCCCGCTGAGCAGCCCCGGCAGCGGGAACATCCCGGCCTCCAGGGACTTGCGCAGCAGCGGGGGCACGTCGTGGCCGGGGCCGCTGTCGCAGACCAGCGCGTCCACGGAGAAGCCCTCGTGCGTCAGCGCCCACATGGAGGAGAAGCAGGAGAAGGTGAAGCCGTAGACGGCGATCCGGGCCGGGCCGTAGCCCAGGCTGCCGCGCAGATGGGAGACAACGGCGGTGATGTCGCTGGCGAACCGGTCGCCGAGGCCGAGCAGCGCCCGGTCGACGCTGCTGGCCCCGTGGTTGCGGTGGTCGAACAGGCAGACGGTGTAGCCCGCGTCGTGCAGGAACCTGGCGTGGCCGAGGCTGCGCGTCTTGTCCGTCCCCATGCTGTGCCCGAGGACCACCACCTTCCGCTCCGACCCGGGGCACAGCCAGGCGTGGATGTACTTCCGGGCGGCGAAGGGGATCCTCAGCTCCGTGCCGGGCAGCCCGTGGTCCCGCGGGGACTCGTGCGGCGCCCGGCGGCGCGGATGGAAGGCCCGGTACGCCAGCCAGGCCCCGTACAAGGGGGCCAGCGGCAGCGCCGCGACCGACAGGGCGCGGGATCTCAGCGCGGAGTTCCGTACCGGCTTCTGCCGTGGCTCGGGCATCTGCGTCCTCCGGGGAGGGGTGGGGTGTCCGTCGGGAGTCAGAGCTGTCTCGTCTCGGTTTCGTGTGCGATCCGGGTCGTGCGGGTCAGCCGCAGCCCCCGGCGTGGCCGTGGTCCGCGGAGCGGGCGGCGGCGAGGTCCGGGCCGGGCGGCGGCGGGGCCGGCGCGCCCCCGCGCGGCCCGGCGCGGACGGACTCGACGAACGCGGGCAGCCGGTCCACCCCCCAGAACCGGTCGTAGCCGTGGCGGAAGAACGGGACGCCGAACGCCCCGTCCCGGCCCAGGGCGAGCAGCGCCGCCAGCCCCCGCCCCTCGCGCAGCTCCCGGTCCCCGGCCGCCCCCGCCAGCCGGTCGGCCGGCAGCCCCAGCTCCTCCGCGACGCCGGTGATCACCGCCGGGTCGCAGATGTCGCGGCCCTCCTGCCAGCGGGCCCGGTAGACGCGCTCGATGTACCGCGGGCCGAGCCCGGCGTCCAGCGCCGGGAAGTACGCCAGGTGGGGCACCTCCCACACCGGGTCCTGGTCCACCGGCCAGCGGATGTCCAGCCCGCGGGCGCGGGCGAGGCGCCGTACGTCCTGGAGGATGTAGAGGTGCTTCTCCCGGGACATGGGGGTGTACGGGAAGGTCTCGCCGTGCTCGTTCATCAGGCGCTCGCCGTCCGCGTCCGGTTCCCACCACGGGCGCCATTCCACCGCCTGCGCGACATCCGGATAGCGGTCCATCAGATCACGGTAGGCGATCCAGCTGTACGGACTGCGGAAATTGAAATAGAAGCGTGCCACCCTGCCGCGCTCCCGGGCCATCGCCGGTCCCCCTTTCCGTTCCCGTCCGGCTTTTCCCTCCGGCCGGCTCAGATGACGATGCCGCCGTCGATCTCGAACACCGCTCCCGTCACATACTCCGCCCCGACCAGGAAGGCCACCATGTCGGCGACCTCCTCCGGGCGGCCGAAGCGGCCGAGCGGAATGCTTCCCGACATCTGCTTCCGCACGCTCTCCGACAGCGTGGCGGTCATGTCGGTGTCGATGAATCCGGGCGCCACCGCATTGGCCCGGATGCCGTAGCGGCCGACCTCCTTGGCGAGCGACTTGGTGAATCCGATGATCCCCGCCTTGGACGCCGCGTAATTGCTCTGCGTGGCGTGTCCGTGGACTCCGGCCACCGACGAGATGTTCACGATGCAGCCGGTTTTGCGCTTCATCATCCCGAAGACCACCGAGCGGCACAGGTGGAACGTGCCGTCCAGGTTGACGTCCATCACCTGCCGCCACTCCTCGTCCTTCATCAGCAGCAGCGGATTGTCCCGGGTGATGCCCGCCGAGGTGACCGCGACGTCGATGGGGCCCAGCCGCTCCTCGGTGAAGGCGACCAGCTCACGCACCGAGTCGGCGTCGGAGACGTCCGCCCGCCTGCCGACGACCCGCCCGCCGCCGAGCTGCTCCGCCTCCCTCTCCAGGGCGTGCGCGGCGTCGGGGCCGGACCGGTAGCAGAACGCGACGTCGAAGCCGTCCCGGGCCAGCCGCAGCACGGTGGCGCGGCCGATGCCGCGCGAGCCACCGGAGACCAGGGCGACGCGGTTCACGGGGTCGGTCATCCGGTCACTCACCTCCGGTAGGGGTCGCGGCCGTCAGGTCGGCGGCCGGACGCGTCGTCATCACCATGCGGCCGACCGTCAGGACGGCCTCGCCCCCGGCCCGGCTCTCGCCCTCGAAGACGAAGGTGTCGCCCACCCGGCGGGTCAGCCGTGCACGGTGTTCGACCAGGTCGCCGGGAACGACCGGGCGGGCCGGCCGGGCGTCGGTGATGCCGCCCAGGAGCATCACCTGGCCGCTGAGCACCTCCGGATTCGGCCGGTCGCGGGTCACCAGCACCGCGGCGACCTGGCACCACGACTCGACCAGGACCGTCCACGGGTAGTGGTGGTCCTGGTCGCCGGCCTTGTCCGGCAGCCCCTCGTACCAGGGCTCATTGCCGCTGACCGCCTTCCAGCCGGTCGCCCGCTCGCCCGGCACCAGCTCGGTGACCCGGTCGACCAGCAGCATCGGATAGCGGTGCGGCAGCAGCCGCTTGAGCGCGCTCGCCGTGATCGCCACCCGGTGTGCCGGATCCCCGGGCGGGGCCGAAGGCTCACCGGGGGCCTGGAAGCCTCTGGGGGCCTCGGGGGCCGGCCGTGGCCCGCCGTCGCGGGCGTAGCGCAGCCGTACGAGCGCGGCGGGCCCGCGCCGGGTGGCCGCGGCCACCCGGCAGCGCCAGGCCCCGTCCTCGCGCGACCAGGTGATCTCGCAGGTCAGCAGGTCGCCGGGGAGGACAGGGCCGGTGAACCGGGAGGACTCGACGGCCATCAGCGCCCAGGCCTCGCCCGGTTCGGGGAGGGTGGCCAGGGCGCCGCGGTGGGCGCACTCCACGACACACATGCCGGGGAGGACCGGGAAGCCGGGGAAGTGCCCGGCGAACACCCGTTCCGTGGCGTCGATGCGGACCGCGGTCCGGGCCGGGCGCTTGCCCGGGGATCCGGGGTCGACGACCTCGACCGCGCCGTCGACCGGGCCGCACGCCGTCGCCGTCACCTCATTTCCCCAGCTTCGAGGCCAGCAGGTCATGGACGTTCCGCAGGCAGGTGATCTCCTTCATCTCCTGCTCCCGCAGCTTCACGGAGTACTTCTTCTCCAGGACGACCATGACCTCCAGGGCCATGAGCGAGTCGACGCCCAGCTCCTTGACGAAGTCGGCGTCGTCGGTGACATCCTCCTCCTCGACGTCGAGGACGTCGGCGACGAAGGCGCGCAGCTCCTCCAGGTCCAGGGCGGCGGCGGTGTCGGCCATGCGGATTCTCCTCGCGGTTCTGAGCGTTCTGGGCGTTCTCGGCGTTCTGAAGCTTCTCGGCGTTCTCGGCGTTGTTCAGGGGGCTTCGGCGGTCAGCTTGGTGAGGGCGGCGGAGGAGTCGACCGGGACGGTCACCGCGCCCGCCGCGATGCGGCGGATCATCCCCGTCAGCTGGCGGCCGGGGCCGAGTTCCACGAACCGGGTGCAGCCCAGCTCCTCGGCCAGGGTGCGCACGCAAGCGTCCCAGCGGATGGGGCTGGTGAGCTGGCGCAGTTCCAGGTCCCGCCACCCGTCGCCGCCGGTGTGGGGGCGGGCGTCCACGTTGGCGACGACGGGCATGTGCTCGGCGGCGAACTCCACGGCGGCCAGCGCCGCCTTCAGCTCGGCCGCCGCGTCCGCCATGCGCGGGCTGTGGAAGGCGCCGCCGACCGCGAGCGGAATCACCTTGCCGCCGCTCTCCACGGCCGACTCGCCGAGCCGGGCCACGCCGTCGGCGGTGCCCGAGACCACGATGGCGCCGGGCGCGTTGATGTTCGCGACCCACAGCTCCTCGCCCGCCTCGCGGGTCCGCGCGGCCAGCTCCTCCACGGTCTCCTCGTCGAGGCGGACCACCGCGGCCATGGTGCCGGGCGACTTCTCGGCGCACGCGCGCATGGCCCGGCCACGGGCGGCGACCAGGCGGGCGGTGTCGGCGAGCGAGAGCGCCCCCGAGGCGTACAGCGCCGTGTACTCGCCCAGGCTGTGCCCCGCGCAGGCGGCCACCTCGCCCAGCACACCGGCGGCGGCCGCCTCGCGGTGGGCGAGCACCTCGGTGGTGAACACGGCGATCTGGGCCAGGTCGGTGCGGCGCAGTGTCTCGTCGTCGGCCTTCAGCAGCAGGTCCTCGACGTCGACGCCGGTGTACTCGGAGATCCCGGCGACCAGCGGCCAGGACTCGGTCTCGCGCCAGGCCTCGCCCATGCCCTGCTTCTGGGCACCCTGCCCGGGGAACACCAGCGCGCTGCGCGGCTCCGCCGGGTCGCCGTCCCGCTCCGGTTTCTCCATGGTCCCGTTCGTCATCTCAGCCAGCTCCTCATGGTGTCCCTCACGGTTGCGTGGTCGCGTGCGGCCGGGTCCGCAGGAGGGCCGCGCCGACCACGCCGTCCCGGTCGACCGAGGTGACCAGGGCCGGGCTGCCGGGGGCCGCCTCCCGCCGCTCGGCGAGCGCCAGTACGGCGGCGATCTGGAAGGCCGCCGAGGCGGCGTACGTGTCCCCGATGGAGTCGGCGGCCGCGACCCGCAGCGGCTCGTGGCCGCCGAGGACCTCGGCGAGGGCGGCGCGCTCCGCCTCTCCCTCCGCGCCGGGCGCCTGCGAGTCGGCCACCGCCCACAGCCGCCCGGCCTCCGTGCCCGTACGGTCCAGCAGCCGCCGGACCACCTCGGCCAGCACCGTGCGGGCCCGCTCCGGGTCGGCGGCGAAGCCGAACTCGACACCCGCGACATCGACCAGGCCGCCCCGGCCGTGCTCGCGCGCGGACTCCTCCGGCTCCAGCAGCCACACCGCCGCGCCCTCGCCGAGCACGGCCGCGGTGTCGCCGTCGGCGCGGGCGTGCCACTCCAGCCAGGCGCGGGCGGAAGAGAACTCCTCGACGGCCCCGCACAGCACGGTGCCGGCCCGCCCGGCGCGTTGCAGGCGCAGCGCGTACTGCAGGGTGAGCAGCCCGGTGGCGCGGCCGCCGGCGACGGTGGTGTTGGGGCCCTTGAGCCCGTGCCAGATGGCGGACTGCCCGGCCGCGCAATTCATGACGGTGTTGGGGAAGCGGGCCGGGTCCACGAAGAAGGGGCGCTCGCTGACCAGGGAGTCGCGGGTGAAGTCCATGATGGACTGGGCGCTTCCGGTGCTGGTGCCCAGCGCCACGCCGGTGTCCTCGCCGACGCCGGGGAGGCGTTCGCCGGTCGCGTCCCCGTCGGTGAGCAGCCGGCCGAGGGCGGTGACGGCCAGCCCGGTGGCCCGGTCCATGGAGCGGGTGCCCTTGCGGCCGAGGATCTGCTTGATGTGGAAGTCGGGCACCAGGCAGGCCTCCTGGAAGGGCACGGACCACTCCTCGGGGTCCAGTGGCCCCGCGGCCCTGCGTCCGGAGCGCAGCCCGGTGGAGAAGTCCGCCCCGTGCAGGCCCAGCGGAGACACGGCGGCCCAGGCGGAGATGACCGGGCCGCCGGTGACGGTGGCGTAGACCATGGATCCGTGTACTCCTTCGGTAGGGGTGGAGGCTGGGGTGTGCGCGGCGGGCGCGCCGGCGCGCCGGGGGCCGGTCACAGGAACCACACCTGTTCGTACGAGGGCCAGCGGGCGGCCAGTCCGCCTCCCTCGACGACGCGTACGCCGGGCAGGAGCCGGTCCGCGGCGGTGCGGCCGAGCGCGGTCAGGTCGGGCTCCTCGACCAGCACGGCCACGCCCGCGGCGAGGGTCTCGCGCAGCGTGGCGCGCGGGTCGGTGAGGGTGTCCAGGGTGCGCCGGCCGATGCGCAGGGCCGGTTCGTAGTCGGTGTCCAGGGCGTAGCTGGCGGCGAGGCCGCGCAGGGCGAGATCGGTGCCGCCGCTCTGCCGGTGCAGCTCGACGACCAGGGGCAGCACATCGGCGAACTGCCGCTCGACCGCGCCCCGGTAGGCGCGTTCGATCATCACCAGCCAGCGGGCCGTCGCCTCGGACACGGTCAGCACACCCCCAGCGTCAGACACTTGTCGGCGGCCGCCACGTGCTCGGCGAACTTGAACAGGGGCCGCCTGCGGACCTGCGGGATCTGGTCGGCGGTGCCCCGCTCCTCGGAGCAGAAGGCGCACACGTACCAGTGGAGGCGGTCCGGGTGGTCGGTCAGCAGCTCGCGCACGATCCGGGGGGCGGAGGGGTACTCCCGGTCCCAGTCGGCGTAGTTGCGCGGCTTGGTGTCGCCCAGGCCCGCCCAGGTCAGGCGGGTGGCGTCGCCGCAGGCCCACACCTGCACCCGCGCGCCCCTGTCCAGCAGCGAGGTGGTCAGCCGCAGGGCCGAGCCGACCAGTTCGGTCTGGTGCGGGGCCCCGGAGAGCTGGAGCAGCACCTCGGTGCGCGGCGGTGTCCAGGCCATCAGTGCCACACCGCCCGCGAGCCGGGGGCGAGCAGCCGGTCCGCCACCTCGTCCATGTCCGCCATGCGGGAGCCGGGCAGCAGGTCGCCCGCCACCAGGGCGCGCTGGGCGGCCGAGAAAGTGTCCACCCACAGCTCGCCGCCGCTCCGCAGGAAGGCCGCGACGCCCTGGGAGGCGCCGGGCAGCGCGGCGGTCACCCCGTTCTCGACGAGGAACAGCACCACGTGGTGGCCGTCCTGGAGCAGCCGCAGCGCGTCGCCGGCGAACCGCTCGCAGGCGGCCCCGGACTCGGGCCCGCCGCTCTCGACGAGCAGGTGGTCGGTCATACGGCCTCCGCCCCGCCGGACGCCCCGGACGCCCCGGGCGCGCCGGACACCTCGGATGCCCCGGGCGCGCCGGACACCTCGGATGCCCCGGACGCCCCGGACGCCCCGGACACTACGGAAGCGTCGGGCACACCGGACACCTCAGACACCTCGAACGCCTCGAACGCCTCGGCCAGGAAGCCGAGGACCCGCTTCTCGTACTCCGCCGCGTCGAACCGCAGCCCCCTCATGTGCGGGGCGCCGGCCGCCGTCCAGTACTGGGCGCCCGGGTAGTGGCCGGCGGTCCGCTCGACGGTGGCGGGGTCCACGAACGAGTCGAGGGCGCTGCCGATGAACATCAGCCGGGTGTCGCACCCCGACAGGTCCGGCGGCCAGTCGGTGAGGCTCAGCATCCGCAGCGCGAAGAACGCGAAGGCGCGCCGGTGGGCGGCGAGGGTGCGCGGCCCGCGCAGCCACCGGGGCAGGGCCTGCCCGCGCAGCGCGGCGAAGTGGCGCAGCCCGGCCGGGACGTCGTACGCCGGGCCGCTGTCCGCGATCACCGCGGCCACCGGCACCCGGGAGCGCGGCACCACCTGGAGGGCGGGCCAGGTCGAGAAGGAGAAGCCGAACAGGGCGAGGGCGCCGCCGCGCAGCTCGGGGTCGGCGGCGGTCGCGTACACCACGTCCCGCAGGTCGCTGGTGTAGCGCTCGCCCATGCGGGTGAGCGCCCGGTCGGCGCCGCTGTCGCCGTGGTTGCGCATGTCGTACGCGACGACGTGGTGGCCCGCCCGGTGAAGCAGCCGGATGTGGCCGAGCGTCATGGACTTGGTGCGGCCCATGCCGTGGCAGACGACGACGGTGTGCGGCCCGGCGCCCGGCACCACCCACGCGCGCAGCGGCACGCCGTCGTACGAGGCCACCACGGTCTTGTGGCGCATCGGCAGGCCCCGGTCGGCGGGTGTGCGGGCGCGCCCGGTGGGCAGCGGGGGGTGGTAGAGCTGGTACGCGTGCTTGGCCGCACCGGCGATGCCCAGCAGCGGCGCGGCGGGGGCGGCCAGGGCGCCGGCCGGGCGCCGCGGCGGTGCGTCGCCGGTGTCTGGAGTGGTCATCGTCGGTCCTCGGCGTGCGGTCGGGTCACATCGGTCGGACAGGCCGGTCAGGCCGGGTCGGATCAGGCAGGGGCAGGTCAGGTCGGGTCGTTGGGGGTGAAGGTCAGGTTCTCGCCGCCGTCGACCCCGATCACATTGCCGGTGATCCAGGACGAGTCGGTGCGCGAGAGCAGCGAGATGGCCTCCGCCACGTCCTCCGGCCGGGTCAGCCTGCGGTGCGGGTTGAGCCCGCGCGCGTGCCTGGCGAGCCGGTCGCTGTCGGGGATGCGCTCCATGGACGGGGTCGGCGTCACCCCGGCGCGCAGCGCGTTGACGGCGATGCCGGAGGGGGCCAGCTCCAGGGCGAGCTGGCGCACATGGGACTCCAGGGCGGCCTTGGCGGCGGAGACGGCGCCGTAGCTGGGCATGACCCGGGCGCCGCCCCCGCTGGTCATCGCGTACACCTTCGCGCCCTCGCGCAGCAGCCCGGCGGTGAACAGGTCCTGCGTCCAGTAGACGAGGGAGTGCGCCATGACGTCGAGCGTCATGTTCATCTGGCGGGAGGTCACGCCCGGCTCGGTCTCGGGTGCCACGAAGGGCAGCAGGGTGCCGAAGGCGAGCGAGTGGACCAGGATCCTCACGCCCGCCCCGCCGGTCAGCTCGGCGAACCGCGGCAGCAGCTCCTCCCGGGTTCTGGCGGAGGCGGCGTTGGCGTTGAAGAAGTGCGCCTGGACGCCGTGGGTGCGCATCTCCTCGCGCGCGACGGCGGCCTTCTCCTGCCCGTCGGTGGTGTCGAAGTGGACGCCCAGGATGTTGACGCCCTCGCGCGCCAGCTCGTGGGCGGTGGCCAGGCCCATGCCGCTGGAGGCGCCCAGGATCAGGCACCAGGAACCCTCGAGTGAAGTGATCATCAGCCGTTCACCCTCCGCCTTCTTCCGCTCGTGCTGCGGGTTGTCGCTCGGCTCGTGCTGCGGCTCGCGTTCCGGCTCGCGTTCCGGCTCGCGCCTCGGCTTGTGCTGCGGCTTCTCGCTCGGCTTGCGTCCCGGACCGTGTTGCGTCTTGTGCCGCGGCTTGGGTCCCTGCTCGACCGGCCGGGGTGACCAGGCACACCGCGGCGTTCCCCTCCGCCGCCGCGGTGACCACCACCCGGGCCGGACCCGCCCCGCCCGCCAGGGCGGCGGCGACCAGCGCCACCGGCTCCAGGCAGCCGGCGCCCGCGGGCACGTGCTCGGCCCGCTCCCCCAGCGCCGCCGCCACCGCCCGGCCCACCGGGGAGCCGTCCAGCACGGCCGTGACCGGCGGCGGGCCGTCCGGCGCGGGCGCCCCGGCCGGGTGGCCGAGGGCGTCGAGCGCATCCTCAATCAGCGCCCGGGCGCGCTCCGCGCCGCCCTCGGAGGCGGCCAGGGCGGGCGGCAGGAAGAACGAGCGGACCGCCACCGTGCCGTACGCCCGCCCGCCCCGGGCCGCGACGGCCGCCGCCGGCTCCAGCACCAGGGCGACCGCCCCGGCCTCGGAGGTGTCCGCCCCCGGCTCGCCCTCGGCCAGCGCCTGCTCGGTGGCCCCGGCCAGCAGCCGGCCGGCCCGGCCGGCGGCGAGGGCGCGCCCGCCGTTCTGGAGCGCTTCGAGACCGGCGACCCGGGGGCTGGTGAAGGTGAGGTTGAAGCCCTGGAGATGGTGCTCGGTGGCCAGCCGGCTGCCGAAGAGGTTGATCGAGAAGTACGGCGCGGTGGCCGGGCTCAGCTCGGCGGCGCCGGTCTCGATGACCGTGCGGTCCATCGCGTCGTGCAGCGAGGCGGCCGCGCTGTTGGTGCCGACCGCGGCGGCGCGGCGCTCCGGGTCGACCGCCTCCAGGCTCCGCGGACCGGCGTCGGCCAGGGCCCGTTTGGCGGCGGCGAGGAAGAACTGGGAGGCGGGGGGCAGGTACTTGTAGCCGCGCGGGCCGAGCGCGGTCTTGAAGTCGAAGCCCTCGGCGCGCACCGTCCCGACGCCCGACACCACCAGATTCACGCCTAAGTTCACGCCGCCGCCCCCTGGAGCACCAGCGAGACGTTGTTGCCCCCGAACGCGTAGGCGTTGACCAGGCCGTAGGGGGCGGTCACGGGGGTGGGCGCGGTGGGCAGCGGCGCCTCGCACTCCGGATCGAGGGCGCCCACCGGCACGTTCGGCGGGAGCGTCCCGTGGTGCAGCACCAGCGCGGCGGCCAGCGCCGCGAACGCGCCCGCCGCGCCGCCGGTGTGGCCGAGGAGCGCCTTGAGGCTGTAGAGCGGGGTGAGCGGGGCCGCCTCGCCGAGCACCGCGGACAGCGTCCTGACCTCCACCACGTCGTTGAGCTGGGTCCCGGTGCCGTGCGGCACGACGAACCCGAGCCGCCCCGCCCCGGCCGCGCCCGGGACCGCCCCGGCCGCGCCGGCGGTCCCCGGGCCCGGGACCGCCCCGGGCCCCGTAGCCGCCCCCGCCGTCCCCGGGTCCGTGAGCGCCCCCGCCTCCCGCAGGGCCTCGCGCATCGCGCGCTCGATCTGCGCACCGCCGGGCTCGGGCGCGGTCGCGTGGTGGGCGTCGCAGCTCCAGCCGGTGCCCGCCAGGCGCGCGTACACCGTCTTCGCGCCCCGCCGGCGCGCGTGCTCCGCCGATTCGAGGACGAGGACGGCGGCGCCCTCCCCGAAGACCGTCCCACGCCGGTCGGCGGCGAACGGGCGGCACCGCTCGGGGTCGATCGCGCCCAGCCGGTTGAAGCAGGCCAGCCCCACCCGCGAGTACGCCTCGCTGCCGCCGGCCACCACCACGTCCGCCTCCCCCGAGCGGATCAGGTCGGCGGCGAGGGACAGCGCGTAGCCACTGGCCGCGCAGGCGTTGCTGAGGCAGGTGTTGGCCCCCTGGGCGCCCAGCCAGGCGCCGACCGCCGAGGCGACCGGGAAGACGGGCGCCCACCGGTCGGGCCCCGCCGGCCCGCCCGCGCGCCGCCGCTCGTGCAGGTCGGAGTCGCCCATGCCGCTGCTGACCGCGACGGCCACCCGGCGCGGGTCCACCCCGGCCAGGCCGGTGAGCCCCGCGTCCGCCACCGCCTCCCGCGCCGCCCCGACGGCCAGCCGGGACGCGCGGCCCAGCGGCAGCCCGCCCTGCGCCCCGTGCCCGGTGGCGGGCCCGGCCGGCACCTCGGCCTCGGGCACCAGATACATGTGCGGATGGTCCATGCGCGCCAGCGGGTCGGGCACCCGCACCGGCGCGCTGCGCGCGGCGCGCATGCCCCGCCACAGGGCGTCCACGCCCGAGCCCACGCAGCTCACCGCGCCCAGGCCGGTGACCAGTACGCCCCCGTCCATCAGCTGCCGTCCGGCTTCCCGCCGAGCGCGTCCAGCACCCGCCGGTCGAAGGGGATTAGGTGCCAGTCGCGGCGGTTCTCGATCAGCGCGTAGCCGTGCACGATCCGGCCGGTCGCGGTGAGGGCGAGCCTGCCGTCGCGGACCACGTAACAGTCCATGCGGGAGGTGTAGGTGAAGTTCTTGTAGATCTCCTCCACGGTGTAGACCGTGTAGAGGTCCTCCTCCATCAGCGCCTCGTCGACGATGTCGATCACCGAGTGCGGCACGACGGGGATCCACTGGCGCTCGTCGAGCAGCGTCTTGATGGAGATGCCCCGGTCCCGCACGAAGCGGTCCTTGGCCTCCTCCATGAGCCGCAGATAGCCGTCCATCTGGAGGCGCTCGGTGAAGTGGCAGGAGGGGTAGGAGATGTTCCACTTCCAGGCGTGGGCGTTGCGGCCCTCGGTCAGGGCGGCCAGCACCGCCGCCTCGTCCCCGCCCGCCGCCGGTGCGGCGTCCGCCGCCGCCCGGGCCGCCTCCGCCGCTCCCTCGTGGGCACCGAGCCGGCCGACGGTGAAGCGGGCCAGCTCCCCGGGGATCTCGGTGGGCAGCCCCAGATAGGTGTCCGTACGCAGCGACACCCGCACCTTGGAGGTGACGGCCTTGAGGGTGGAGCCGTCGCGGTCGACCCGGAGGGTCACCTTGAAGCCGAGGGTGTCGTCGTCGGGCGAGGTGTCCGGCACCACCTCCGCCTCGGCCTCGTCGTCCATGTGGAACGCGTGCAGGATGCGGCTGTCCAGGCCGACGACGTCCAGGCCCAGGCCGTACTCCTCGTACAGCAGCCGGGCCGGCATGCCGCAGTGCGCGAAGTGGATCAGCACGGCCTCTTCCACGAGGTAGTTGACGTGCTTGAAGCCGATCCAGGTGCAGATGTTGGAGCCCTCGTAGCGGGGGCGCAGCCGCACCGTGGTGGTGTCGGCGAGCAGGGCCTTGGTCAACGTCGGCTCGACCGCAGCTGTCATCAGATGTACTCCATCGAGGGAAGGGGGGTCGCCCGGCCGGGGGCCCCGGGCGGCGGTGGTGCGGGGGCCGGGCGCGCGGGGTCCCGCCGGGCGCGCGGCGTCGCGGACACGCCCCAGGAAGCCGCCCACCGCGTCCGAGAACTCCGCCGCGCGCTCGACCATCGGGAAGTGGCCGGCGCCGGTGAGGACGCGCAGGTCGGCGTGGGGCAGCGCCCGTGCGAGCCGCTCGGCCTCGGCCGCCGGGGCGGCCTCGTCCCGCTCCCCGGCGACGATCAGGAAAGGGGTCCGCAGTTCCTCGACGGGCAGCCGCGGGGTGTCCAGATACATCGTGAAGAAGCTCAGCCAGCCGCACGGGCCGACGCAGTCGCGGACCTTCAGCGCCATCTGGTGGCGCAGTTCGGGCGGCAGCCGGTCGCCGGCACCGACCCGCAGGCCCTCTTCCAGCATCCGGTCGAACTGGTTGACGTAGTACGAGAGCGTGGCCCAGTCGAAGTCGTCCTCGCGCGGCCGGTAGAAGGGGGAGACGAGGACGGCCCCGAGGGGGCGACGCGCGGCCTCCCCCGCCCCTGCCCCTGCCTCCGTCTCCGCCTCCGCCTCCGTCTTCGCCAGCCAGGCGAGCAGCGCGTTCGCGCCGAAGGAGTGGCCGACGACCACATCGGGTCCCCCGGGCACGGCGGCCACGGCCCGCTCCACCCAGTGGGCGGGCGGCCGGCCCCACCACCCGGGCAGCGCGAAGCCGTTCCAGGGCAGGTCGGCGGCCCACAGCTCCCACGCCGGGCCGGCGAGCGCGCCCAGGCCCTCCCACACGGAGGCGCCACCGGCCAGCCCGTGCAGCAGCAGCATCCGCGCGGGAGCGTCGTCGGCGGAGGCCGAGACCGCGGGGGCGGCGGCCGGGCGGATCCGCCGTACGGCTATGGGCGGCTCCTCGGCGTACGCGGGGTTCACGCGGCGGCTCCGCCCGGTTGCCGGGGGCCGGCCGCGGGCCGCCCGGGGGGACGGAGCAGCAGGGCGGCCACGGCGTCCGCGGGGTCGTCGCCGCTGGTGACCAGCGCGTCCCCCGCGCCCGCCCCGGCCTCGCCCAGCCAGCCGACCGCGGCGGCGCACTGGAGCACGCCCAGCGCGCCGGAGGCGCGGCCGAAGGCGGCGGTCAGGTCGTACCGCGGGACGGTGCCGGGGAGCATCCCCGCCCCGGCGGCCCGGGGCCCGGGGGAGGTCCCGGGGGTGAACCAGACGCCGGGCGCGCGGTCCTCGGGCAGCAGCGCCCGGACGCACTCGGCGAGCCCGGCCCGGCGTTCGTAGCGGCCCAGGGCGGCCACGGGCTCGGCGCCGCGGTCGCGCGCCCAGGCGGCACCCTCGACGACGAGCGCGGCGGCGCCGTCCAACAGCGGCTCCCCGCCCGGGCCCCCAGGCGCCTCCCCGCCCGGGCCCCCAGGCGCCTCCCCGGCCGGGCCCCCAGGCGCCTCCCCGGCCGGGTCCCCCGCCGGGCTGTTCAACAGCCCCTCGACCACCGGGTTGCACGTCTCGACGCCGATCACCAGCGCGCGGCGCACCCGCCCGGAGGTCACCAGCGTGGCGGCCCAGTGCACGGCGTCCAGGCCTGAGGTGGCGCCGTTGCACAGCATCAGGTTCGGCCCGCGCAGACCGAAGCGGATGGCCGCCCAGGAGGCGATCACATTGCTGGAGGCGTTCGGCAGGCCCATGGGGCTGAGGGCGGCGGTCGACTCCTTGGCGATGGCGGCGGCGGTGAGACAGGCCGTGTCGAGGTTGCCCAGGTTGGAGCTGGCGACGACGCCCACCGTCCCGCCCGGCACGGTCAGTTCCTCGCTGTCACCGGGGATCAGGGCGGCGTCCCGCAGCGCGTCCAGCGCGGCGCACAGCGCCAGCCGGGTCGCGCGGTCCTTGTAGCGGTGGCCGCGGCGGCCGATGCGGGCGCCGGTGTCGAACGGCTCGAACGGCTCGTACGGCCGGCTGGGCGCGGCGCGCAGCAGCTGCCGGGGCGTGTCGGCGCCCGGCAGAGCCAGCCCGACGCCGGTGACGACCACCGTCGGAAGAGTCGCGGACATCCGGGGGGTCATGTTCCGTCCCTCCCGTCCGCCCCGGCCACCACGCCCGCCGCACCCGCCCCGGCCGCCGCGCCCGACGCGCCCGCCCGCTCCACGATCGCCACCGCGTTGACGCCCCCGAACCCGAAGGCGTCGACCTGCGCGAGGCGCAGCTCGGCGCCCTCCACCCGCTCCCGTACGAAGCGGAAGCCGGCCGCCTCCGCCACCGGGTCGGTCAGCCCCAGGGTCGGGGGGACCTGCCCCGAGGACAGCGCCCGGAGCGCCACGATCAGGCTGAGCAGCCCGGAGCCGCCCGAGGTGTGGCCGGTCATGGACTTGATGGCGGTCATCAGGGGCGCCCCGGCGTCACGGCCGAAGACCTCGGCGATGGCCGCCGCCTCCGCCTCGTCGTTGAGCAGCGTGCCGGTGCCGTGCAGCAGCACCAGGTCGATGTCGCCCGGCGCGACACCCGCCCGCCCCTGTGCCTCGCGCACCGCCTCGGCGATCCCGTCGGGGTCGGGGGCGGTGACATGGCGCGCGTCGCAGTTCATGCTGACGGCCCGCAGCCGCCCCAGGACCGCACCGCTGACAGCGCTCTCTTCCCGACTCTCTTCCTGACTCTCTTCCCGTCGCAGCACCACCGCCGCCGCGCCCTCGCCCATCAACACCCCGCGGCGCGCGCGGTCGAAGGGCCGGACGCATTCGGGCGGCTCGGCGTGCACCCGGTCCAGGAGCCCGTACATGCTCTCGGTGAGGGTGTCGACCCCGGCCACCACGACGGTGTCCTCGGCGCCGGTGGCCAGCAGGTCGGCGGCGAGGGCGAGCGCGTAGAGGGAGGCCGAACAGGCGCCGGAGAAGGTGTAGCTGCGCTCGGCGCCGAAGCGCGCCCGCAGCGCGGGGCCGAAGTGCAGCCGGCCGGGGTCGAGGGGCACGCCGTCGCACCACGCCAGTTCGGCCGAGCGCAGCTCCCGCAGGCCGGTGCCGACCAGGACCGGCACCCGGCTCAGGTCGTCGCCGAGCCCTGCCTGGGCGGCGGCTTCGGCGACGGCCCGCAGCAGCCACGCGGTGGCGCGGCCGGGGATGTCGCCGCCCTCGGCGGGGCGGTCGTCGATCTCGTACGCGTGGCGCGCCCGGTACCGGTCCCGGTCGAAGCCGCGCAGTTCGCTGAGTCCGCTGGTGCCCGCGCACAGCGCCCGGAAGACCTCGTCGACGCCCTCGCCCACGCTCGCCACGGCACCGGCGCCGGTCACCAGCTGACTCATGACCAGTCCGCGTCGCGTTTGCCGAAGATCACGACGGCGTTGTTGCCGCCGAAGGCCAGCCCGTTGTTCTGCACGACCTTCACATCGGCGGCGACGGCCTCGTTGGGGACGACGTCGAGGCCGCACTCGGGGTCGGTCCGGACGTGGTTGATGGTCGGCGGGATGAAGCCCTCGGTGAGCGCGAGGGAGCAGGCGATCGCGGCGAGCGCGCTGGCGGCTCCCATGGTGTGGCCGATCATCGACTTGACGGACACGGTGCGGGGCGGGTTGTCGTCGCCGAAGACCTGGCGGATGGCGCGCGCCTCGGTCACGTCGTTGGCCTTGGTGCCGGTGCCGTGCGCGGAGATGAAGTCGACTTCCTCCGGCTTGACTTCGGCATTGTCGAGAGCGATACGCATGCATTGGGCGACGCTGTCCTGATGCGGGGCCACGGGGTGGTGCGCATCGCAGTTGAGGCCGTATCCGAGGACTTCCGCGTAGATACGGGCACCGCGGGCGAGCGCCGATTCCAGGCTCTCCATCAGCAAAATGCCCGCGCCCTCGCCGGTGAGGATTCCCCTGCGGTCGATGTCGAAAGGCTGGCAGCGCTCGGGGGCGATGGTGCCCAGCCGGTAGAAACCGGTGAAGGTCTTGCGGCACAGGGCGTCGGCGCCGCCGCACAGGGCGAAGTCCACATCTCCGCCGCGTATCGCGTCGAAGCCGTAGCCGATCGCGTAGTTGCCCGCCGCGCAGGCGGTGGGGAGGGTGACCGCCTCCACCCGGGTGAGGCGGAGTTCCTGGGCGACGGCGGCCGAGAGCCGGCCCGCCGGGACGCGTCGGGCGACGACGGGGTCCATCTGCTCGGGGCCCTGGTCGACCTCCACCTCGACCAGGTGGTCGAGGTCCCTGGACTCCCCGTCGGTGGTGCCGACGGAGATCAGGGTCGCGACGTCCCGCAGGTCGTGGTCGGTCAGTCCGGCGTCGGCCAGCGCCATCCGGGCCGCCGATACGGAGAACTGGGCGGCCCGCCCGAGGGTGCGCGGATCGAGGTGGTGGATCCACTCGCCGGGGTCGAAGTCGGTGATCTCGCACGCCGTGGTGTGGTCGAACCCCTCGGTGTCGAAAGCGGTGATCGGCTTCGCGGCGCTCTTGCCGGACCGCAGCCCGGCGAGGAACTCGGCGGTGCCGACGCCGATGGCGGACACCGTGCCGAGGCCCGTTATCACGACCCTGCGGGCCGCCTCACCCTGCATATCGCCCTGCCTTCGCTTGAGTCCGCCACGGATTCGTTACCAGCCGGCCGCTTCGGAGACGACCGTATAGACGCCCTCGAGGTTGACCATGCGGCTGAGTTCCGACTGCGCGATGACGACGTTGAACTCCTTTTCCAGGGCCGCCAGAATCTCGATGGCGCGCAGTGAATCCGCGTCGTGTTCTTCCTTGAAGAGGCTGGTCTCGGTGACCTCGTCCGGATCTATCTCAAGGATATCCGTCACAATTTCCTTGATTGTTTCCTGGCGCTCTTCGACGATGGCGGCCATTACCGCACACCTCCATTTTTGGGCATGGGCAAAGCGAGGAACGTTCCCATGACGCTAATCGCCGGTTCCAGAGCCCGACAACCCCCGAGTCCACTACCTGTCATGGGCTCGGCCCAGGCGACCCGTTGGTAACCCCGGCTGTCATATAGCTGCCGCACCCGCCCCGGCCCCAGGTGTTGCGCCCGGTTAATCGGCAGCAAGTTGCCAGCGCTCGTGCTGGGCCGGGGCAATGCGCTTCTGGCCGTGCGCTTCAGGCCATAAAGCCGGGCCGGCACCCGTCAGTCGGGATAGCCCTCCATGAGCCCCGCGCGCGCGGCCCGCACCCCGGCCTGGAACCGGGACTCCACCCTCAGGTCCCGCATGATGTCGGCCACATAGCGCCGGTACGTACGCACCGAAAGGCCGAGCTTCCTGGCCGCCGCGTCGTCCTTGTAGCCCTCGGCCATCAGGATCAGGACCTCGCGCAGCACCCGCCCCCGCGCCCCGCCCTCGAAGGACAGCGGCCGCATGGGGCGCTGCGCCGCGTCCCACATGCCGCTCAGCAGCCGGTGCAGCATGTCGGCCACGGTCGAGTTCTGGATCATCGAGGCGCGGGACCCGCCCGGCTCCCCGGGCGCCGCGTCGGGGGCGATGACCGCCGCGCCGTCCACCACGACCAACTCCTGGGAGACCGCGCCGGACATCCGGACCTCCAGGCCAGGGCCCAGCTCCCCCATGCTCCGCTGCCAGCGCGCGCCCCGGATCACCGGGTGCGGGCACAACAGCCGGGCTCTGACGCCCTTGTCGAGGAGCTGGGCGAGGGTCTGGGCGGTCAGCTTGGCGTGCTCCTCGGAGGCCAGCTCCGGGAGCGCCCAGATCACGTCCTCCTCGGCCCGCAGCACCAGCCGGGCCACCCATCCGGCCACCGCCTCGCCGTCCACGGGCAGGTCGGCCGTCACACAGGCGAGCGTGGCGCGCCGGTGGTGGTGCACGGCGGACTCGAGCAGGCGTAACGCCTCCCCGAGGGTCTCTTCCAAGTGGTCCGGCCCGGTCTGCGGCTCCGCCCGAATCGCCCCCCTCACGCCCAGTTCCCCCGCTATTCCATCAATGGGCGCCACGTCATCTGGTTGAATTCGAAAATGGCTCAAAGGACACCCCCGGATCCCCTTTTCGGCACAGTAACGAGGGCGCGCCCTTACCGCAAGGGATACCCTAGGGGGTATATATGCTCAATCTTCGGCAGGAAAATGCCACCCACCAGGACCGAGTCCGGCTCGAGCCGGGCTTCAGCATGGCTTAAGTCAGGCTTCCATCAGGCTTCGGTCAGGCCGAGATAAGCCTTGCCCATGTGCCCAAGAGGCTGCGGCTTCCGCCCCCCATTGATAACTTCGCTTGAAGCCAGCACGAGTCCCTTGCCGTACGACGGCGGACCCCCTCTCACCCTCGGGTCCCGAAAGGCGCCGCACACATGGCTGCACAGAACACCGCGACGACCGCCGCCGCGGCGGCCGACCCGCCCGGGTCGCCCACCGGCCGCCAGTGGCTGGCCCTGTCGGTGCTCGTCCTGTCCCAACTGGCGGTGTGGCTGGACAACACCGTGCTCAACGTCGCGCTGAAGACCCTGGCCGACCCGGACGAGGGCCTCGGCGCCAGCCCCAACCAGCTCCAGTGGAGCATCAGTTCCTACACGCTGGTCTTCGCGGTGCTGCTGTTCACCGGCGGGGTGCTCGCCGACCGTTACGGCCACCGCCGGCTGCTGCTCACCGGCATGCTCGTCTTCGGCGCCGCCTCGGTCTGGGCCGCCTACGCGGGCTCCGCCGACGAACTCATCGTCGCCCGGGGCGTGATGGGCCTGGGCAGCGCGCTGATCATGCCCGCGACGCTCGCGCTCATCGCCCAGGTCTTCGACGAGCGGCACCGCGCCACGGCCATCGCCATCTGGTCCGGCTCCAGCGGCATCGCCATCGCCACCGGCCCGATGCTCAGCGGCGCGCTCCTGGACCACTTCTGGTGGGGGTCGGTCTTCCTGGTCAACGTGCCGATCGTGGTGCTGTGCGCGGTGGGCTCGTTCCTCTACCTCCCCGGCGTGGTCACCAAGGTCCGCAAGAAGTTCGACCCACTCGGGGTGGTGTTCTCCACCGCCGGCCTGTTCGCCGTCGTCTGGGGCGTCATCGAGGGCGGCCACCGGGGCGACTGGAGCGGCCCCGCCGTGCTCGGCTCGCTCGCCGGCGGCGCGGTCCTGGTCGTCGTCTTCGTCGTGATCGAACTACGCGTGTCGAGTCCCGGATTCGACGTACGGCTCTTCCGCGACGTCCGGTTCACCGGCGCCAGTGTCGCCATCATGCTCACGTTCTTCGGCGTCAACGGCTCGATGTACTACACCAGCTTCTATCTCCAGGGCGTGCACCGTCAGACCCCGCTCGAGTGCGGCCTGTCCATCGCCCCCGTGGCCCTCGGCGTGCTGCTCGGCGCCCCGCTGTCGGCCCGGCTGGTCCGGCGCTACGGCGTCCGGTCCGTGGTGACCTGCGCCATGCTGATCGCCACGGCGGGCTTCTTCGGCTACGTCTTCCTCGACGAGCACACCGGGCTCGGCCTGTTCTGGGTCTTCCTCGTCCTCCAGGGCCTGGGCATGGGCGCCGCGATCGCCCCCACCACCGAGGCCATCATGTCCGTCCTCCCCCCCGACCGCACCGGCGCCGGCTCCGCCGTCAACAACTCGATGCGGCAGATCGGCGGCGTCCTGGGGGTCGCGGTCCTCGGCTCCGTCCTGGCCGGGGTCTACCGGGACGAGATCACCCCCAAGCTGAGCGACCTGCCCGCCGACTCGGCCGCCGCCGCCGAGGAGTCCCCCGAGGCCACCCGCCTCCTCGCCCAGCGGCTCTCCCTCCCCCGGCTGTCCGACTTCGCCGACCAGGGCTTCGTCCACGCCATGCATGTCGCGGCCGTGGTCGGCGCCGCGGTGGCCGTCGTCGGCGCCGCGGTCATCTGGTGGACCTTCCGCCGGCCCACCGCCCCCGCGCCCGCAGCCGAAGGCGACTGACCGCCGACGGCCCGGTCAGCCGCTCGCAGCGGCGAAAGGACCGCCGTCACCGAACACGAGCCGCCCGAAGTTCTCGCCGATGCGGCGGTGTCCCGCCTGATCGGGGTGGATCCCGTCGGGCAGCGGGAATTCCGCGTGGTCCCTCTCGCCGTACAGCTCACGGCCGTCGAGGTAGTGCAGGTTCGGGTCGTCGGCCGCCCGCCGCTCGACGATCCGGGCCAGCTCGTCACGGATGACATTGAGGGTCAGGCGCCCGGCCGCCCGCTCGGCCGGATCGCCCGTCGCCTTGAACCGCAGGGTGCCGCCGTCGAAGTCGGGCGCGAGCGGGCCCGGCGTGTCCTCCTGCACCGGGCACAGGATGGGGGACACGACCAGCAGCGGTGCCGTCGGATGCCCCTCGCGGATCGTGTCGAGGAAGCCGTGGACCGCCGGGACGAAGGCGCGCAGCCGCATCACGTCGGCGTTGACGACATTGATGCCGACCTTGACGCTGATCAGGTCCGCGGGTGTGTCACGCATCGCGCGGGCGGTGAACGGGTCGAGCAGCGCGCCGCCGCCGAACCCCATGTTGACCAGCTCCACTCCGCCCTCAACGGCCGCCAGGGCCGGCCAGATGGCCGTCGGGTGGCCGGCGTTCGAGCCGTGGCTGATGGAACTCCCGTGGTGCAGCCACACCCTGCGCCCGCTGTCCGGCGCGGGCTCGACGGGGGCGTCGGTGCGCAGGGCGATCAGCTCGGTGATCTCCGTGTGCGGGAGCCAGATCTCGACGGCCTTGTCACCTGCGGGCAGATCGGCGAACCGGGCGGTGCCGGCGGGCCCCTCCGTCAGCTCGGAGGACTGGGTGAACATGTCGGTGATCGTGCGCACGTTACCGCCGGCCACCGTGGCCTGCGCCGTGAGACGGCCATCGACCACCAGGTCGTACACGCCGTCCGGCGGTGCCGGAAAACCCCGGTAGACCCGCTTGGTGGGCAGCGTGTCCAGTTCGATCGCGGTGGCCCGGGTACGGAAGGCCAACCGCACGCCGGAGGGCTGGGCCTCGGCCACGGCCAGTTGGTCGTCGGGGATCTGCCGGCGCGCCCGGGCGGGCAGCCGATGCGGCAGCAGACCGTGCGCGGTCGCCTCCACATCGAGGAAACCGCGCAGGAGGTCCACGGTGACGGGCGTGGTGATCCAGTCGTGTTCAGCGCTCATTGCCTCAACCTGTTGCTCGAAGATTCCGGGTTGTTCATGCGCGCCGGAGCGCGGCGCGGCGCGTCGGACCGCCTTCGGCGGCCGCGCTCACCTGGTCAGGGCGTGGCCCGGTTCCGCAGCAGAGCGTCGAGCGAATCCACGATCCACGCCCAGGATTCCCGCGCGTCGGGGGCGCTGTGCTCAAACCCTCCGGCCAGCTCCAGGCTCACGTAGCCGTGGAAGACGCTGCCCAGCATCCGCACCGCGTGCGTCTGGTCGGGCTCCGTCAGGTCGTAGCCGCGCAGGATCGCCCGCGTCATCTGTGCGTGCCGCACCCCGGCGCTGGCGGCCGCCGTCTCGGGATCGAGCCGGAGCCGCGCGGCGGCGTAGCGGCCGGGGTGCTCCCGGGCGTAGTCCCGGTAGGCGTCCGCGAAGGCGGCCAGGGCGTCCTTGCCCGCCCGCCCGGCCAGGGCGTCGGCGACCCGGTCGGCGAGTTCCTCCAGGGCGAACAGGGCGATCCTGGTCTTGAGTTCCTGGGAGTTCTTCAGGTGCGAGTACAGACTCGCGACCTTGACGTCGAACCGCCGGGCGAGCGCCGAGACGGTCACCTGGTCGAAACCGACCTCGTCGGCCAGTTCCGCTCCCGCCAGGGTCAGCCGCTCCGGAGTCAGCCCTGCTCTCACCATAACCTTCCTCCTTTTTGCCTACAACCATACAGCATCTACCTAAAGGCTTTAGGCAGGGCCCCGCGGGGGATCGCCGCGTCGCGGGCTACGGGATGAACCGGATGGTGATGTCCGCCCAGCCGTCCGGGCTCACGTACTGCCACGCGCCGACTTCGTCGGCACACAGCATGGCCTCCGAGTACAGGGCCCCGACCAGGAGCTTCCAGGGCTCACCCCGCTCGGCGGCACCTTCGTGGCCCAGATCCCGCAACGACGCGTCGGCTGCTTTGAACACGGCCGTGCGGATGTCGGCGTACCGGGGCGTGCGCGCGGTCCCAGTGGTGACGCCCGCCTCGCTGATGAACGTCCATTCGGCGCGCCAGGGGCCGTGGGGCATGGTGATCGTCCGCTCCGGCGAGGTGTTCGGTGGGTGGCCCGGGTTTGCGGTGAGTATGGGACACGGACACGCCGTGGCGTCGGCGTGTCGTTGTCCCATACTCACCGCAAACCGCCTCTACGCGGGGCCGGTGCCCCTCTGGCGCTCGGCCTGAAGCCGGGCGATGGCCCGCAGTTGCCGCCGCTCGTACGCGGTGGCGGGGCGGACGGATGCCCGGGGTGCGCGCCAGGTGAGGCCGGTGGGGCGGGTGAGGCAGACGAACGGTCCGACGAAGTCGGTGATCGTGGCAGGCATGTCGTAATGCCGGTCGTACACCACCATGCCGACCGCGAGGATGTGCGGCGTGCGGGCCGTCCTGCTCATTTCGGCCCCCGTCCCAGGTGCCGGGCGATCAACTCGCTGAGGGTGGCGCAGCGTTGCCGGAGTTCTTCGAGGGTGGGGCGATCGTCGCCGTCCTGCTGCGGTCCGCCGTCGTCCTGACCCTGCGGCGGTGGGGGCGTTGCCGGAGTGGTCATCTACGCCACCACCCTCACGCCGTCGACCTGGCACGTGCATGCCGGGCGCGGCGTCGTCGGGATGCGGGAGTACGGGTGCGGGGTGGTGGCGGCGCGATGGCGGCCGGATGGTGGCAGCAGCAGACGTAGCAGCGCTTCGAAGATCCACGCGATAACGTGGGCCATGCTCATCAACCTCCAGGGGGTTGAGGGCCACGCCCCCGGACGCTCCCTCCAAGTTGCGTCGCGGGGGTCTTGCGTGTGGCCGATGGGATGGTGGCTGACCGCCCGGGGTGCGCACCGGGTGTAGTCAACTCGTCACCAGGAGAACGCAATGCCTCATAGAATGGGGAGGGTTCAGCAGCGATCGCTGTAATCCGCTGCCCTGCCGTGCCGCTGGCAGCGGGCGCAAGTCGGGAGGTCACAGTGTTGGACGAGTCGATCTCATCCGAGGACTTCAGTAATCCCTATCTGGACCCGCTCCAGCGCTACGGCGCGGATGTGAGGCGCGTACGCCTCGGCCGTAGCCTCACGCAAAAGCACCTGGCCACGAGTACGGGCTACTCCGTGTCGTACGTCAGTCAGGTGGAGTCCGGGAAGCTGCTCCCGAGCGAGAAGTTCGCCAGCGGCTGTGACCGAGTGTTCGGTACGAACGGGCTGTTCACGGGCATGCTCCAGCGGCTGGAGGAGGGCGACCACCCCACGCATTTCGTGCCCTACGTTCAGTTGGAGCAGAAGGCGTCGCACATCCTCAACTTCTCCGCGACCATCATTGTCGGCCTGCTCCAGACTGAGGAGTACGCACGGGCCATCTTCCGCGCAGGCCACCCCTTCGCATCGGACGAGGCGGTGCAGGGCAAGGTCGAGGCGCGTATCAGGCGGCGCGACGTGTTCAGCCAGGACAGGTCACCCAGGCTGTGGGCCGTTCTCCACGAAGCATGCCTGCGGACACATGTGGGCGGCCCGGCCACCATGGCCGCTCAGCTTGACTTCTTGGTGAAGTCGGCCGCTCGCCCCGGCATCGACCTTCAGGTCATCCCCTTCACGGCCGGAGCCGCAGCCGCGCATTCGGTGCCGTTCACGCTGCTCACCTTCAAGGACTCACCTACGGTGCTGTACTCGGATGATCCGCAAGGAGGCAGGCTCTGCCGCACAGCGGCCACAGCGGCGATTGTCATGCAAAACTACGATCGGCTACGGGCGCACGCACTGCCCCCTGACGAGTCGTTGGCCTTCATCGAGACTGTGCGCGAGGAGTACACGCCATGAGCCATCACCAGAACCTTGTGTCCGCCAACTGGATCAAGTCCTCCTACAGCTCATCGTCCGGCGGTGAGTGCGTGGAGTTCTCCCCCACCTTCGCCGCATCCGGCGTGGTCCCCGTTCGGGACTCCAAGACCCCCCAGGGCCCCGCGGTCGTCTTCCCCACCACCGCCTGGTCCTCCTTCGTCTCCGCCGTCAAGCACGGGGAGTTCCCCACCGCCTGACCCTCGCGACAACCAGCAAGCGAACGGCCCCCTCTCCGGGGGCCGTTGTCGTGTCGGGCAGGCTCAACAACTGTGATCTTTTCCTTGCCTCCGTCCGCGCCCCAGGCATAGCCTCCGGGCACAACAACCGTAATTCGGAAGGCAGTTCCCATGCGTACAGCAGTCATCACCGCGGCAGGCGAGGTGGACCTCAGAGAGATACCTGTGCCGGACGTGGGCGACTCGGAGGTGCTGGTACGCATCGCCGCGTGCGGGGTGTGCACCATGGAGGCGAACCTGTACGCCGGGCGCATGCCCGTCTACCCCTCCGCCGCCGGTCATGAGATCGCCGGGTGGGTGGAGCGGGTGGGCGAGAAGGCCGCCGGGCTGGAGGACATGCCGGAGGTCGGGTCGCTGGTGACCATCGACGGGCTGCCCCGCTGCGGCACCTGCCGCAGTTGCCGGGCCGGGCAGTCGGCGATCTGCGTGGCGCTCCAGGGGAACGTGCGCGAGGACGGCGCGATCACCATGGGCGAGGGGCTGGCCGACTACATCAAGGTGCACGCCTCGCGCGTGTGGTCGGTGGGCGACACCGACCCGGCGGTGGCCGCGATGGGCGAGCCGCTGGCCTGCGTGGTGCACTCGCTGCGGCGGGGTGGCTTCCGGGCCGGGGACCGGGTCACGGTGATCGGCGCGGGGTACATGGGCCATCTGCACCTCGCCGTGACCAAGCAGCTCCAGGCGCGCAGCGTGGCCGTGGTGGAGCAGGACGAGCAGCGGCTCGCCGCCATCGCGGCAGCGGGGGCGGACACGGCCGTCGCGCCGGGGGACATCGGACAACTCCCCAAGGCGGACGTGGTGTTCGTGACCATCGCGTCCCGGGAGTCCATCGCCCTGGCGCTGGCCGCGGTGGCGGACGGCGGCCGGATCGTGCTGTACGGCGGCTCCGACGGGCCGCCGGCCGAGCTGCCCGGCTACGAGGTGCACCGCCGCCAGCTGACGGTCACCGGCTCCTTCAGCCATGAGCCGGAGGACTGGCGGGCGGCGGCGGAGCTGCTGCGCGGGGGCGCGCTGAACGGGCGGCTGGAGACGCTGGTCACCGCGCGGTACGCGCTGGACGAGGTCGAGAAGGCGCTGAAGCAGGCCGCGGAGACGCCCGTGTACCGGGTCGTCGTGACTCCGTAGCCGCGCGGGCCGCATTCCACCGCGTTCCCACCGCGTTTCCACCACTACCGAGCAACAGAAAGAGGACCACCGTGTCCCCGCACGACACCACCCTGCGCGTCGGTGTGCAGCTGCACCCCCAGCACACCGACCTCAACCAACTGCGCACCGCCTGGCGCGAGGCCGACGACATGGGCGTCGACTCGATCTGGACCTGGGACCACTTCCTGCCGCACCACGGCGACCCGGCGGGCCGCCACTACGAGTGCTGGTCGCTGCTGTCCGCGATGGCGGTGGAGACCAGCCGGGCCACCATCGGCCCGCTGGTGAGCTGCACCGCGTTCCGCAATCCGCATGTGCTCGCCGACATGGCCCGCACCGTCGACCAGCTCAGCGGGGGGCGGCTGGTCCTGGGGCTCGGCGCCGGGTGGTTCGAGGCGGAGCACCTGGAGTACGGCATCCCGTTCCCGGGCCCGGCCGCGCGCATGGACGCGTTCGAAGCGGCGATCACGGCGGTCAAGGAGCGGCTGGGCAAGCTCAACCCGGGGCCCGCGGGACCGCTCCCCCTGCTGATCGGCGGGGCCGGGCGGCGGCGCACCCTGGAGCTGGTGGCGCGCGAGGCCGACTGGTGGAACTGGTACGGCTGGGCCTCCGAGGACCCGGTCGCCGACTTCCGCGAGCTGAACGGCGTGCTGGACCAGTGGTGCGAGCGCGTGGGCCGCGACCCGGGCGAGGTGGCCCGTACGGTCATGGTCAACCCGGACCAGCTGCCGCTCGTGGAGGGCTTCGCCGAGGCCGGGGCGGTCCACGTGGTGCTGTCCCTGGCCGCGCCGTACGACCTGCGGCAGGTGGAGGAGCTGCTGAAGGTGCGCGAGGCGCTGGGCCCTGTCCGGGCGGCCTTTGAGGATCAGCCCGCGGCGTCAGATGCGGTGCATCGCAAGGCGGAGGATCGCCCTCGTACTGGGCGTACTCGGGCGACTCCGACAACGCAGCGAGGTGCCGTAGCTGGCGTCGCGGGCCCGAGAAGGTCGCCCGGACAGGGCCCAGGCGCCGGGCGGGCTTCTTGACGGCTGACGCCGCGCCGCCCCGGGAGGTGCTGGGGCGGCGCTTCCGCCTGCTCATGGGCTGTCTGCTGCTGTCCACCCTGGGCAACGGACTGTGCTTCCCGTTCACCGCCATCTACGTCAGCGAGCTGCTGGGGCTGGGCTCCCGGGCCGCGGGCGGCTACTTCATCGCGATGGCGGCGGCCAGCTTCGCGGCCGCGCTGTTCGGCGGGCCGCTGGCGGACCGGGCGGGGCCGCACCGGGTGGGCGCGCTGGGGGCCGCGGCGCTGGCGGTGGGGTACGGGATGCTGGCCCCGGCCGGGCAGGTGGCGCTGGTGCTGCTGTCGGGCGCGTGCGTGGGGGTGGGCTTCGGCCTGTTCTACGCGTCGATCGTGGGCGTCGTGGACGCCGCGGTCCCGGAGAGCGGGCGGCGTACGGCCTTCTCCGTCCGGCACATCGTGAACAACGTGGGCATCGGGGCCGGCTCGGTCGTCGCCGGGCTGGCGCTGACCGGGGCGCAGGCCCCGGTCGGGACGCTGCGCTGGCTGTATGTGGCCAACGCGGCGGCCGCGGTCCCGCTGATGGCGGTGATCTGGGCCCTGCGGCCCAGCGGCGAGGCCGCGCGAGGCGGCGAGAAGAGCGAGGAGGCCGGCGGGCCGACATACCGGACGCTGCTGCGCGGCCGCCCGATGGCGCTGCTCGTGCTCGCCCAGGCGCTGTTCGCGATCGTCGGCTTCACCCAGATCGAGGCCACCGTGCCGCTGCTGCTGCACGACCACATGGGCGTCACGCTGGGATGGGTGTCCGCGGTGGTGGCGGCCAACTCGTTCGCGCTGGTGGCGTTGCAGCCGCTGCTGCGGCGGAGGCTGGAGCGGCTGCCGGAGACGGTGGCGCTGGCCGCCGGCCCGGTGCTGTGGGTGGCGGCGTTCGGCTGCGGTCTCGGCGCCGTACTGGCCGGGGACGCGCTCTCGTCCGTGGTCCGGTACGGGCTGCTGCTGGCCTTCGCGGTGGTGTTCGCGGCGGGCGAGCTGATGTACTCCTCGGCCTTCTACCCGCTGCTGCTGCGCTGGTCGGGCGAGGCGGCCGTGGGCCGGGCGAGCGCCCTGGCGTCGCTGGCGTGGAACCTGGGCACGGCCTCCGGGCCGCCGCTCGGGCTGCTGGTGCTCGCGCACGCCTCGGCCACGGGCAGCTGGGTCGCGCTCGCGGTGGGCGCGGCGGCGGCGTTCGCGGTGGCGGGCGCGCTGCACCGCCGGGCGGCGGGCGGATGAGCCCCGCCGCCCGGGCGCGCGTGAGGCCGGCTACGGCCGAGGTCTGCTGCGCCGTGAGCCCGCTACGACTTCGGCCTGCTACGACTTGGGCAGGTAGTCGTTGGAGTACGCCTCTTCCGGGGTGACCGTCTTCTCCAGCAGGCCCTGGTCGTACATGAAGTCGGCCATGCGGCTCCAGCTCTGCGCGTCATTGGTGCCCAGCTCGCCCGCGTCGTTCTGCATCATGGGCGTAGTGGCCTTGAGCACCGCCAGCGCGTTCTTCTGCCGCTTGGCGTCCTTCAGCCCGGGGACGTATTTCGCGCTGAGCTCGACGGTGTCCTCGGGGTGGTCGATGGCGTACTGAAGTCCGCGCAGAGAGGCGTCGACGAACTTCTTCATGTCGTCGCCGCGCTTTTTCAGCGTCTTCTCCTGGACGCCGATTCCGACGCCGACCAGCGGATCTCCCTTGTCGCCTCCGTCGAGGGTAAGGGCACGGACCTCCTTGCCGGCTTCTTCGAAGGCGACGGCGTCATTGTTCAGGTAACCCATCACGCCTTCGACCTTTTTGCCGGTCAGCGCCGCCTGCTGGGTGAAGCCGATGTTCTTCACGTTGGCGTCCTTGACGGACAGGCCGCCTTCTTTCAGCAGCGCCAGCAGGCCGAAATAGGTCTCGCCATACGGGCCCGGGGTGCCGATCGTGCGGCCCTTCAGGTCCGTGGGCTTCTTGATGTCGGATTCCTTGGGGACGATGAGACCCACCGGGTATTTCTGATAAAAGGTGGCGATGTCCACGAGGGGGACATTCTTGGCACGGGCCTGGAGCATCTCGTCCCCGCCCGCGTAGACCACGTCTTCCTTGCCCGACTTCAGGGCGCCGAAGAGATCCTCGGCGGCGCCGTGGTGGCGCAGGTCGACGTTCAGCCCGGCGTCCTTGTAGTAGCCCTTCTCGGCCGCCACGTAGAACGGGGCGAACTGGATGTTGGGCGTGTACGTCAGCCCGACCGTGATCTTGCCTCCGCCCTTGCCCCCCGCGTCCTCCGGCTTGTCGGCGCACGAGGTCAGGGTGGCCACGGCCACCACCGACGCGAGAGCCGCCCCCGTGACCTGGTGTCTCCGGGTGTGCCTCGTGGACGTCCTTACCAAACGCACGTACTTCTCCTCAGTGAGTGGAAGGTGTCGGTCAGCGCTGTACGAGCCGCTCCACCAGGCGGATCACGCCATAGAAGCAAGCGGCGAGAAGTGCGAGCATGACGAGTGTCGAGAAGAGTCCGATGGTGTCGGCCTCCTGCCGCTGGACCGACAGGAGCTGTCCGAGCCCCTCGCCGCCCATGACGAACTCGCCGACCACCGCGCCGGTGATGGACAGGGTGAAGCCGTTGCGCACCCCCGTGAGGATGCTGGGCAGCGCGAGCGGCAGCTCGATGTACCACAGCATCCCCCACCACCCCACGCCGTCCACGCGCGCCGCCCCCATCACATCGGGGTCCAGCGAGCGCAGGCCCAGCACGGTGTTCACCAGGATGGGGAAGAAGACCAGCAGCGCGCACAGCATGGCGAAGGGCAGCAGCCCGTAGCCGAACCAGAGCGCGAACAGCGGGGCCAGCGCCACCGCGGGCACCGCCTGCGACGCGGCCAGATACGGCTGGAGGGCCGAGGCCGCGAGGTCGCTGCGGGCGATCAGATAGCCCAGCGGCAGGGCCACCCCGAGCCCCATGCCGCTGCCCGCCAGCGCCTCCCACACCGTCTGCTTGGTGTACCGGAGCAGATCGCCGTGCAGCAGCTCGTCGACGAAATGTTTCGCGATGTCGAACGGCGCCGGCAGGTAGAACGTGTCCACCGCGCCGGTCCGGACGGCGAGGTCCCACACGATGAGCAGGGCCAGCCCGAATACGAGCGGCGGGAGCACCCCGCGGTACACGGATCCGGCCGCGTTCCTCCGAACTCGGCGCCCGTGCGCCCCCTTGGGGCTTTGACTTCCGCGGCCCGTGTGCGCTGCCTTTCCACCGTTCTCCCCGGACTTTCGTACCTGTCCGGGCCGGGGTGAATGCGGCGGGGCCGTCCCCGGTCCGCCACTGGCGCCCGCCGTGGCGGTCGCACCCCTTCCGCGCCCCTGCGTCATCCCCAAATCCCCTTGTATTACCGGCGGTTGCCAGATCCCCGGCACGCCCGCGTGCAACCTATCGCCAGGCCGCTCAGGATCACAATGCGATCGGGAAAAAGGAAATCACGCCGTCATCCGGAAGATCTTGGCGCCCCTCGTGCCCGACTTCACGAACCGGTGGAGAAACGGTCGAGGATGCCTAGCTCACACGCGCGCACCCCGGCCTGAAAACGCGAGTTCACCTCGAGGAGCTCCAGGATTCCGGTCACGTACCTGCGGTAGGTGCGCACCGAGATCGCCAGCTCGCGGGCCGCGGCCTCGTCCGTGACCCCGTCCCCCAGCCGCCGCAGCACCCGCCGCACCATCTCGGTGCGGGCCCGGTTGCCGAAGTCCAGCGGGCGGGCGGCGGGCGCGGCGGTGCGCCAGATGTTGCCGAACAGGCCGAGCAGGGTGGCCACGACGGCCGGGTCGCGCACCAGGGAGGCCCGCCGCCCCTCGGCCGTGTCCGTGCACACCAGGGCGGTCCGGCCGTCGGCGATCACCGCCGTGGGCAGCGGCACCGCCGCGATCCGGATCTCCGGGGGGCGCGCCCCGAGGCCGCCGCCCGGCCCGAGCGCGGGGCCGGGCTCGGCGAGGGGCCGGGTACGCAGCACCCGCACCTCGACGGGGTCGGCTCCGCCGACGTCACCGACGCCCGAGACCAGGGCGTGGAGGGCCGCGTGGTCGGCCGCCAGCCGGGGCGTGGGCTCCGGGAAGGCGGCGTCGACACTGCGCACGGCCCGGCCGACGACCTGCTCGGCGGCGGCGAGGAAGGCGGCGTCCGCCACCCCCACCTCGGTGAACAGCGCGTCCCGGGACCGCCGGGCCCGGTGTTCGTGGACGGTGGACTCCAGGAGGGTGCGCACCTCCCGCAGGGTGCGGTCCAGGGCGTCCTCGGCCGCACCGGCCGGCTCCTGGCCGCCGGACCGGGGGGCGGCGGGGCGGTCGGGCGGGGCTTCCGGGTGTCTGCGCTCGGTGAGCCGCGCCGCGGTCCGGCCGGGGGCCCGCGCCGCCGCCCGCTCCCCCGCCCACCCCGTGGCCCTCCCGGTGGTTCTCCCCGTGGCCCGCGCCGTGGTCCGCGCCGTCCGATCCGTCATGGCTTCGTCATCGCTCCGTCGTCCCGCCTCGCGACATGGTCAGGGTCTCGAGTGCTGTCAGGGTTGGGGTGCCGTCAGGGGCCGCCCGGCAGCAGCCCCGCCTCCACCGCCCGCGCCCCCGCCTGGAAGCGGGAGTGCGCGCCCAGCTCGCGCATGATCTCCGCGACATAGCGGCGGTAGGTGCGCAGCGACACCTTGAGGTCGCGCGCCGCCACCTCGTCGGTGACCCCGGCCCGCAGGCACTCCAGGATCCGCCGCGCGGAGTCGGTGCACAGCCGCCCGGCCGGGCGCGGTGGCTCGGCGAGCGCCGCGGCGTTCCCCCACGCCCCGGCGAACATCAGGTCCAGCGCCTGCACCGTGGCCGCGTCCGCCACCAGGGAGGCCGGCGGCCCGGCCCGGCCCGCCTCCGGCCGTACGTACGCGAGCCGGCCGTCGACGAGCAGCACCTCGGGCAGCCCGCCCTCGGCCGCCCGCGCCTCGCAGCGCGGGTCGGTACGGGCCAGCGCGCGCACCCGCGGGCCGGCCAGGGCCCGGGGCAGGCACAGCAGCCGGACGGCGACGCCCGCGCGGCCGGGGCCGGGCGGGCGGGCGAGCGCCGAGCAGACGGCGTCCTCCTGCTCGGGGTCTCCGGACAGCACGACGGCCACGGTCCGCTCGGCGCCGGCGATGAGCCGGTCGGCGGCCTCGGCGGCCGACGGACGGCCGGGCCCGGTCCGCGTCCACCACTGCCGGGCCTGGTCCTGGCGGTGCCGGGTCACCACGGACTCGATCAGGCCGTGCGCCGCGACCAGCGCCCGCTCCACATGGTCGAAGCCCGCGGCCCCGGCCGTCCCGTGCTCGGGTGACGGCTCGGACGTCCTCGCAAGACCAACCATGACTTCCCCTGGAGGGCGAAGGTGACCAGTTTTCGAAATACCCGCCTGGTTCGAGAATTCCTTGTCGCGCGACGAGATCAGGTGTAAATGCTGTGTAATTCCGCCGACGACAGTAATTCGCACACAGCGACGACGTCAACGCGGGGCGTGAGGTAAAGAGTTGGCAAACGACGGCGTGTCAGAGCGTACCCCAGCGTCGTGCGCGCGGAGCGACACGCCGTCTGTCAGCAAGTTGCACATGTCCGCGCCGATCGGTCGGCAACCCGGCACCCAGCGCAGCCGCCACGCCACCGTGGGCGACCTCCGGCGCGTACCACTGTCCAGTTGCTGCCACCGGGCAACCGGACGCACGCCCACCCCCGTCCGGGGGGCACGGGGAACACCGGATCACTGGGGGCCGAAGCTGATCGGGCCGTGGAAATCCCGGCCCTGAATCACCGGGCCGGTGATCCGCGCGCCGTCCGAGACGGAATTGTGGACGGTGCCGTGCTCTTCGGCCGGTGCTCCGTACCGGTTCAGCCAGGCCGCGAGATCGCGTCCCAACTCCGGGTCCTGGCGGGCCCGTTCGACCAGCAACTCGGCCAGCCGACGCAGCCGCTCGGGGTCGTCGTACGGAATCGTCACAGGCTCGGCATCGGCCGTCGGGTCGACAGCCGGGTCCACGCCCGGATCCGCCCCCGGGTCGCCGGCCGGGTCCGCGCCCGGGTCGGACGCGCCCCGCCGCAGCACCCTGCGGGTCAGCGCGGTCAGCCCGTCCAGTGCCCGCCGGCCCGCCTCTCCTCCCGCCCCGGACACCGCCGCGTTGACCGCCGCGATCAGCGCACCCGCCGTCAGCGGATCCATCGGCCCCTCCCCGGTTCGCAGACCATCGCCGCATCGCACGCTACCGGGCGACGGCTCACGGACCGACCGATTCCGCGCGAAGGGTGAACCACACCGTCTTCCCGGTGGGGTTGAGGTCGGTCCCCCACTCGTCGGCCGTCTTGCTGAGCAGGAACATCCCGCGCCCGCTCTCGGAGAGGAAGTCGGGCTCCTTGACCACCGGCAGCGAGGGCTCGGTGTCGCTGACGGCGGCGCGTATCCCGTACGGGCGGTTCTCGAGGACGAGTACGCAGTCGGGCGAGGCGGCGTGCTTGTGGACGTTGGACAGCAGCTCGGTGACGCACATGGCCGCCGCGGTGATCAACTCCTCGCGGCCCCACTGGCGCAGCCGCGCGCCCACCACGCGCCGTACGTCCGCGAGCGTCTGCGGATGGACGCGCAGGCGCAGCTCGTATCTCCCCCAGCTACTGCTGGGAGGCGCCCCCTGCGGAAAGTTCTCTGCCATGTCGTCCAGGGCCCTCCAAGGCACGGCGCGCTGCCGTGTCGCACAGGCGATCCTGTCCCATTGGCGTGCCACTCGCAATGTTTCGACCCGGTCGCGCAAGACTGGCATATGCCGCCTGGTGGTCGTAGTTGGCGATACGTCAGACTGGCGACATGACCTACCATCCGGTGCCCACCGTGCGGCGCAGGCGGCTGGGGTCCACTCTGCGGAAGCTGCGTACCGAAGCGGGGATGACGTTGGACGCGGCGGCCGAGGCGCTGAACGCGGCCCAGCGGGGGCGTGCCGGCGCCCGGCACTGGAGCGCGCCGAAGCTGTCCCGGATAGAGAACGCGAACGCGACGATCCGCGCCACGGAGGTCGCCGGCCTGCTGGAGGCCTACGCGATCAGCGACGCGGAGGTGCGCGCCGCGCTGGAGGGGCTGGCCAAGGACGCCGGGAAGCGGGGCTGGTGGCAGACCTACCGCGGCGTGGTCGCCCCCGCGTACGCGGACTACATCTCGCTGGAGAGCGACGCCGAGTCCGTCCGCGACTACGCCCCGCTGGTCGTCCCCGGCCTGCTGCAGACGCCCGACTACGCGCGGGAGACGATCGCGGCCAACGCGGTCGCCCGCAGCCCGGCCGAGGTCGCCGCGCTCGCCGAGGTGCGGCTGGCCCGCCAGGCGGTGCTGACCCGCCCGCGCGCCCCGCTGCGGCTGTGGGCCGTGATCCACGAGGCGGCCCTGCACCGGCGCTTCTCCGGCCGTCCGGCCATCATGACCGAGCAGTTGCTGCGGCTGCTGGACGTCGCGGACTGGCCCACGGTCACGCTTCAGGTGATGCCGATCGACGCCGCGCCCAACCCGGGGGACGCGGGGGCCTTCACGCTCGTGGGGTTCCCGGGCCCGATGCCGGACGTGGTCACCCAGGAGAACCTGCGCGGCCCGGTTTACGTCGAAGGAGCCGACGACGTCAACGTCTTCGCCGACGCCTTCGGCCACATCGTCGACAGCGCGCTGTCGCCGGATGAGACGAAGGCCCTCATCGCCGGTCTCGTAGGAAAGAGGGCCCCACACCGTGAACACTTCCCAAGCGCCCGAGAACCCGCATGACCCGTCCCCGGACCCGCACCCGCGCTGGCGCAAGTCCTCGTACTCCGTGGGCGAGGGCCAGTGCGTCGAGGTCGCCTCGTGGGGCGGCCTGGTCCGGCTGCGCGAGAGCGACGACCCGAGCGCGGTCATCGGCGCCGCCCCGGCCGTCTGGGCCGCCTTCGTCCGTGGTGTGAAGGCGGGCTCGTCAGACGGGTGAGCCCGTGCGGAGCACGCCCCGGAAGAGGTCGCGGGGCCCGGTCCGCCGGACCGGGCCCCGCCCCTTCAGGCCGTTCGGCGCTTCAGAACTGCACGTCCGAGCACGCGTAGAAGGCGTTCGGGGTGTCGGCGATCGTCCACACGGCGAGGATCAGGTGCCGACCGGTCTTCCCGCTGGGCATCGTGCCGGTGTGCGAGAAGGTGCTCGGCGGCCGCTGGCCGTTGTACGGGACGGTGAGGAACGGCGTGGTCTCCAGGCTCGCGCGGGTCAGCCTCTGGCTGGGGTTCCAGCCGTTCTTGGTGATGTAGTACTTGAAGTCCGTGGTGGCGTGCGCGGCGGTGAAGCGCCAGTTGAACGTGTAGCTCTGCCCGGCGCTGACCTTGGTGGCCGGCCACTGCCCGCCGCGCGGGTCGTCCAGCTGGGCGAACCGGCTGTTGCCGCCGGCGCAGAGGGTGCCGTCGGCCGGGCCGCCGGAGGGGAAGCCCTTGGGGCCCTCGACGCTCTGCGGCTCCCACTGGATCTCGCCGCAGTTGGCCACGGTGCCGTTGGCACACAGCTTCTGGCGGCTGATGGGCGAGTCGGTGTAGCCGTGGCTCGAGGCGCTGCCGCTGGTGGTGAGGACGGAAACCGCCGCGAGCCCGATGCCGATGAGGGCGGCGCTGATCTTCTTGCGCATGCTTCGCTCCTGAAGACGTGGGGGAGTGCTTCGGTGAGCCGAGTGCAGTGCGGTCTAGACCAAGCCGCAGACTAGCCGGACTTTCATGGTCATGTCCATACCAATCCCTTGAGTTGTCCATACCACTGAAGCGCCCCCGGGAGCCGCGAACCGCCCCCGGGACCCGGCCGGGCCGCCTGGTCAGGAGCACCCCCGAAGGTCGGGTAGGATTCATCCGTCAGCAGGCGCCGCTAGCTCAGTTGGTTAGAGCAGCTGACTCTTAATCAGCGGGTCCGGGGTTCGAGTCCCTGGCGGCGCACTTGGCTTACGCCACTGACCAGGGGTTTCTCGGTTCACCGAGAAACCCCTGTCGCGTTCTGGCGCTAAGCTGGCCCGATCGGAGGTGGCTGTGGCGGCGCACACTCGCGGCATGGCGAGCGACATTCAGGAGCGCATCAAGCGCCTGATCATCGACCAGCGGCTGCCGTCCGGCGCCCCGCTGCCGACCGAGACCGAGCTGATGGAGCTGTTCGGCGTCAGCCGCAACTCCGTACGCGAGGCCCTCAAGGGGCTCCAGGCCATGGGCATCGTGGAGATCCGGCACGGCTTCGGCACCTACGTCGGGCCCATGTCGATGGCGCCGATGATCGAGGGGCTGCTCTTCCGCACCGTCGCCGGCCACTACCGCGGCGAGGACAGCCTGCTGCAACTGCTGGAGCTGCGCGAGGCGGTGGAGACCGGGCTGATCGCGCGGCTGGCCGGACGCATACCCCCGGCCGACCTGGCCGAGCTGGACGCCCTGGTCGAGCGGATGGAGACGGAGGCCGCCGAGGGCGCGGTGCGCGCCGAGACCGACCGGGCCTTCCACGCCGCCCTCCACCGCGGCCTGGACAACCTGCTGCTCAGCGAGGTGCTGGAGGCGTTCTGGGACGCCTTCCACCGGGTGCGCACCGATCTGGTGGATCTGCACGCCGACCCCAAGGTCACCTGCCGGCAGCACCGGGAGATCCTGGAGGCGGTCCGCGCCGGCGATGTCGTACGGGCCGAGGCCGCCGTCCGCGATCACTTCGGCGACATCCGGGAGCGGCTGCGCTCCCCCCACCACGACTGACCCGTCGCCCGACCCCCTTCTTCCCGGCCCTCCCGGGCTTCTTCCCGGCCGTCTTCGGCTTCTTCCCGTGCCGCCTTCGGCGGGTCGCTCGCCTCTTCCTCCCACTTGGGCCACAGTCGTCCAGCGATGACCGTTTGGACATCACTTGCCCTACCTTGGGGGACGATAAGACGTGAAGTACCGACCGAGTCGCCGCACCCGCCGCTTCGGGATCGGTGCGGCGGCCGTGCTCGTGCTGGCCGGAATGAACGGACCGGCCCTCTACCGCTTCAGCTCGGACAAGTACCACCACTACGAGATCAATCAGCCGGAGTACAAGGCCAGGAACGGCCACTGGGACGTGGTGAACGTCCCCGAGGAGTACCGGATCAACACGATCCACGCCGCCCTGCTGCACACCGGCAAGGTGCTCCTGGTCGCGGGCTCCGGCAACAACGCCAGGAACTTCGCCGCCAAGTCCTTCCGGAGCGTCCTGTGGGACCCCGAGAAGAACACGTACCGGAACATCCCGACGCCCGAGGACCTCTTCTGCGCCGGACACACCCAGTTGCCGGACGGAAAGCTGCTGGTGGCGGGCGGCACCCAGCGCTACGAGAAGCTCAAGGGCGATGTGGAGAAGGCCGGCGGCCTGATGTTCGTCCACAACGAGAACCCGGACAAGCCCAAGACGTTCCCGGCGGGCACCCGCTTCACCGGCAGGAAGAACGGCAAGACCTTCGAGTCCAAGGACCCGGTCCTGGTCCCGCGCGCCAAGAAGACCAAGAACCGCAAGACCGGCAAGGTCACCGTGACCGCCAGCACCGTCCGGGTCTATGTCGAGGCGCTGCGCAAGGGGAAGCGGTACCAGACCGGCACCGAGGACAACTACCGGATCCACGGGCTGCGGGGGAAGGACCGGCAGAACTTCTACGGCATCGCACAGAAGCTGTCCTTCGACAAGAAGGACTTCCAGGGCATCAAGGACGCCTATGAGTTCGATCCCGTCGCCGAGCGGTACGTCCCGGTCGACCCGATGCACGAGGCCCGCTGGTACCCGACCCTGACCACCCTCCAGGACGGCCGGGTGCTCTCGGTCTCCGGCCTGGACGAGATCGGCCAGGTCGTACCGGGGAAGAACGAGATCTACGACCCCCGGACCAACACCTGGAAGTACCTGCCCAAGCAGCGGTTCTTCCCCACCTACCCGGCGCTCTTCCTCACCGACGGCGGCCGGATCTTCTACACCGGCTCCAACGCCGGATACGGCCCCGACGACAAGGGCCGCACCCCCGGCGTCTGGGACCTGAAGACCAACGCGTTCAGGACCGTGCCCGGCATCAGCGACCCGGACGTCCTGGAGACCTCGATGTCCGTGCTGCTGCCCCCGGCCCAGGAGCAGCGCTACATGGTGCTCGGCGGCGGGGGCGTCGGCGAGGACCCCGAGTCCACCGCGAAGACCCGCGTCGTGGACCTGCACGAGGACCGGCCGCGCTTCCGCGACGGGCCGAAGCTGTACGCGAAGGTCCGCTACCCCAGCAGCGTCATCCTCCCCGACGACACCGTCCTGACCACCAACGGCTCGGGCGACTACCGGGGGCGCGGCGGCAGCAATGTGCTGCTGGCGGAGATCTACGACCCCAGGACCAACACCTCGCGCGGCGTGGCCGACCCGCTGGTGGGCCGCAACTACCACTCCGGGGCACTGCTGCTGCCCGACGGCCGGGTGATGACCTTCGGCTCCGACTCGCTGTTCAGCGACGACGCCAACACCAAGCCGGGCAGGTTCCAGCAGCAGATCGACCTGTACACCCCGCCGTACCTGTTCCGCGGCGCACGGCCCGCGCTGGCCGACGGCGCTCCCCGGACCCTCAGGCGCGGGGCGACGGCCACCTACCGGGCCCACAACGCCTCGGCGATCCAGCGGGTGCGGCTGATCCGCCCCGGCTCCTTCACGCATGTGACCAATGTCGAGCAGCGGTCCATCGCGGTGGACTTCATCACCAGCGGGGACAGCGTCGGCGTCAGGATCCCGGACGACCCGTCGCTGGTCCCGCCGGGGTGGTACATGCTCACGGTGGTGGACGACGAGGGGATCCCCTCCAAGGCGGTCTGGGTGAAGGTGCCCGCCTCCCGGGGCGCCGCCAAGCACTGACCGCGGCAGCCGGACACCCCGACAGCCCGGCTGTCGGGGTCATGCGGCGCTAGGGCCCGTCTTCAAAGGGGGCGTCCGGCCGCGAGCGGCGTCTGGTGCAGGGGGCACCTCCCAGCGGTAGCTGGGGGAGCATCGCAAGGCGGAGGATCGCCCTCGTACTGGGCGCTGCGGTCAATATGCCGCTACCGCGGCGTGGCGGGCGACTCCGACAACACAGCGAGGTGCCGCCCGCCGCGGCAGCGGCTGATGTCACTGCGGCGTCGTGAGCAGGGCGCCCCCTTTGAAGACGGGCCCTAGGTGGCGTTACGGGCGAGGTCGAGCGCGTACCGCGGCCACCACCGGCCGGCCTGGGGGCCGCCCTTGCAGGTGCCGTCCGACTCGCCCGGACGCTTGATCCACAGGTAGGCCGCGACCGCCGGATCGCCCGTGCGGACCGTCGGCGTCTCGCCCAGCGCCCGCCCCTTGGGGTTGCACCAGGCCTCCGGGTCCTCCTTGCCGGGCACCGGGCCCTTGCCGTTGCGGCTGGTGTCGATCACGAAGGGCTTGCCGCCGACCAGGGCGGAGAGCTTCTTGCCGTAGACCTTGTTGTCCCCGGTGGTCTGGTAGTTGGCGATGTTGAGCGCGAAGCCGTCGGCCTTCTTCAGCCCCGCGCGCCTGAGCGGCTCGGCCATCCGGCGCGGGTCCTTGATCCAGTGCGGATTCCCCGCGTCCAGGTAGACCTTGGTGCGGGGCAGGCCCTTGAGCTTGTCCACGGCCCCGGTCAGCAAGTCGTACCGCTCCTCGAGGAACCGCTTGGGCGTGCAGCCATCCACCGCGTGCGGCAGCGCGTCGGGCTCCAGGATCACCGTGGTGGCCCGGTCGCCGATGCCCCTGACCGCCTTGTCCAGCCAGGCGCGGTACGCGTCGCCGTCGGCGGCGCCGCCCTTGGAGTACTGCCCGCAGTCGCGGTGCGGGATGTTGTAGAAGACCAGCAGCGCGTCCCGCTCCTCCGCGGCGGCGGCCTCGGTGAACCCGCGCGCCTGGCCCTCCGGGTCGTCCACGCCCAGCCACTCGGCGACCGGCTGCTCGGCGATCCGCTGTATCAGCCGCGCCTCCTCGTCGTCCCCCTTCCTGCGGTACGCGGCGACCTGCCGGGCGGCGCTGCCGTCCGGGTTGACCCAGTACGGCATGACATTCCGGGGCCGCTGAGCGGGCCTGGCGGCGGCGATCGCCTCCTCCTCGCGGTCGGAGGACGACGAGCCGAAGCAGCCGGAGAGCGCCAGAAGCGACAGCAGCGCCCCCACCACGGCCCCGCCCCGGGCCGCCCCGCCGCGCACGGCCTCGCGCCGGCGGCCGGTGTGACTCCCGTACATCCACTCCCCCTTGGGTGCACGCTCCGGGGGCTCACCCCTCAAGCCCCGGGTAGGACAAGACCGGTCGAAACCCTCAAGACCGATGGAAACCATGCTTACACACCAGACCGACCCCGGTGCGGTTGTCCACAGCCCTTCGCGGGATTTCGCCCGGTTGACAGGCACTCATCCGACTGGGACTCTCCGATGCGACAAGTCCACATATCGAGGCGACGGCACACAGGAACCCGGTGCGACTCCGGGACGGTCCCGCCACTGTGACCGGAAGTCAGCGCGCGCGGGCGCGCCGCGCTTCCGGGAGTCAGGAACTGGCCCGTCGTCCTCCTTCCTGCGAGGGGCGTGGAAACCCCACAAGGAGGCAAGAGCGGATGTCCCTGCACACTGCGCGGCACACCGACCCCGCGGCCGTCTCGGCCGCCACCGTCCGCACCCGCGACTGGCTGATCGCGGCGGGCGCGGTCGTCCTGGCGCTCATCGCGCTGTACGCGGTCTTCATCGACAACGGCTCGCTGATCTCGGCGACCGGCGACTACCTGCACGAGTTCTCGCACGACGGCCGGCACCTCTTCGGTGCCCCCTGCCACTGACCGGGTCCGGCACCATGGCAGACGGCCACGTCCCCGTACTTCCCCTGCTCCGGCGCGGACTGGCGGCGGGCGGCCTCGCGGGCCTCGCCGCCGGGCTGTTCTCCCTGCTGCTGGCCGAGCCCCTGATGGACCGTGCCATCCGGCTGGAGGAGAAACGCCAGGAGGGCGAGCACTCGCACGCCGCCGCGGCCGCGGCGGTCAAGCACCACGAGGAGCTGTTCTCCCGCGGCACCCAGCACTTCGGTCTCGTCGTCACCACGGTGGTCGTCGGGCTGGCGCTCGGCGTCTTCTTCGCGGTCGCGCACGCGCTCGTCCACCGCCGCTCCGACGCCTCCGCCCGGCCCTGGCCCCGCGCGATCGCGCTCGCCGCGGCGGGCTTCGCCGGGCTCTCACTGCTGCCGGGCCTGCGCTATCCGGCCAACCCCCCGGGGGTCGGCGACGCGGGCACGGTCGGCGACCGCCAGCTGATGTGGGTCGCCGCGGTGGTGATCGGCGCCCTCGGCATGGTGCTCGCCTGGCAGGTGCACACCCGGCTGACGGCGGCGGGCCGCGCCCCCGCCGTCTGCCAGACGGCGGTCGCCGGGACCCTCGTCGCGGTGCTCCTCGCCCTGTTCGCCCTTCCCGACAACCCCGACCCGGTGCCCGTCGAGGGCACGCTGCTGTGGGACTTCCGGATGCTCTCGCTCGCCTCCCACGCCGTGCTGTGGGCGGCCCTGGGCGCCACGTTCGGCGCGCTCGGCCTGCGCGCGCTGCGCGAGCGCCGGGCGGCGGGGCACCGGCCGGACCCGGTCCCCAGCGCCGTGTGATCCCCCGGCCCTGAGGCGGGGTGGGCACGGCTCACCCCGCCTCAGGGCCCGGCCCGGTCAGATGCGCGGGGGAATGCGCGGGGAATGCGCGGGGGTCAGATGCGCCGGCTCCCGGTCAGATACGCCGACACGACCACCCGCGCGCCGCGCGGCCCGCCGCCCGCGACCAGCCGCAGCTCCGCCCGCCCCCGGGCCCGCGCCCCGTACACCCGCCGGGCGTCGAGACGCTCGGCGGTCACCAGCGCGACGTCCTCGACGGTGAACTCGGCGACCGTCCCGTCCGCCCGGAACACCCGCACCGCGTCCCCCCGCCTGACCCCGCCGAGGCGGCGAAGGACCCCGCCGTCGGCGGGCCCGACCAGCACCGACGCCCCCGAGGCACCCGGCCGCGCCCCGGCGCAGTGCCAGCCCCCGACCCCGTAGCGGCCCCTCTCCGCACCCGCGACCACCGGGGCCGCGAGCCCCACCGACTCGACGACCACGCCCCGCGGCCGCGCGGAGGGCAGGGCGGGCAGGGGGCGGTGGGCGCGCGGCAGCGGATGCGTCGGGGGGCGCCCCGCCGCCGCCACGTCCCCCGTCATCGGCACCGCGCCGCCCAGTCCCTCCACGGCGTCGTGGCCCCACACCCACAGCCCGAGCAGCAGCGCCGCCCAGATCACCCCGGCGAGCGGCCGGCCCACCCGGCCGGAGCCCTTCCCGGACACCGCCTCAGCCCGCCGCCGGTCCGGCCGGGCAACGGCGGCGGCGCACCGCGAGCCCGGCGACGGCCATCGCCGTGCCCCCGGAGAGCGCCAGTCCGTACGCCTCGGCCCCGCCGAAGTCGTCGCGCGTCGCGGCGTCGGCCGGCGCGGTGCCCGAGTGGGCGCGGTGCACGGGGACGGGACGCGCGGGCCCCGCGTGCGCGGGAGCGGATCGGGCCGGGGCGTGGCGTGCGGGGGCGGCGTCCTCCTGGTCCGCGCCGGCGGGGCCGGCGGCGGCCAGAACCACCGCCGCCGCGCAGGCGGCCGTACGGAGCGTGAGGGCGAGCGGGCGCATGGTGAACCTCCTGACACCACCGAGGCTCACGCGCGCCGCCGGGAGCCGCATCCGCTGCGGCTCCCGGCTGCTCCGTACGGGTCAGACGCCGCCGGCCGGTGCCGGAGTCAGACCCGCTCCACCAGGTCCGCGATGGAGTTCACGACCGTGGAGGGCCGGAAGGGGTGCCGGTCGACCTCCTCGGGCCGGGTGACCCCGGTGAGCACCAGGAAGGTCTCCATGCCCGCCTCGAGACCCGCCAGCACATCGGTGTCCATGCGGTCGCCGATCATCGCGCTGGTCTCGGAGTGCGCGCCGATGGCGTTCAGCCCGGCGCGCATCATCAGGGGGTTCGGCTTGCCGACGAAGTACGGCTCGGCCCCCGTCGCCTTGGTGATCAGCGCGGCCACCGAGCCGGTGGCGGGCAGCGCGCCCTCCGCCGAGGGCCCGGTCTCGTCGGGGTTGGTCGCGATGAAGCGCGCGCCGTTGTTGATCAGACGGATGGCCTTGGTGAGCGCCTCGAAGCTGTATGTACGGGTCTCGCCGAGGACCACGTAGTCCGGCTCCACGTCGGTGAGGACGTAGCCGATGTCGTGCAGGGCCGTGGTGAGGCCCGCCTCGCCGATGACATACGCCGTGCCGCCCGGCCGCTGGTCGTCCAGGAACTGCGCGGTGGCCAGCGCGGACGTCCAGATGTTGGCGACCGGCACGTCCAGGCCTATCCGGGACAGCCGGGCGTGGAGGTCACGCGGGGTGTAGATGGAGTTGTTGGTGAGGACGAGGAAGGGCTTGCCGGACTCGCGCAGCCGCTTGATGAAGGCGTCGGCCCCGGGCACCGGGATGCCCTCGTGCATCAGCACCCCGTCCATATCGGTGAGCCAGGACTCGATCGGCTTGCGCTCTGCCATTGCGGACTCTCCTGCCGTGCACCAATAACGCCTGAGGGGGACACCGGCCGCGCCTCACGGGCGCGGCCGACGCACCAAGCGTAGTCAGCCGCTCCGGGCCCGGGCCGCCGCGGTCCCGCCGTCCCGCCCGGCCTCGGCGGCCGGCTTCGGCGGCGGACCCCGGCGGACCCGCGCCGGGTGCTCAGCGCGACAGACCAGGACGGACGTCCGATCCTGGTCATGGAAGGTCGCTTCCGCATCGAGAGCGAAGCCTCCGCGTCCCCCGGGCCCCCGGGAACTCCCCGGGCGTCCCCCGCGAAGGAGATTCAGATGAGCATCAAGGACAAGCTCAAGGAAGCGCTCGGCAAGCGCCAGAGCCGCGCGCGGCACGCCGCGCCCAAGGGCGGCAAGGGCGCCACCGACCAGCCCCGGCGCGAGGCGCAGAAGCTGGACGAGGAACTGCGCCGGCGGGGCGAGCCGCCCACCGGGCAGCAATAGCGCTCCCCCGCCACCTCCCCTCCCCTCACCGCCGCAGGCGCCGGGACATGGCCACCAGGGCGGCCCCGGTGAGGACGAGCGCGCCGCTGACGGCGGCGAGCCCGAGGAGCACCGCGTCCCGGCCGGTCGCGGCGAGTGCCGGCGGCATGACCTCCTGGTCGCCGTCCTCGCCGCGGGCGGCCGCCTCCTTGCCGGAGCCGCCGGGGCTCTCGGGACGGGCCTCGCGACCGGTCCCGTCGGGGCTGGGCGCGCTGGTGGGGGGCTCGCCGGTGGAGGTCCCCTCCGTACGAGGCGTCCCCGTCTCCCCCGTCACCCTGCCGTCCCCCGCCGCCGCGTTCCCGTCCGCGCGCTCGTCCGGGTCCGTCCCCGCCTCCCCGGCGCGCTCGACGCGGAAGTCGTAGTCGTCGGACTGGCCGACCCAGTCCCCGTCGTCCGCACGGCGCTGCATCGTGATGACGTTCGCGGTCACGGGCCCGGTGGGCGCGGAGTCGGTGAAGCGGGTCCGCACCGCGACCTCCACGCGCCCGCGCGCGGGCACCGTGAAGCCCGGGAAGGGGTCGCCGAAGACCCCGATGTTCTCGTGCTCGTCGGTGGTCTCGAAGGACACGGGCCGCCAGGTGCCGCCGTCGGGGTTCTCGCCGTACGGGTCGAGGAACTCCATCCGGATGTGGCCGGGCCGCAGGGCGCGCCCGCGGTCGACGAGGATCGCGATGGGGTGGATGGCGCGGCACTCGGCGCGCGTGGTGTTGCGCAGCTCCAGGTGCCAGGCGCGCCAGCCGCCGCCGGGCGGATACCGCTTCGGCCCGCCGTACAGCCGGGCGTCGATCGGGAACTCCGAGCTGCCGCGCCGCCCGCAAGAGGGCACCGACCCGGGCTCGGCCGCGGCGGCGTGCGGGAGGGCGTGCGCGGCGGGGCCGCACCACAGGACCGGCGCGAGCGCGAGGACGGCGGTGGACTTGGCGGCTCGGACGACGAGGGGGGAGGGCGAGCGCATGGGCGACCTCTGCTGCCGTGTTTTCCCGGGTGCCCTGTTGCCTTCCACGCCCGGGCGGCCGACACGCGGCCGGGTGTGCCGAAGGCCCACAACCGGCGGTCGGAATTCACCCGATCGGCCCATCGGATCCTCACCCGATCGGCTCTTCGGCTCGTCGGCTCGTCAGCCCTTCGGCGGCCCTCACCCCACCGCGAACAGCGGCGCCAGCACCAGCTGCGCCGCGCCCTCCGCCACCACCGGGCCGCCCTGCCCGACCACGTCCACCGGGACCGCGCGCCCGCCGGCCCGCGCCGCGTCCGCGGCCAGCGTGGCGGCCACGCCGCGGGCGTACGGCTCGGGGGCGGCCAGCACGACCCGGCCGCCGAGCAGCACCCGGTCGATGTCCAGCAGCCGTACGAGGTTGGCGGCGCCGACGCCGAGCAGGCGCGCCGCCCGGGCCGGGTCGCCGTCCGCGACGGCGGCCAGGCACAGCGCTTCCAGGCAGCCCCGGTTGCCGCAGCCGCAGGGCGGCCCGTCCAGCTGGATCACCTGGTGCCCGAACTCCCCCGCGTCGGTGCGGGCTCCCCGGTGGACGGCCCCGCCCAGCACGAGCCCGGCGCCCAGGCCGGTGCCGAGGTGGAGATAGGCGAACGACCCGGCGGGCGAGGACCCGGCGGGCCGCCGGGCGCGGCCGACAGTGAGCCCCAGGGCGGCGGCGTTGGTGTCCTTGTCGAGGACGACGGGCAGGCCGAGCAGCTCGCCGAGCGCGTCCCGCAGCGGAAAGCCGTCCCAGCGGGGGAGGCCGGTGACGCGGCGCAGCACCCCGGACCCGTGGTCGAGCGGCCCGGGCGCGGCCACCCCGGCCCCCAGCAGCCCGTCGCGGCCGCCGCCCGCCTCGGCGAGCAGCGCCTCGACCTCGCGCCCTGCCACGGCGAGCGCCTTCGCCGCCCCGGCGCCGAAGTCGAAGGGGACCGTGCGCCGGCCGAGGGTGGTGCCCGCGAGGTCGACGAGGACGGCGGTCAGCTCGTCGCGGTCCAGGTGCAGCCCGATCGCCCGGCGCGCGCCGGGGACCAGCCTCAGGACCGTGCGCGGCTTGCCTCCGGTGGACGCCCGGTGGCCCGCCTCGGCGGCCAGCCCGTCCGCCCGCAGCCGGGCCGTGATCTTGCTGACGGCCTGCGGGGTCAGCCCGGTCTGCGCGGCCAGTTCCAGGCGGCTGACCCCGCCCTCACCCGCGTCCCGCAGCAGGCCGAGGACGAGCGCCGCGTTGTGGCCGCGCAGGGCGGACAGGTTGGCTCCGGGCACGCCGCTGTTCAGGCCACTGTTCACGCCACCATTGTGGCCGCCGCTTGCGCTTCCGCAACACTGTTGTCAAAGTGGCTCCCATGGCTTCCCTGGCTGACACCGGCACCCCTGGTTCCACCCCCGCACGCGTCGCCCTGATCGGCTTCGGCCTGGCGGGCTCGGTCTTCCACGCCCCCCTCGTCGCCGCCACGGACGGCCTCGTCCTGGACACCGTGGTCACCTCCAGCCCCGAGCGGCAGCGGCAGGCCGCCGAGGCGTACCCCGGGGCGCGCCTCGTCGCCTCCGCGGACGAGCTGTGGGCGCGCGCCGGCGAGCTGGACCTGGTCGTCGTCGCCTCCCCCAACCGCACCCACGTGCCCCTCGCGCGCGCCGCCCTGGAGGCCGGGCTGCCGGTCGTCGTCGACAAGCCGCTCGCCGCGACCGCCGCCGAGGCCGAGGACCTGGCCGCGCTGGCCGGGCGCCGCGGGCTGCTGCTGAGCGTCTTCCAGAACCGCCGCTGGGACAACGACTTCCGTACGCTCCGCCGGCTGATCGCCGAGGGCGCGCTCGGCGACGTACGGCGCTTCGAGTCCCGCTTCGAGCGGTGGCGCCCCCAGCTCAAGGGCGGCTGGCGCGAGTCCGGCGACCCGGCCGAGATCGGCGGGCTGCTGTACGACCTGGGCAGCCACCTCGTCGACCAGGCCCTCACCCTCTTCGGCCCGGTCACCTCCGTCTACGCCGAGGTCGACGTCCGCCGCCCCGGCGCCCGCACCGACGACGACACCTTCGTCGCCCTCACCCACGCCGGCGGCGTCCGCTCCCACCTGTGGATGAGCGCGACCGCCGCCCAGCTCGGCCCGCGCTTCCGGGTCCTGGGCAGCCAGGCGGGCTATGTGAAGTACGGCCTCGACCCCCAGGAGTCCGCCCTCCGCGAGGGCCTGCGCCCCGGCACCGACGGCGGCGCCCCCTGGGGCACCGAGCCCGAGGCCGCCTGGGGCCGGCTGGGCGCCGGGGAGTCCCCCCTGACCGGCGGCGGCGAGCCCGTGGCCACCCTCCCGGGCGACTACCCCGCCTACTACCGCGCCGTCGCCGCCGCCCTGCGGACCGGCGGCGCCCCGCCGGTCACCGCCGCCGAGGCGGCGGCCGCCCTCCGCGTCCTGGAGGCGGCCCGCACCTCGGCCGCGGAGGGCCGCACGGTCACGCTCCCTTGAGCTCCTGCCGCTGCCGCCCCAGCCCGTCGATCTCCAGCTCGACGACGTCCCCGGCCCGCAGGTACGGCTTGGGTTCGGGCCGTCCCAAGGCCACGCCCGCCGGGGTGCCGGTGTTGATGACGTCACCCGGGTAGAGGGTCATGAACTGGCTGAGGTAGCGGACCACCTGGGCCACCGGGAAGATCTGGTCCGCCGTGGTGCCGTCCTGCTTCAGCTCGCCGTTGACCCACAGCCTCAGGGCCAGCGCCTGGGGGTCGGGGACCTCGTCGGCGGTCACCAGCCAGGGGCCGAGGGGGTTGAACGTCTCGCAGTTCTTTCCCTTGTCCCACTGGCCGCCGCGCTCGATCTGGAACGCCCGCTCCGAGACGTCGTGGGCGACGGCGTAGCCCGCGACCGAGGCGAGGGCCTCCTCATCGGACTCCAGGTAGCGGGCCGTCCGCCCGATGACGACGGCCAGCTCCACCTCCCAGTCGGTCTTCACGCTGCCGCGCGGCACCAGGACCGTGTCATCGGGGCCGACGACCGTGTCCGGGGCCTTCATGAAGAGGATCGGCTCCTCGGGGATCGCCGCGCCGGTCTCCGTGGCGTGGTCGTGGTAGTTCAGCCCGATGCACACGATCTTGCCGATACGGCCCAGGGGCGGGCCGATACGGGAGCCGGCGTCCAGCGCGGGCAGCTCCCCGGAGGCGGCCGCCTCGCGGATCCGGGCGAGCGCCGCCTCATCGGCGAGCAGGGTCCCGTCGATGTCCTCGACCAGGCCCGACAGATCGCGCGGGGTGCCCGTCTCGTCGAGCACCGCCGGGCGCTCGGCCCCCGCCGGTCCGACACGCAGCAGCTTCATCCTGATGACTCCCGTAGGTCGAAGGGTCAAAGGGGCGCTCCCTGGCTGGCGATCCTCCAAGAGCCACGTCCACTCCGCAAGACTCCGTTCACCTACTGGACCGGCCGGTCCCTCGGGCTCCCTTCTTGGCCTTCACGACTCGCTCCTCGCCCTTCGCGACCGCCTTCTCGTCGGGGCCCTGACGGTGCAGCAGCGCCCGCTCGACCGCGGTCCAGGTCGTGCTGGTCGCCAGGTACAGCCCGGCCGCGAGCGGCACCACGGCCGCGGTGACGAGCGTGCCGAACGACAGCAGGGGCAGCAGCCTGGCCGCGCCGGCCGGGACCCCGGGGGCGGCCGGCCGGTCCGCGGCCGCCTTGACGGCGCGGCGGTACGTCCAGGCGGCGACCGCCGCGATCAGCGCGAACAGGGCGAGGTAGACCGGGCCGTGCGGCGGAGTCGGGTCGCCGCCCCACCGGCCGCCCAGCGGGGCGCCCGCCAGGGTGTGCTCCAGCAGGTCACCGGCTCCGCTGCCGGTGGAGAACAGGTGGTACATCACGAAGAAGACGGGGAGCTGGAGGAGCGTCGGCAGACAGCCCGCCAGCGGCGAGGCCGACTCCTTCTCGTACAGCTCGGCCACGGCGCGCCGCAGCCGCTCCGGATCGCCCTTGTGACGGCGGCTCAGCTCGGCCATCTTGGGCGCGAGCGCGGCCCGCGCCTTCTCGCCGCGCACGGCCGCGCGGGCGAGCGGATGGAGCGCGGCGCGCACGCACAGCGTGAACAGGACGATCGCGGCGGCCGTCGCGGACGCCCCGAACAGCGGGGCGAGACGGTCGGCGAGCCAGGACAGCAGGGTGCCCAGCGAGGCGAAAACGGACATGGGAAAGCCCTCCACGGGGTCTCGTCGTGGTGCCGGAACGCGGTCCCGGAATCGGTGGGATCCGGTTGAGTCGGCGTGACGAGCCGCGCGGGCTTCAGGGCCCGGATGCGGGTTGCGCCCGGAACGGGACGCGCCCCAACGCGGGACGCGCCCGGAACGGGACGCGCCCGAATGCGGGTTGCGGGTTGCGGGTTGCGGGAGAAGAGTCCCTACGCGGCCGTCGGCAGGCGACGGCCCGGCGCTCGCGGCCGCGGCCGGCCGGAGGCGTCGGGATCCCGCTGGGCCAGGAACGCCGTGCGGCGCTCCCTGTCCCGTATCGCGGTGCGTATTCGCCCCGGCGGAAGCGGGGCGAGACAGCGGGCGGCCAGCAGCGCGCAGGTCAGCAGCGCGGCAGCGATCGCGGCGGTCGCGGCGAGGGCGACGGCGCTGATCAGGCCGGTGTGGGTGAGGAGCGATCCCGTCAGCAGGAACAGGAGCACGCCGAGGTGCGCCCGCAGCACTTCCACGCGATGGACCATCGGACTCCCCCTCCCCGCGCGATTCCCCTGCCTGCCCCGCTACTTGAGTTCGAAAAAGAGTCTAGCCGCCGCCACCGACAGCGCGCGGCTCGGCCGCCTTCAGCCTGCCCCACACCACCAGCCGGTACCGGGAGGTGTACTCCGGGGTGCAGGTCGTCAGCGTGATGTAGTACCCCGGCTCGGTGTAGCGGTAGCGCGGATGCCGGGAACTGTGCGGCACCGCCGCGACGACCGTGCCGTCGGAGGGCGAGGTGCGCGCCAGGGTCCGCTCGACGACATACGTGTAGCGGGCGTCGGCCACCTCGACCCGGATCGTGTCGCCGGGGCGCACCTCGTCGAGGTGGCGGAACGGCTCGCCGTGCGTGTTGCGGTGGCCCGCGAGCGCGAAGTTGCCCGCCTGGCCGGGCTGCGCGGTCTTCGGGTAGTGGCCCACGTAGCCCTTGTTGAGCACCCCGGCCCTGCTGATGCCCTCGGCCACGGGGGCGGTCAGCCCGATGCGGGGGATGCGCAGCACGGCGTAGGTCTGGTCCCGGCGCGGGCTCCGGGGTCCGGCGGCCGCAGGGGAGGTACGGGCCCCGGCGCGGCCGGAGTCCGGAGCGGAGGCGCCGGGCGAGGCCCCCGACGAGTCACCGCCGGGCCGTTCCCCCGCCGAGCCGTCCCCGTCCGCGCCCCCGGCGCGCCACTCCCGCTCCAGGGCGGCCACTTCCCGCTCGGCGCCCTCCCGCGCCTGCCGGTTGGTCCACCACAGCTGGTGGACGACGAAGAGCAGCATGACCAGACCGAGGGTGACGACCAGCTCCGCGCCGGTCCACAGGACCCGCGCCAGGACCGCCCGCCGCGTGCGCCGCCCCCGTACGACCACCGGTAACCGCTGCCGCCGCACGCCGACCTCCCTCCGGTCGGGGCACCATAGGCCCTGCGGCCCGCACTCTCCAGAGCCACGCCCTCCCCGGAGCAACGCCGGGCCGGCACGCCCGCCCTACGCCCCCAGCAGCCGCGAGACCGTGTAGATCACCAGCCCGGCCAGCGCGCCGACGACCGTGCCGTTGATCCGGATGAACTGGAGGTCCCGCCCGATGTGCGCCTCGATCTTCCGCGAGGTGTGCTCCGCGTCCCAGCCCGCCACGGTCTCGGTGATCAGCGAGGTGATCTCGTCCCGGTAGGTGGTGACCACGTACACCGCCGCGTCCTCCAGCCATCCGTCGACCTTCGCCCGCAGCCGCTCCTCCGTGGCCAGCCGTGCGCCGAGGGAGAGGATCGCCGCCCGCGCCCGCAGCCGCAGCTCGCTGCGCTCGTCCTCCGCCGCCGCGACGATCATCGCCCGTACGGAGGCCCACGCCGAGGCGATCAGGTCCTGCACCTCGCCCCGCCCCAGCACCTCGGTCTTCAGGCGCTCCACGCGCGTGCGGGTGTCGGTGTCGGACTGGAGGTCGCCCGCGAAGTCGGTGAGGAAGCGGTCCAGGGCCCCGCGCGCCGGGTGGGCCGGCATGTCGCGCATCTCGCTGACGAACCGGAGCAGTTCCTTGTAGACCCGCTCGCCGACCTTCTTGTCCACGAACCGCGGCGTCCAGCCGGGCGCGCCGCCCGCCACCGCCTCCATCACCGACTCGTTGTGCTCGACGAGCCAGTCGTGGGCGCGCAGGCACACCAGGTCCACGACCCGGCGGTGCCCGCCGTCCGCGACGATCCGCTCCAGCATCTTGCCCAGGCCCGGCGCGATCTCCTGCGCGTCGGCGCGCCGGGTGATCGCCTCGCCCACCACGGCCTGCACGTCGGAGTCGCGCAGCACCCGCAACGCGCCGCGCAGCGCCGTCGCCAGTTCGGCCGTCACCCGGTCGGCGTGGGCGGGTTCGGCCAGCCAGGTGCCCAGCCGGCTGCCGATGCCGACGGTCCTCAGCCGCTGCCGCACCACGTCGCCGGACAGGAAGTTCTCGCCGACGAACTCGCCGAGGCTCACGCCCAGCTGGTCCTTCTTGGTGGGGATGATCGCGGTGTGCGGGATCGGCAGCCCCATGGGCCGCCGGAACAGCGCGGTCACCGCGAACCAGTCGGCCAGGGCGCCGACCATGCCGGCCTCGGCGGCCGCGGCCGCGTAACCGGCCCAGCCGCCCGCGCCGGCCGACCGCGCCCAGGTGGCCAGCGCGTACACCACGGCGACGGCCAGCAGCAGCGCCGTCGCGATGGTCTTCATGCGGCGCACGCCGCGGCGCTTCTCCACGTCCAGGGGGCTGTCGAAGGAGAAGGCCGCGGGCGGCGGCGCTCCCGACTCACCCGTCGTCATCCGGTCCATCCGGTCCATTCGCTCCACCCGGTCGAGCCGTCCCCTCGGTCATTGTCTCTTTCCTATGTCAGTCGCCTATGGAGTGGAACGTACGGGCGGTTCCCATCGTCTGAGTGGGCGAGCGGCCCCGTACGCCGGGGGCAGGCCGACGGGCGGACGCGGCCGGGGCCATGGGATCATGGTGAACCGACCGGACCGCATCGGCGCGGCTGATTTCTCGCAGTTATCGTCCACTTTCGGAAGCCCAGGGTTGGGAAGCCCAGGCTCCGTCTGCCCGAGGAGACACCCGTCCATGAGTGTGCCCCCCATGCCCAGACGCACGGCTTATGCCGTGCTCGCTGCGCTGGCGGCGGTGGTGGTCCTCATCTCGACCGCGATATTCGTCGGAGTCGGCAACAGCGACGGCAGCCTCGACGCCGCCGCCCGCAAGTCCGGCGGCTCCGCCGCCCCGGCCTCGGCCGGCACCTGGGTGGGCACCTGGTCCACGTCCGCCGCCGCGGCCGAGCCCAACACGCTGCGGGGCTACGCCGGCATGTCGATAAGGAACGTCGTCCACACCAGTGTCGGCGGCAGCCAGGCGCGCATCCAGCTCTCCAACCTCTACAGCGCCCGCCCGCTGACGATCACCCACGCCTCGCTCGCCCTGGCGGCCGCGCCCAGCAACCCGACCGCCGCCGCGGGCACCATGCGCCGCCTCACCTTCGGCGAGCGCTCGTGGGTGACCATCCCGCCCGGCCAGGCCGCCACCAGCGACCCGGTGCGGCTGGACATCCCGGAGGCCGCCGACCTGCTGGTGACCACCTACACCCCGCGCGCCTCCGGCTCGGTGACCTACCACCCGCACGCCCGCCAGACCTCCTACCTGGCGCGCGGCGACCGTACGGAGGACACCGCGGGGGCGGCCTACACCGAGCAGAGCCCGTACTGGCGCTATCTGACGGCCGTGGACGTGTGGAGCACGGAGGCCCACGGCGCCGTCGCCGTCATCGGCGACTCCATCACCGACGGCATCACCTCCACCGCCGGGGCCAACCACCGCTGGACCGACTTCCTCGCCGAGCGGCTGCGCACCGAGCCCGACGCCCCCCGCTACAGCGTGCTCAACTCGGGCATCAGCGGCAACCGCGTGCTGACCGACGGCACCCAGGTGCCGCCGAACAACCCCAGCGCCCTGTCCCGCTTCGAGCGCGACGTGCTCTCCCGTACGGGCGTCAAGGCCGTCGTCGTCGAGCTGGGCGTCAACGACATACTGCGCCCCCCGCACCAGACCGACGCGGACGCGATCGTCGGGGGGCTGCGGCGGCTGACCGAGCAGGCCCACGCGCGCGGGCTGCGCGTCGTCGGTGCCACCCTGGCGCCCTTCTACGGCCACCGCGGCTACACCCCGCGGCTGGAGGCCGTGCGCCAGCAGGTCAACACGCGGATCCGGTCGGGCGAGGTCTTCGACGCCGTGGTCGACTTCGACCAGGCGCTGCGCGACCCGGTCTCCCCGCTGCGGCTGCGCCCCGCGTACGACTCGGGCGACCACCTCCACCCCAGCGACGACGGCTACCGGGCGATGGCGCGGGCACTCGACCTGGACGACCTCAAGGGCGGCGCGGCGGCCGAGCTGTAGCCAGGGGGTGTCCTGTCACCGGGCCCGAGCCCGCGGCGCCGGGAATCCGGGCGGGTTGACCCGAGCCTGGTGGGCGAGGAGGTCGGCGAAGGCCACCGTGAGGGGGTCGGGACGGGTACGGGTGTAGGCGGTGAGGGCGCGGCGGACCGGGGGGTCGGGGCGGAGCAGGACGCCGTCGAAGTGGGCCGGGACGATGTTGGCCGGCACCAGGGCCGGGCCGAGTCCGGCCGCGGCGAGCAGAGGTGCGGCGGAGGTCTGCTCGGCGCGGATCGCCGCGTGCGGTATGAAGCCCGCCTGGGCGCAGACCTGGTCGAGGAGGTCGGCGAGACCGTTGTCGGGGGCGTAGTGCACCCAGGCGCGGTCCGCGAGTCGGCTGAGGGCGACCGTGCCGGTGGGGTGGTCGGCCGTCGGGTCGCCGGCCGTGGGATCGTCGGCCGACAGGACGATGACGAACTCCTCGGTGCCGAGTTCGCGGATCGGTCCCTCCCAGGCGGTGGGTGCGGGACCGATGGCGAGGTCGGCGCGGCCGGCGGTCATGGCGGCCTGGAGCTTGTCGGCGTGCGGGTATTCGCGCAGCCGGATCCGCACACCGGGGTGGAGGCGGTGCCAGGCTCGCAGGACCGGCGGCAGGATGCCGAGGCTGATCGAGTAGATGACGGCGACCTCCAGCTCACCCTCCTCCAGGCCGGCCGTACGCCGGGCCACCGTGTGCAGGCGTTCGGCCTCGGCGAGGGCGGCGCGGGCATGCGGCAGCACCGCCCGGCCCATCGGGGTGAGCCGCACCGAGCGCGGCAGGCGTTCGAGCAGCGGCCCCCCGACCGCGCTCTCCAGGGCCCTCATCTGGTGGGAGAGCGCGGGCTGGGTCACATGCAGCTGCTCGGCGGCGCGGGTGAAGGTCCCGGTGTCGACCACGGTGACCAGGTATTCGAGCTGCCGGAGCGTCGGGATCGCCATAAGCCGATTTTATCTCCGCGATAAAAAACATGCCTTGGACTCATGGCAGTGGGCTGGGAGAGGGTCGGTGGTGTCGCCGCCGCGAAGAACAGCGGACGGCCGATCCCCAACGGCTCGAAGGAGTTCTCCCATGTCCGATGACACAGCCCTCCAAGGGCAGCGGCTTGTCGTGGTGGGCGCGGGTTCGCGCACCGGGCGCGCGCTCGCCAAGGCCGCTTCGGCGGCCGGCGCCGCTGTCGTGCTGGCCGGTCCGGATCCGCGCAAGCTGGAGTGGACGGCCGGTGAGCTCTCCGGGCCTTCCGAGGTGCTCGCCCTGGACCTCGCCGACGAGCGGTCGATCATCGACTTCGCCGGGCAGGTGGGACGGTTCGACCACCTGGTCTCCACCGCCGCGATGCCGGCCAACGGACCGCTGAAGGACCTCGAACTCGCCGATGTGCAGCGGGCCTTCTCGGCCAAGGTGATCGGCCCGCTGCTGCTGGCCAAGCACCTTGCCGGGCAGGTGGCCGAGAACGGCTCGTTCACCTTCTTCTCCGGGGTGGCCGCCTGGCGGCCGGCGCCCGCGCGGACGGTGATGGCCACCACCAACGGCGCCCTGGCCTTCCTGGTGCAGGCGCTGGCGGTGGAGATCGCCCCGGTTCGGGTGAACGCCGTCTCCCCCGGCATCGTGGACAGCGGTTCCTGGGACGGCCTGGGCACCGACAAGGAGGCGTTCCTGCGGGGGGTGGCCGAGCGCAACCCGGCCCGTCGGGTGGGCAGCCCGGAGGACCTGGTCAAGGCCGTGTTCTACGCCATCGACAACCCGTACGTCACCGGCACCGTGCTGCACGTCGACGGCGGCGGCCGCCTGGCCTGACCCCCGTCCGCCGAACCCGCCCGCCGAACCCGTCCGCCGCACTCGTTTCCGACCCGTCACAGGCACGGGCCGGCCACCCCGGCACGCCCGGAACCCCCAGGCGTGACCCCCTGACTCGAGGAAGAGAACTCATGCGTTCGCGCACCTTCACCCGCACCGCCGCTGTCACCGTTGCCGCGGCCTGCCTGGCCGGCGCCACCGCCGCCGCCGGCTACGCCCACGACACAGACCATCGCCCGTCCTCGCGCGCCTGGCCGCAGCACCTGATCGACCGCTCGCCCGACCTGGTCCGGCCCCAGGCGCTCACCGTGGACCGCTCGATCGGCTCGAGGCGCGCGGCCCAGGAGGTCCACCTGGCCCAGCAGCTGTACACCTTCTGGAACACCGGGGAGCAGAAGTACCTGGACGCCGCCGTCAGCCCCCGGTTCAAGGACAACACCCTGCCCGCGGGCCGCCCGCAGGGCCCCACCGGCCCGGCCTTCGCCTCGAAGAACTTCCGCACCGCCGTGCCGGACCTGACCTGTGAGCTGTCCGACCTGCTGGTCACCGGCGACAAGATCACCGCCCGGCTGGTCTTCCGCGGCCACTTCACCGGCACCTTCAACGGTGTCCAGGGCAAGGGTCAGAAGGTCGACTTCAACGCCATCGACATCCAGCACGTCGGGACCGACAAGATCATCGAGGACTGGCACATCGAGGACAACCAGACCCTGCTGACCCAGCTGGGCGTCAACGGCTGATACCCGTCTAGTCGTCCGTCCAGCGCCTGTCCAGGGACCTCCGCCGCTCGCGCCGCTCGGCCCGCAGCTCGCGCCGCTCCTCGTGGCGCTCGGCCCGCAGTTCCCGCCGCTCCGCGTGGCGCTCGGCCAGGAACCGCTTGCGGTCCTCCTTGAGGCGCCGGCGCTCCTCCTTGCGCAGCTTGCGCTCCACGGCCACGCCCCCGAACAGGGCGAGGCCGGTGACGGTCACCCGGGGGGAGCCCGGCGAGCCCTCGCCGGGCCCGCTGTGGTCGAAGGCGCCCAGGATGCCGACGCCGCCGACGTGGACATCGAGGTCCGGCGGGGCGGTCACCTGGATACCGCCCATGATCGCGAAGCAGCGGATCACCGTGTCGCGGTCCTCGAAGCGGGCCTCGCGCAGATCGATCTCGCCGCCGCCCCAGAAGACGAAGGAGGTGAAGCGGCGCGGGACGGTCCAGCGGCCCTTGCGCTGGAAGCCGCTCATGACCGCGATCCCGGTCCGGGAGGTCGGGGTGGAGCCGATCCGCCCCGCCCAGCCGCCCTCGGCCGCGGGCGCGGGATCGGCGGCGGACGGGCGGCCGGGCACCGGGAGGTCCCGTACGAGCGGTTCGAGTTCGGCGTGGGTCCGGGCCCTGTACGCCGCGTCCAGGCGCTCCTCGAACTCCTCCATGGTGAGGCGTCCTTCGGCGACGCCCTCCCTGAGCGCCTCGGCGATCCGCTCGCGCTCGGCGTCCGAGGCCCGCATCTGCGGCCCGGCCTGGGGTCGGGGCGCCATGTCCCCCGAGGATGCACCGCTCGTCATACGGACAGACTAGTCGGGCCGGGCCCCGAGGCCGCGTCAGTCTTCCCCGCCGGGTACAGCATCCGGGCGATGACGTCCTCGATCTCGGGCTCCCGCACCGACAGGTCGACCAGCGGATATCCGTCGGCCACCGCCGCCACGAGCGGCGCGGCGCTGCTCCCGGCCGGGAACGCGAGCCACTGCCGCGGCCCCTCCACCCGCACCGTCCGGCAGCCGGGGATCTCGATCGGCGGCAGCTCCCGCTCCAGGTCGACGACGAGCGTCCGCTCGCTCTCACCCACCGCGTGCAGCCCCGCCAGCCCGCCGTCGTACACCAGCCGCCCGTGGTCGATGACCATCACCCGCTCGCACAGCTGCTCGATGTCGGTCAGGTCATGGGTGGTCAGCAGCACGGTCGTGCCCTGCTCGGCGTTCACCTCGCGCAGGAACTCCCGCACCTTCGCCTTGCTGACCACGTCGAGCCCGATCGTCGGCTCGTCGAGGTAGAGCACCTCGGGGTCGTGCAGCAGGGCGGCCGCGATGTCGCCGCGCATCCGCTGGCCGAGGGAGAGCTGACGGACCGGCACCTCGAGCAGCGCGCCGAGGTCCAGGAGTTCCACGCACCGGTCCAGGTTCTCGCGGTACCGGCCGTCGGGGATCCGGTACATCCGCCGCACCAGCGCGTACGAGTCGCGCAGCGGCAGGTCCCACCACAGGGTCGTGCGCTGCCCGAAGACCACGCCGATGCGCCGCGCCAGCCGGGTGCGCTCGCGCGACGGGTCGATCCCGGCCACCCGCAGCCGGCCGCCGCTGGGCACCAGGATCCCGGTGAGCATCTTGATCGTGGTGGACTTCCCGGCGCCGTTGGGCCCGATGTAGCCGACCATCTCGCCGCGCGGCACCCGGAAGCTGATGCCGTCCACGGCGCGCACCTCGCGCCGCTCGCGGCGCAGCAGCCCGGCCCGGCGCCGCACCTGGAACACCTTCTCGACCCCGTCCAGCTCGATGAAGTCGTCGTCCGCGCACCCGTCCATCCCGGCTCCCCTCAACCCCTCTCAGCTCCCCGTGCTCCGATACGACCGCAGCCCCCGCCGCCAGACCAGCCCGGCCAGCGCGCAGCAGCCGAGCGCGACCAGGGGGGCGGCGAAGCCCACCTGGCCCGGCAGGCCCAGCGGGTTGTCCCGGCGCAGGATGTGCAGCGCGGGCAGCCAGTTGACGAAGGCCAGCGGGATGACGAAGGTGACGCCGCGCAGCACCTCCCGCCCGAAGACCGTCGGCGGGTACTGCAGCAGGGTGTTGCCGCCGTAGGTGAAGGAGTTCTGCACCTCGGAGGCGTCGTTGGCCCAGAACTGGAAGGCTCCGCCGGCCACGAAGACCGCCCCGAAGATCGCGCCCCCGCTCAGCAGCATCACCGGCACCAGCAGCACCCGGTCGACCGTCCAGTCGATGTCCAGCCGGACCAGCGACCAGACGAGCAGCAGCAGCCCCTGGCTGATCCGGCCCAGCCTGCGCAGCGCGAAGCGGTCGGCGGCCACCTGGGCGAGGATCGGGACGGGCCGCACCAGCAGCGTGTCCATCGTGCCGTCCCTGACCCGGCGGCCGACCCGGTCCATGCTGCCCAGGATCAGGTCCGCGAGGCCGAAGGCGGTGCTGGTGGTGCCGTAGAGGAAGGCCACCTCGGGCAGGGTGAAGCCGCCGAGCGTGCCGACGTGCGAGAACATCAGCGCGATCACGACGAAGTCCAGCCCGGTCGCCGCGAAGTTCCCGACCGTCATGATCAGGAACGAGGTGCGGTACGCCATCGTGGAGCGCACCCACATCCCGACGATCAGCAGATAGGCGCGCAGCCCGTGGTACGCGCGGGAGCGAAGCGATTCAGCCACCCTGCACGACCACCTTCCGTGTGGCGACCGACTGCAGCACCCGCCCCGCCGCGAGCAGCACGGCCGCCCACCCCGCCTGGAAGGCGAAGGCCCGCACCAGCCCGAGCCCGCGGTGCTCCCCGAGGAAGACATCGGCGGGCACCTGCAGCATCGCCGCCCACGGCAGCGTCCGCGCCACCTCGCCCAGCTCCCCCGGGAAGACGTTCAGCGGAAGGATCATGCCGGAGAAGAAGAGACACAGCAGCCCGCTCATCATCGAGATCCCCGAGGCGTCGAGCAGCCAGAAGGCGCTGAGCGCGACCAGGTAGCGCACCGCGAAGCCCACGCACACCGCGAGGGCGACCGACAGCAGGAACCACACCCAGGTCAGCGCGGAGCGGGGCAGCGTCAGCTCGAAGACCAGCGAGCCCAGCACCATCGGCGCGATCCCGCGCCCCAGGAGCTGGAACAGGGCCCGGCCCAGGTCCCCGGCCAGCCACCACAGCTGCAGGTCCACCGGTCGGTAGAGGTCGACCGCGATGTCCCCCGAGCGGATCCGCTCCTGCAGCTCCTCCTGGAAGCCCCCGCCCAGCAGCGCCACGGCCGCCAGCAGCGCCTGGCCGATCCACACGAAGGTCAGGGCCTGGGAGAGGTCGTAGCCGCCCAGGTGCGGCCGCTGGTCCCACAGGGCCATATAGGTGTAGGCGACGATGCAGCCGAAGACCGTGTTGGTGAAGATCCCGGCCGCGGTGGCGACCCGGTACGTCGCGTAGCGTCTGAAGCCGCTCATCGTGACGGCCGCGTACAGCCGCATGGACCGCCCCTCTCCCCCCGCCCGGTTCGCCGAAGCCCAGGAGCCTAGCGGCGCCGGGGGAGGGAGAGCCAGGCATTATTCACCCGGCCGGAGCGTGGAAGACCACCCGGATGGCGGGTGCGGCATCGTCCATTCCGCCGGTCACAGAGCTGTCACAGGTGTGGGCCACGGCCTTGGTCCGGAACGGATGATGCGACAGTGTTTTATGGGGCGTACCAGGCCAACCGCCCGACCGTGCACGATTCCGCCGCGGCACAACCCTCGACGGCGGTCTAGGAGTCTCAAAGGACATGAGCGACGAGCCCCAACTGATCGACGGCGGCATGGGCGGCGCAGACGTCACCGGCACCAACGACACCAGCGACCACGGCGACGCCCAGCCCGCCCGCCCCAAGGGCAGAAAGGGCCGTCCCAAGCGCACCGGCTGGCGCCGGCTGCTGCCCACCTGGCGGATGGTGCTCGGCGGCTTCCTGATGATCGTGCTGCTCGTCGCCGGCGGCCTGGTGACCGGCTACCTGCTCGTCGACATCCCCGCGGCCAAGGACATCGCCGTCGCCCAGAGCAATGTCTTCCTCTACTCCGACGGCACCCCGCTGGCCCGCGAGGGCAAGGTCAACCGGGAGTACGTGCCGCTCAGCCAGGTGCCCAAGACCACCCAGCACGCGGTGCTCGCGGCCGAGGACCGGGACTTCTACTCCGAGTCGGCCATCAACCCCGAGGCCATGGTCCGCGCCGCCTGGAACACCGCCACCGGCAAGGGCAAGCAGTCCGGCTCCACCATCACCCAGCAGTACGTGAAGAACTACTACCTGGACCAGGAGCAGACCGTCTCCCGCAAGGTGAAGGAGTTCTTCATCTCGATCAAGCTGGACCGGGAGGTGAGCAAGGACGACATCCTCGAGGGCTACCTCAACACCAGCTACTTCGGACGCAACGCGTACGGCATCCAGGCCGCCGCCCAGGCCTACTACGGCAAGAACGCCAAGGACCTCGACCTCGGCGAGGGCGCCTACCTCGCGACCCTGCTCAACGCCCCCAACGCCTACGACGTGGTCACCCACCCGCAGAACAAGGACCGGGCGCTGGCCCGCTGGAACTACGTCCTGGACGGCATGGTCAAGAAGGACTGGCTGAGCAAGGCCGCCCGCGACCGGATGACCTTCCCGACGCCCGGCAAGGTCACCGTCCAGTCGGGCATGTCCGGGCAGCGCGGCTACCTGGTCGAGGCCGTCGAGGCGTACCTCACCAAGAACGGCATCATCGACGAGCAGACCCTGGCCCGCGGCGGCTACCGGATCACCACCACCATCGACCGGAAGAAGCAGGACGCCTTCGTCGCCGCCGTGCGCGAGAAGCTGATGAGCAAGCTCAGCGACTCCCGCAAGGTCGACAAGTACGTCCGGGCGGGCGGCGCCTCCATCGACCCCAAGACCGGCGAGGTGGTCGCCCTCTACGGCGGCATCGACTACACCAAGCAGTTCGTCAACAACGCGACCCGCACCGACTACCAGGTCGGGTCCACCTTCAAGCCGATCGTGTTCACCTCCGCCGTGGAGAACGGCTCCACCACCCAGAGCGGGGAGCCGATCACCCCGGACACGATCTACGACGGCACCAACAAGCGCGAGGTGGTCGGCCCCGAGGGGCCCACCGGCTACGCCCCGGCCAACGAGGACGACGTCGACTACGGCTCCATCGACGTCACCACGGCCACCGACAACTCGGTGAACTCCGTCTACGCCCAGATGGCCCAGGACGTCGGCCCGGCCAAGGTCAAGCAGACCGCCATCGCCCTCGGCATCCCCAAGGACACCCCCGACCTGACCGCCTCCCCCTCCATCGCGCTCGGCCCCGCCACGGCCAGCGTGCTGGACATGACCGAGGCATACGCGACGCTCGCCAACCACGGCCGGCACACCCCGTACAGCCTGGTCTCGAAGATCACCGAGATCACCAAGGACGGCCGGGAGATCGCGCTCCCCAAGAAGAAGACCGACCAGGCCGTCCCGCGCGCCGCCGCCGACACCACCACCACCGTCCTGCAGAGCGTCGTGGACGGCGGCACCGCCACCGCCGCCCAGGCCGCCGAGCGCCCCGCCGCGGGCAAGACCGGCACCGCCGAGGACGACAAGGCGGCCTGGTTCGCCGGCTACACCCCGGACCTGGCAACGGTCGTGGCCGTGATGGGACAGGACTCCGCCACCGGGGCCCAGAAGTCGCTGTACGGGGCGACCGGCCTGCCCCGCATCAACGGCGGCGGCTACCCCACGGAGATCTGGGCCGCGTACACCGCCGCCGCCCTCCAGGGACGCACCCCGGCCGAGTTCGACCTCAGCTCCGAGGACGGCGCCGACACCCCCACGCTCCCGGCCGACACCACCACCCCGCCGGCCGTCACCACGCCGCCGGAGACCACCTCCCCGCCGGCCGGCGAGGCCCCCACGACCGACCCCGCCACCGACCCGACCCAGCCCACCTTCACCCCGACGACGGCCCCGACGACCCAGCCGACGTACACCCCGCCGACGGGCGTCCCGACCTCGCAGCCGACGACGGCCGACCCGGGCGGCGGACCGGGCGGGCCGGGTGACCCGGGCGGCCCCGGCGGCCCCGGGTCGGGCGGCTGAGCAGCACAGGCGACACAAAACGCGCAGGGTGGTGGCCCCGGCCACCACCCTGCGCGCATGCGGACCGCCTACATCCGACTACATGGACCGGCTCCATGGACCGACTACATGGACCGGCTCCATGGACCGGCTAGAGATACAGCCCGGTGGAGTCCTCGGACCCCTCGAGCCGCTCGGCCGCGACCGCGTGCAGATCGCGCTCCCGCATCAGGACGTACGCGACGCCGCGGACCTCGACCTCGGCCCGGTCCTCGGGGTCGTAGAGCACCCGGTCGCCCGGCTCCACGGTCCGCACGTTCTGCCCGACCGCGACCACCTCGGCCCAGGCCAGCCGCCTGCCGACCGCCGCGGTCGCCGGAATGACGATGCCGCCGGTCGAGCGCCGCTCGCCCTCCGGGATGTCGGTTCGTACCAGCACCCGGTCGTGCAGCATCCGGATGGGCAGCTTGTCATGGGAGGTGTTCGTACTCACGCCCTTGACCGTACCTGGCCGGGCGGCGCGCCGGTGGCACAGCCCGGGCAGAGCCCGCCCGGGCACCCGTGCCGCCCCGCCCCGCTCCCGCCGTCCCGCTACGGACGGCGACGCCGCGAGGACACCGCGTACAGCCCGGCGAGCCCCACCACCAGGAGCGCCACCGGAATGATGCGCTCCAGTCGGGGGGCGCCCTCCTCGGAGACAAACTGGGCGCGCACGCCGGTGACGGCGCGGTTCACCGACACATAGGCCCGCCCCGCCGTCCGGTCCACGGCCGCGGCCGCCTTCGCCTTCGCGTCCCCGACGATCGTCCTGGGATGCATCCGCACCCCGATCTCGTCGAGCGTCACGGCGAGCTGCTGCCGCCTGCGGGCGATGTCCGCCTCGATCTGCGCAGGGGTCCTGGCCTCCGACACCGCGCTGCCTCCGTCAATCTCGATGATCCGGTGATGGACAGTGTGTCAGTTCCCCCTGGCCCCCGCCCCACAGCACCCCCGATCGGGAACCTGGCTAATGTCGGGTACGTACACACCCGCGCCACGCACACGTGCCCCGAGGAGACCCCACCATGAGCGAGCGCCTGCAGCCCGGCGACACCGCCCCCGCCTTCACCCTCCCCGACGCGGACGGCAAGCCTGTCTCGCTCGCCGACTACGCGGGCCGCAAGGTGATCGTCTACTTCTACCCGGCCGCCCTCACCCCCGGCTGCACCAAGCAGGCCTGCGACTTCACCGACAACCTCGACCTCCTCGCCCAGCACGGCTACGACGTCGTGGGCATCTCCCCCGACAAGCCCGAGAAGCTGGCCAGGTTCCGCGACAAGGAGAGCCTCAAGGTCACCCTCCTCGGCGACCCCGACAAGGAGATCCTCCAGGCGTACGGCGCGTTCGGCGAGAAGAAGATGTACGGCAAGACGGTCACCGGCGTGATCCGCTCCACGGTCGTCGTCGACGAGCAGGGCAAGGTCGAGCGGGCCCTGTACAACGTCCGCGCCACGGGCCATGTCGCCAAGATCATCAAGGATCTGGGCCTCTGACCCGACCGCTCCTGGGGCGGCGCCCGGCGCCGCGGGGTGGTCAGGTGGCCACCCCGCGGCGCCGGCGAGCGCCCCGGCATCACCTCGGCCCCGGGATCACCTCTGCCCCGGGATCATCTGGCCCGCCCCGGGATCATCTGGCCCGCCCCGGCATTACCTGGCACGTAATCGACCGCTTCCGGCGGCTCGGACATCCTGATCACATCGCAGCGACGGACCGCTGAACCAGGATGAACCAGGGAGCCGAGATGTTCTTCGAGACCACTGACGGGACCCGCCTCGCGTACGAGGACTACGGGCAGGGTCGGCCGATCGTCTTCGTCACCAGCTCCATGCTCAACACCGAGATGTGGGAGTACCAGATCCCCTTCTTCGTCGAGCAGGGCTTCCGCTGCGTCTCCTTCGACCGGCGCGGCCACGGGCGCTCCGACCGCCCCTCCACCGGCTACGACATCGACACCCTGGCCGACGACCTCGCCGCCTTCCTCGACCACCTCGACCTGCACGACGTGATCTTCGTCGCCCACTCCCTGGGCGGCGCCGAGGTGGCCCGCTACCTCGGCCGCCACGGCGAGGACCGCGCCGACCGCGCCGTGTTCGTCTCCGCCATCCTGCCGTTCCTCAAGCAGACCGAGGACAACCCGGAGGGCGCCCCCGAGGCGGCCCTGGACGCCATGCTCGCGGCGATCCGCGCCGACCGCCCCAAGTGGCTCACCCGGCAGTCACAGGCCTACTTCGCCACCCAACTGGGCACCGAGGCCTCCCCCGCCATGATCGACTGGAAGATCCGGATGTGCCTGTCCGCCTCCCCCTGGGCCACCCTCCAGGTCCAGCAGACCGTCTTCCACACCGACAACCGCGAGTACCTGCGCGGGCTCACCCTCCCGACCCTGGTCATCCACGGCGACGCGGACTTCTCCGCCCCGGCCGAACTGACCGGCCGCCGCACCGCGGCGCTGATCCCCGGCACCGTCTACAAGGAGTACCCGGCGGCCGGGCACGGCCTCTACGTCACCCACAAGGATCAGCTCAACGCCGACATCCTCGACTTCATCAAGTCGTGACGTGCCTCACCTCCGGGGCCGGGCGGTGGGCGTGACTTCTGGGCGACGGGTTCGTTACTCAGTGCGATGGTGCTACGTGTGGTCGCACAGGGAGGGGAACCATGCGCATCAGATACACGCCCGAGCTGCTCTCGGAAGTCGCACGCACCTCGAAGACCATCGATGAGGCCATACGGCGGTCCGGGGGCAAGCCGACCGTCGGCAGCAGAAGCTACCTCCGCCGCAAATTCGCCGAGGCGGGCATCGACGCCTCGCATCTCCGCACGCCGCCGGTGCGCCACAGCGAATCACGACTCCGCGAAGTCGTCGCGTGTTCGACCAGTGTGGCCGAGGTCGTTCGCCGCCTGAGGATCAGCCCTGTGGGCGGCAATCAGGCCCATATCGGCCGCCGCATCGCCGCCCTCGGCATCGACACGTCGCACTTTTCGGCGCAATCGCCCCAACGCCCAAGGAGACGGTTGAGGGACCGTCTGGTTCTGGGATCGCAGTCGGACGGAAGGATCCCCGGCGAGCGGCTGCGCAGAGAACTCATCCGGCGTGATGTTCCGGAGGTGTGTGCGATGTGCGGCACGGGCCGGGAATGGAACGGCAAGCCGCTGCGTCATGAAGTCGACCACATCAACGGCGACTGGTGGGATAACCGCCCAGAGAACCTGAGGCTTCTGTGCCCCAACTGCCATGCGGTGACTGACACATACCGCGGTCGCAAGCGGCAGCGCGCGGCATGAGTCGGCGTGGCACGCAGCGGCTGCTTCCCCAGAACGAGCTATTGCGGGCTGTCACCGAGTCCTACAGCGTGGCTGGAGTGTTGCGCGCTCTGGAGCTCCCCGCCGGAGGTGCGAGCCGCGCTCTGGTACAGCGGAGCATCGCCACGTACGGGATCTCGACCGCTCACTTCATCGGCCAAGGCCACCAGTGTGGCCGGCCTTCTCCGTATCGCAAGTCCGCCGCCGCAATCCTCCGGAAACTCGAGCCCGGGGCCACCCGGACGAAAACCTCACAGCTAAGGCGCGCGCTCGAGGAGAGTGCCGTGCCGCGAGTCTGTGACGAGTGCGGGACGGGTGATACGTGGCAGGGCCGACGGCTCGTACTGGAGATCGACCACATCAACGGGGATCGGTGGGACAACCGCCTCCAGAACCTGCGGTACCTCTGTCCCTCCTGCCACAGTCAGACAAAGACCTTCTCCGGACGGGGACGACAACGCACCGCCACTTGGCGTCAGCGATTCGACACGCAGTAGACTCGCGCTCGACGGGTCCGTATCCCAGCTGGCCAGAGGACGCCGGTTTAGATCCGGTGTGTCGTGGGTTCGAGTCCCACCGGGCCCACCGTGGAAGGCGCGGCACCAGACAGGTGCCGCGCCTTCGTCTCACTCACCCCAGCAGATCCCGCACCACCGGCGCCAGCGCCCGAAACGCCTTGCCCCGGTGGCTGATCGCGTTCTTCTCCTCCGGGGTCAGCTCGGCGCAGGTGCGAGTCTCGCCGTCGGGCTGGAGGATCGGGTCGTAGCCGAAGCCCCCGCCGCCGACGGGGTCCCGGCGGAGGGTGCCGGGGAGGCGGCCGGTGACGACGCGTTCGGTGCCGTCGGGGAGGGCGAGGGCGGCCGCGCATGCGAAGTGGGCGGCGCGGTGTTCGTCGGGGACGTCGGCGAGTTGGGCGAGCAGCAGCTCCAGGTTGGCCCGGTCGTCGCCGTGGCGGCCCGACCAGCGGGCCGAGAAGATGCCGGGGGCGCCGCCGAGGACGTCGACGCACAGCCCGGAGTCGTCGGCGACGGCGGGGTGGCCGGTGGCCCGGGCCAGGGCGTGGGCCTTGAGGAGGGCGTTCTCGGCGAAGGTCACCCCCGTCTCCTTGACGTCGGGGACCTCCGGATACGCGTCGGCGCCCACGAGTTCGACGTCGAGACCGGCGTCGCTCAGGATCGAGCGCAGCTCGGTGATCTTGTAGGTGTTGCGGGTGGCGAGGATCAGGCGCTTCATGGGTGTCGATTATCGACGGTGCCGTCAGGGGCTGCAGACCTTGGTCAGCTCGCCCGCCGCGTCCTTGACGGGGCCGAGGTCGGGGTCCTGGCCCTTGTCGATGGCGGTCTGGACGTTGTCCACGGCCTTTTGGAGGTGGTCGACGGCCTTGCCGACATCCGCGTTGTCGGTCTTGTCCTTGATCTTGTCGATGTCCTTGTCGAGGGCGTCGAGCAGGTTGTCGGCGTCCTGCGGATCGACCGCGGCGCCGCTCACCGCGTCCTGGAGGTTGTCCACGTCGGTGGAGATGTCCACGGCGAGCTGCGCGCAGTCGATGGCCTTCTCGACCGCGCTGCAGCCTGCCGTGAGCGGCACTGCGAGGACGATGGTGGTGAGCGCGGCGAGCGCGGTCGTACGGCGGTGGTGGCGCGGCGCCATGGACGGGTCCCCTCCCCTGGTGGCGGTGCGGGCGCCCGCAGTCGCGCGCGCCCGCCCCCGGTTTCCGTACCTGACTACACGCCAACAGGCGTCAGAGGGTTGCTCGGCGGGGTTGCCCGGTGGCGTTCCCCGGCGCGGGTCAGAGCTCGCCGGCGAGCGCCGCCCGCTGGATCTCGGCCAGTTCCCCGCAGCCCGCGACGGCCAGGTCCAGCAGCCCGTTGAGCTCCTCGCGCGCGAAGGGCTCGCCCTCGGCCGTGCCCTGGACCTCGACGAAGCGCCCGTCGCCCGTGCAGACGACGTTCATGTCGGTCTCGGCACGCACGTCCTCCTCGTAGCACAGGTCGAGCAGCGGGACGCCGCCGACGATGCCGACGCTGACGGCCGAGACCGTCCCGGTCAGCGGCTGGCGGCCGGCCTTGATGAGCTTCTTGCCCTGGCCCCAGGTGATGGCGTCGGCGAGAGCCACGTACGCGCCGGTGATGGCCGCGGTGCGGGTGCCGCCGTCGGCCTGGAGCACGTCGCAGTCCAGGACGACGGTGTTCTCGCCGAGGGCCTTGAAGTCGATGACGGCGCGCAGCGAGCGGCCGATGAGGCGGGAGATCTCGTGCGTACGGCCGCCGATCTTGCCGCGGACGGACTCGCGGTCGCCGCGGGTGTTGGTGGCGCGCGGCAGCATGGCGTACTCGGCGGTGACCCAGCCCTCGCCGCCGCCCTTGCGCCAGCGCGGCACGCCCTCGGTGAAGCTGGCCGTGCACAGGACGCGGGTGCCGCCGAAGGAGACGAGGACGGAGCCCTCGGCGTGCTTGCTCCATCCGCGCTCGATGGTCACGGGGCGGAGCTGGTCGTGGGTGCGGCCGTCGATACGAGACATGGGTCGAGCCTATCGGCAATGCGGAGGGCGGTTCAGTGGCTCAGGTCAGGCCGGCCCCATCAGGTCAGCGGCTTCACATGAGGTCTTCGATCTCGGTGGCCACGGGGTCCGCGTCGGTGCCGATGACGACCTGGACGGCGGTGCCCATCTTCACCACGCCGTGCGCGCCGGCGGCCTTGAGCAGGGCCTCGTCGACGAGGGCGGCGTCCTTGACCTCGGTGCGCAGACGGGTGATGCAGCCCTCGACCTCGATGATGTTGTCGATACCGCCGAGCCCGGCGACGATCTTCTCAGCCTTGCTGGCCATGTCCACTCCTGTTGTCTCGGCCTGGTGCTCGGGTCGCTTCTCGGCCCTGGGGCGATCCCTGGGCGATCCCCGGGGCGATACCGGCGAGCGGGTTGTCATACGTTAACCAGGTTTAGCCCGGTTCGCTCGGTCATGTCCGCCGCCGAGACCTCCGCCAGTGGTTCAGACCACCATGGCTCGGGAGTCCCAGGCGCAGGAGTGCCGGGCGAGAAGCGCCGGGCTGAGGAGTCGCACAGGCCGAGGCCCCGGAACCGAGCGGTTCCGGGGCCTGGTCACGTACGGCGACTGCCGCCGTACGGTCACGTAAGGCGGCCGCCGCCGTCAAAGCTCGTAGACCGCGCCCGCCTTCGCCAGCTCCACCGGCCCGCCGAAGACCGCCTGCGCGTCCCGCTGGTTGATCTGGGGATCCGTCCACGGCGGGATGTGCGTCAGCACCAGCGTGCCGACCCCGGCCCGCCGCGCGTGCTCCCCCGCCTGCCGCCCGTTCAGGTGCAGCTCGGGGATGTCCTCCTTGCCGTGCGTGAACGCCGCCTCGCACAGGAACAGGTCGGCGCCCCGGGCGAGGTCCACCAGCGCCTCGCAGGGGCCGGTGTCGCCGGAGTAGACCAGTGAACGCCCGCCGTGCTCGATGCGGAAGCCGAACGCCTCCACGGGGTGGCAGACCCGGGCGGTGCGGATCGTGAAGGGGCCGAGGGTGAAGGTGCCCGGGGTCAGCGTGCGGAAGTCGAAGACCTCCTGCATGCACTTCTCGTCGGGCACGTCGTCATACGCCCGGACCAGCCGGCGCTCGGTGCCCTCGGGGCCGTAGACCGGGATCGTCTCGGCGCGCCCGCCGTCGTGCCGGTAGTAGCGGGCGACGAAGTACGCGCACATGTCGATGCAGTGATCGGGGTGCAGGTGGGAGAGGAACACGGAGTCGAGGTCGTAGAGACCGCAGTGGCGCTGCAGCTCGCCGAGGGCGCCATTGCCCAGGTCGAGCAGCAGCCTGAAGCCGTCGGCCTCTACGAGGTAGCTCGAGCAGGCCGATTCCGCGGACGGGAACGACCCTGAGCATCCGACGACGGTGAGCTTCATGAAGCAGGAACCTCCTCGGGGGGTCCCCATGCCGAAGGCCATGGGCGGGTGCGGGGGTCATGCGGTGCCCCCGAGCGTAAGCCGCTGAAGCCCTGGTCGCTCCTCCACAAGCCCGCGTTGTGGGCGGAATCACCAGGACGGCCGGGAACTCGGCCCCCGGCGGTCCCGGTACGACCCACCGGCCCCACCCACTAGGGGGTGCCTTGTGGATCAGGCTGGATCAGCGAGCGGCGTCTGGTGCGTCCAGCCGCAAGGCGGAGGAGGAGAGCGCAGCGGCGCTGCGTGCGACGACGACAACGCAGCCGGGGGCACCTCCCAGCGGTAGCTGGGGGCGGGCGTGCCAGGCGTCGGGAGCCCAGCATGATCCACAAGGCACCCCCTACGCCCAGAGCTGGCCGTGCAGCGTCTCGATGGCCTCCTCGGTGGTGGCGGCGGTGTAGACGCCGGTCGACAGGTACTTCCAGCCGCCGTCGGCGACCACGAAGACCACGTCGGCGCTCTCGCCGGCCTTCACCGCCTTGCGGGCGACGCCGAGCGCGGCGTGCAGCGCGGCGCCCGTCGAGACGCCCGCGAAGATGCCCTCCTCGGCGAGGAGTTGCCGGGTGCGGGCCACCGCGTCCTCGGAGCCGACGGAGAAGCGGCTGGTCAGCACGGTCTCGTCGTACAGCTCGGGGACGAAGCCCTCGTCGAGGTTGCGCAGGCCGTAGACGACGTCGTCGTAGCGGGGCTCGGCGGCGACGATCTGCACCCCGGGGACGTGCTCGCGCAGATAGCGGCCGACGCCCATCAGGGTGCCGGTGGTGCCGAGCCCGGCGACGAAGTGGGTGATCGACGGCAGGTCGGCCAGGATCTCCGGGCCGGTGGTGGCGTAGTGGGCGCCCGCGTTGTCGGCGTTGCCGTACTGGTAGAGCATCACCCAGTCCGGATGCTCGGCGCTCAGTTCCTTGGCGACCCGTACGGCGGTGTTGGAGCCCCCGGCGGCCGGCGAGGAGATGATCTCCGCGCCCCACATGGCGAGCAGTTGGCGCCGCTCCTCGCTGGTGTTCTCCGGCATGACGCACACGATGCGGTAGCCCTTGAGCTTGGCCGCCATGGCGAGCGAGATGCCGGTGTTGCCGGAGGTCGGCTCCAGGATGGTGCAGCCGGGGGTCAGCCTGCCGTCCTTCTCGGCCTGCTCGATCATGTGGAGCGCGGGCCGGTCCTTGATCGAGCCGGTGGGGTTGCGGTCCTCCAGCTTCGCCCAGACGCGGACGTCGGCGGAGGGCGAGAGCCGCGGCAGCCTGACGAGCGGCGTGTTGCCGACCGCGGCCAGAGGGCTGTCGTACCGCATCAGACCCCGCCGCCCGCGACGGCCGGGAGGATGGTCACGCTGTCGCCGTCGGAGAGCTTGGTGGTCACGCCGTCGAGGAAGCGCACGTCCTCGTCGTTCAGGTAGACGTTGACGAAGCGGCGCAGCTCGCCGTCCTGGACCAGGCGGTCCTGGATGCCGGCGTGCCGGGTCTCGAGGTCGGCGAACAGCTCGGCGATCGTGTTCCCGCTGCCCTCGACCGCCTTCTGGCCGTCGGTGTAGGTGCGGAGGATGGTCGGGATGCGGACCTCGATGGCCATGTGTGGGCTCCTGTCGGAGGGCGGGGTTTCAGGGCCCTCCCGGACGACGTCCGGGGGGAGGTGCGGTGCGCACGGCGGCGCGCGGGCGGAGGGCGTGACTCCGCGGCGGTCAGGCGGCGGCCCGGCGCGGACACATCGCGCTGGCGAGCCGGCACAGGTCGACGTGGAGCCGCGCGACGAGCAGCATGCCCGGCGTCTTGTCGCTCACATCATCGAAAACCATGGAGTCATCGTATCGATTCCCGACCCCGCCCTCCGAGAAGCGTCCCGCGATGCGGTCGGTCTTCGACCACGATGCGAGACGGAGGCATGGCGCGTACCCGTTTCAGGCCGCGTTCCGGCCCCCGTCTCAGCCCCGTCTCAGCCCGCGTTTCCGTACGCTTCGACGACCTCGACCTCTTCCTCGGTGACCTCTCCGTCCACGATCCGGAAGGAGCGGAACTGGACCGGGCCCTCGTCGTTGCCGCACTCCGCGGTGGAGACCAGGACGTAGTGGGCGCCGGGCTCGTTGGCGTAGGAGATGTCCGTGCGGGAGGGGTAGGCCTCGGTGGCGGTGTGCGAGTGGTAGATGACCACGGGCTCCTCGTCCCGGTCGTCCATCTCGCGGTAGAGCTTGAGCAGATCGGTCGAGTCGAACTCGTAGAAGGTGGGCGAACGGGCCGCGTTCAGCATCGGGATGAACCGCTCGGGGCGGCCGCTGCCGGCCGGGCCGGCGATCACGCCGCACGCCTCGTCGGGGTGGTCGGCGCGGGCGTGCGCGACGATCTGGTCATGGAGGGCCTGCGTGATGGTCAGCATGGCCAAAGAATAAGACGGGCCCCGGATCGTGAGATCCGGAGCCCGTCTACCGAGACGGAGCCTGTCTACCGAGACGGAGCCTGTCTACCGAGACGGAGCCCGTCTGCCGGGAGGGAGTCCGTCGCTACTTCGCGACCTGGTCCCGCTCCGGGGCCGCGGCGGCCACCTGCGGCGAGCGGCTCTTGAGGACGGCCCAGCCGATGGCCAGGCACACGGCCCAACCCGCGCCGACGTACAGCGAGATCCGGGCGTCCTTGTCGTAGGCGACCAGGCAGGTGACGAAGAGCAGGAAGATCAGCGCGACCCAGCTGAAGACGGCGCCGCCGGGGGCCGGGAAGGACGAGGCGGGGAGCCGGCCGGCGCGCACGGCGCTCCGGTAGCGGATGTGGCTGATCAGGATCATCGACCAGGACCAGATGCCCGCCGCGGTGGCGACCGAGGTGACGTACTCGAAGGCCTTCTCCGGGACCAGGTAGTTCAGGACCACGCCGATGCCCATGAGGGCGACGGACAGGGTGATGCCGATGGCCGGGGTCTTGCGGCCGCTGAGCTTGCCGAACACCTGCGGGGCCTCGCCGTTCGCGGCCAGGTCGCGCAGCATGCGGCCGGTCGAGTACATGCCGGAGTTGCAGGACGACAGGGCCGCGGTGAGCACCACGAAGTTGACGATGCCCGCGGCGAAGGGGATGCCGATCACCGAGAAGGCGTGGACGAAGGGGCTCTCGCCCGCCGAGAACTCGGTCCACTTGACCACGGAGAGCAGGACCAGCAGGGCGCCCACGTAGAAGAGCAGGATGCGCCAGGGCAGGGTGTTGATCGCCTTGGGCAGGGTCTTCTCCGGGTCCTCGGACTCGCCCGCGGTGACGCCGACCAGCTCGACGGCGATATAGGCGAACATCACGCCCTGCAAGGTCATCAGGCTGTCGCCGATCCCGCTCGGGAAGACGCCTCCATGGGACCAGAGGTTGGACACGGCGGCGGTGTCACCGGCCTGGGAGAAGCCGAGGGTGAGCACGCCGAGGCCGATGACGATCATGCCGATGATCGCGGTGACCTTGACCATCGAGAACCAGAACTCGACCTCGCCGAAGATCTTCACCGAGATCAGGTTGACCCCGAACAGCACCACCAGGAACACCAGGGCGCTGACCCACTGCGGGATGTCCGGGAACCAGTAGTGGATGTAGATGGCGGCCGCGGTGAGCTCGGCCATGCCGGTGACCACCCACAACAGCCAGTACGTCCAGCCGGTCACATAGCCGAAGAACGGGCCGAGGAACTCGCGGGCGTACTCCGAGAAGGAGCCGGTGACCGGGCGGTACAGGAGCAGCTCACCGAGCGCCCGCATGATGAAGAAGATGACCACGCCGGCGAGGGCGTACATCAGGATGATGCTGGGTCCGGCCTTGGCGATGTTCGCCCCGGCCTTCATGAAGAGACCGACGCCGATGGCTCCGCCGATGGCGATCATCTGGACCTGGCGACTGCCGAGGCCCCGTTCGTAGCCCTCTTCGGAAGTGTTGCTCGCGGCCCCATTGCCGACGGCGTCGTCTCCAGGCCGATCGACCCGCACTGAGGTCATGGTTCCTGCGCCTTTCTTCCTGTGGCGGCTGGCGATCGTGAAGATTTATCACGGTCGCAACACTGATCCACACGGGGCGATGTGTGGCACACCACAGGAAGAAGCGGACAAAGGCCCTACGAAGCACCAAAAGGCCCCATCATGGTGACGCGATCGTTATCCGGACTTGAGCATCCTCTAAACGAACAGTCAGATGGGCGAACGCGGGGTGGCGAGGGCGGCCGCCAGGGCGCCCGGAGCGGTGATCAGGACGCCGCTCACTGATCAGGGCGCCGCTCAGGGCATCAGGGTCTCGACGAGGGTCTCCTGGAGACCGCCGAGCCAGAAGTACGCCATCACCATGGGCTTGCGCGGATCGCTGTCCGGCAGCCGCAGCAGCTCGCCGCCGTCGTCCTCGTCGGTGACCTCCAGCCGGGTGCCGATGGCCAGCCGCAGGTCGTTCAGCGCCCCGAGCCACTGCCGGGACTGCTCGGGCGACAGCTCCAGCACCCCCGGGCCGGCCCCGGCTTCCGCCCCCGCGAGGGCGTCCAGGCCGCGCACCACCGCCAGGGCGTCCTCGCGCTTGCGGGCCCGCAGGTCGTTCTCGGTGTAGCGGCGGAACTCGGCCGAGGCGGCGCGCGCCGCGGCCTCCTCCTCGGCCCCCGGCTTCCGGTCCGGCCCGCCGTACGCGTCCGGGAAGAGCCGGGCCAGCGCCGGGTCCGCGGGCGGCTTGGTGGGTCCCTCGGCGAACAGCGCGTCCAGCGGGTCCCGCCCCTCCACCGGCTCCGCGCCGGGCCCGATCAGCTCCAGCAGCTGGACGGCCAGGCTGCGCAGGATGGAGATCTCCACCTCGTCCAGGGCCAGCCTGGCCCCGCCGCCGGGCAGCGGCTCGAAGTGCCCCGCCATCAGCGGTCCTGCTGGAGGGTCGCCCACAGTCCGTACCCGTGCATCGCCTGCACGTCGCGCTCCATCTCCTCGCGCGTGCCGCTCGACACGATCGCGCGGCCCTTGTGGTGGACGTCCAGCATCAGTCGGTGCGCCTTGTCCTTTGAATAGCCGAAGTACGTCTGAAAGACATACGTGACATAGCTCATGAGGTTGACCGGGTCGTTGTGCACGACGGTGACCCACGGGACATCGGGTTCGGGTACCACCGAGGGCGCCTCGCTGGACTGGGGCCGTTCGATCTCCACCGGTGTCGCACTCACACCTCCCATGCTGCCACCCGGCATGGTCCGTCGCCTAAACCGGCACCAGAAATCGTCACTTTGACGAGTAGCGGAGGTAGCATCATCGTCTATGAACACCGCTCACCTCGGACTGCCGGTGGACGTGCCATCGACAGCGCTGTTCACCGACCGGTACGAACTGACCATGCTGCAGGCCGCCCTGCGCGCCGGCACCGCCGACCGCCGCACGGTCTTCGAGGTCTTCACCCGCCGCCTCCCCGAGGGGCGGCGGTACGGCGTCGTCGCCGGCACCGGCCGGGTGCTGGACGCCGTGGAGAACTTCCGCTTCGATCGCGGCGTGCTCGACTTCCTCGCCGACCAGCGGATCGTGGACGAAGCGACGCTCCAGTGGCTCGCCGACTACCGCTTCCGCGGCGACATCTGGGGCTACCCGGAGGGCGAGGTCTACTTCCCCGGCTCGCCGATCATGCGCGTCGAAGGCAGCTTCGGCGAGGCCGTCCTGCTGGAGACGGTGATCCTGTCCATTCTCAACCACGACTCCGCCGTCGCCGCCGCGGCCTCCCGGATGTCGGTCGCCGCCGCCGGCCGCCCGCTGATCGAGATGGGCGCCCGCCGCACCCACGAGCTGTCCGCCGTCGCCTCGGCCCGCGCCGCGTACGTCGGCGGCTTCTCCTCCACCTCCGACCTGGCCGCCGGCTTCCGCTACAAGATCCCGACCGTGGGCACCAGCGCGCACGCCTTCACCCTGCTGCACGACACCGAGCGGGACGCCTTCACCGCGCAGGTCGACTCGCTCGGCAGCGGCACCACCCTCCTGGTCGACACCTTCGACGTCGCCGAGGCGGTGCGCACCGCTGTCGAGGTCGCGGGCACCGAGCTGGGGGCGGTGCGGATCGACTCCGGGGACCTGCTGCTGCTCGCCCACCGGGTGCGCCACCAGCTCGACGAGCTGGGCGCCAAGAAGACCAAGATCGTGGTCACCAGCGATCTCGACGAGTACGCCATCGCCTCGCTCGCGGCCGCGCCCGTGGACGCGTACGGCGTCGGCACCCAGCTGGTCACCGGCAGCGGCCACCCGACCTGCTCGATGGTCTACAAGCTGGTCGCCCGGGCCGGCTCCGACGACCCGGCCGCGCCGCTGCGCCCCGTGGCGAAGAAGTCCATGGGCGCGAAATCCTCGATCGGCGGCCGCAAGTGGGCCGCGCGGCGGCTGGACGAGGACGGCGTGGCCGAAGCCGAGGTCGTCGGCAGCGGCCCGGTCCCGGAGGGGCTCGCGGACCGGCAGCTGCTGGTCGAGCTGGTGCGCGGAGGCAAGGTGGTGGCCCGCGAGCCACTGGACGCGGCGCGGGACCGACACGTGGCGGCACGGTCGGCGCTGCCTCTGTCGGCGACGCAGCTCTCGCGAGGCGAGGCGGTCATCCCGACGGAGTACGTGGTGGGCTGACCGGAGGCGGCTCGTCCCTCCGGCGGAACGCCGCCCCCGGCCGCCTCGGCCCCGGCGCCCCTGGGGCGGCGGAGCCGAGGGGCGCCAGGAGCGAGCGGCGGGGCCGGGCGACGGCCCCGAGCGCCCGCGGTGGCGCCCTCGGTCCCGGCACCCTTGGGCGGCGGGACCGGACGGTGGGCCTGGGCAGCGGGCCCGCGCGGCGACCGGGGGCCTGGGCGGTAGGGGACGAGCGGCGGGCCGGGCGACGAACAGGCGGCGGGGCCCAGCGCCGGGCGGCCCCGCGCCAGGCACGCCGCCGCGCCGGGAGGCCACGCGCCAGGCACGGCGGCACAACGGGCATGGCCGCGCGCCCAGCGGCCCCTTACCAAGGGGCCGCGCGTCAGGCGGGGCCGCGCGCCGGACGGCCGCACGCCGGGCCTGGCCGCGCCGGGCGGCCACGCAGCCCCGCGCCCGGCGCGCTGCCGCGCGCGGGAAGGGCGCACGGTAGGGCGCAACGCGGCGCGTGACGACGGCGTGCGCACCGGTCGATGCGGCGCGTGCGCCCGGATTCGCGCCCGGCCGCCGTATCGTGCCGGAGCGCGACCCCACCGGTCCCGCGTCCGGTCCCCGCCCACTCCCGCATTGAAGGCCGAGTCTCTACCCTCGGTGACAGCCACCCCATCCGTCGAATCACCAGTACAGCCACCGATTCGGGCCGAGTCGCTTCCCGGTCCCCCACCTGTTTCCAGCCGGAAGGCGCACGCCATGCACCGGGCACTGATCGTCGTCGACGTCCAGAACGACTTCTGCGAGGGCGGCAGCCTCGCGGTCGCGGGCGGCGCGGATGTCGCCGCCGCCATCACCGACCTCATCGGGGAGGCGACCCCGGGTTACCGCCATGTCGTCGCCACCCGTGATCACCACATCGACCCGGGGGACCACTTCTCGGACCACCCCGACTACGAACGCACCTGGCCGCCGCACTGCGTCGCGGGCACCGAGGGCAGCGGCTTCCACCCGAACTTCGCGCCCGCCGTCGCCTCCGGGGCGATCGACGCGGTCTTCGACAAGGGCGCGTACGCGGCGGCGTACAGCGGCTTCGAGGGGGCCGACGAGAACGGCATGCCGCTCGCGCGCTGGCTGCGGGAGCGCGGCGTGACCGAGGTGGACGTGGTGGGCATCGCGACCGACCACTGCGTGCGGGCCACGGCCCTGGACGCGCGCCGCGAGGGGTTCGCGACGCACGTCCTGCTCGATCTGACCGCCGGGGTCGCCGAGACCACCACGGAGCGGGCCCTGGAGGAGCTGCGCGCGGCGGGCGTGGAGCTCTCGGGCAAGCCGGTGGTCTGAGGGCCGCTGTTTCGCTGGTTTGCGGTGAGTATGGGACAGCGACACACCGATGTCACGGCGTGTCGCTGTCCCATACTCACCGCAAATCCACCGGGCCGGGCCTACGCCGTCGCGGGCGGCCGCAGCAGGGCCGCGATGGGGTGCCACAGCTCCCCCACCCCGTAGGGCGCCGTGCGCCACACCAGCCCGTCCGGGTGGTGCAGCACCGCCGTCACCTCGTCCGGGGTCGGCGGCGCGCTGTTCCCCCGCAGGTAGACCGCCCGCAGTCCGAGGTTGCGCAGCCTGGTCAGGGCGCGCTGGCGGTTCGCGGCGTGCACCAGCACCCGTACGCCGCCCTCGCCGAGCGGTCGCGGCAGGGTCAGTGCCACGACCACGCTGCCGCCCGGCAGCTTGGTGAATCCTCCATCGGCCATGGGTCCATGCCCCCCGTGAGACGTCGTGTCAACAAGATAGGTCGTAGGGGCATCTAAACGCGAACGGCCGCCGCCCGCTAGAGGGCGACGGCCGCTACCGCTGTGACCTGCGACGATGGCAGATCTGTCGATCTTAGGAGGCGGACCGGGAGACCTGCACGGTCATCGTGGAGGCGCCCGGCAGCTCCTTCAGGATGGAGATCCGGGTGTTGGTGTCAGCAACCCGCACCCCACCCGTCGGGTTGGATTCGTACCAGTACGTACCCTTGTGGTCGTCGAAGACCGGCGTGCCCCGCTTCGCCGGGACCTTCGCGGCCACACCGTTCTTGTGGAGCGTGAAGCCGTCCGTCGGGTACCAGCTGAAGGGCGAGTCGTAGGTCTGGACGCGGTTGCGCATCAGCGTGCCGTCGGCCCAGGTGTGCGGGGTGGCGTGCGCGTCGACGGGCAGGATCTGGCCGTAGCCGGGGTGCTCGCCGACGTTGTTGTCCGGCTGCGAGGTGTCCCACAGCCAGATCAGCAGGCCGTTCTGGTACGGGAAGTGCTCGACCCAGTCCGGCCGGCTGCCCAGCCAGCCGAAGTTGTACGGGCCGGTCTTGAGGGTCTTGTCGTAGGACACGTACTGGCGGTTCTCGGCGATGTAGTACTGCGGGTAGTCCTTGGTGAAGGACGCCCCGATGCGCGAGAAGCCGGCCGTGGTCCAGCCGTTGTCGTCACCCTCGGCGCCGTCGGTCAGCACCGGCGCGCCGTCCGCCGTGAGGGTGATCGCGTCGGCCGCGAAGCCCCTCCCGGCGACGCCGCCGTCCGTCTGGTAGCGGAAGCGGAGCTGGATCTTCTTGCCCGCGTAGGCGTCGAGCGGGAAGGACAGCTTCTTGTACGCGCCCGAGGCCCCGGTCAGCGCGGGCTTGTCGGCGGCGTCGCGCGGGATGGCCTTGCCGTCCGCCGTGCCGTCCACCGGCGTCCAGTTGGCGCCGCCGTCCGTGGACACCTCGGTGTAGAGGTAGTCGTAGTTCTCCTCGATGTCCCACCAGCCCTTGAGGTCCAGGCTCGCCTTGGACTTGCCGGTGAGGTCCACGGACCGGGTCAGGGTGTTCTTGAGGTCGTCGCCCATGCCGCTCCACCACTGCTTGGAGCCCTCGGCGGGCGTGACGACCTCGGTGGTCACGGCCTTGTCGGGCAGCTGGACCACCAGCGCCTGCGGGTTCTTGGTGTTGTACTCGGCCGGCCCGAGGGTGTGCCGGGACCTGGTGCCGGCCTTCGCCGTGTCGTAGTCCAGCCAGCCGAGCTGCAGCTTGTCCCAGGCGCTCATGTCGCCCGGCAGGTCGCCGATGGCGTCCTCGCCGGTGCCCAGCCAGGAGCCGGCGGACATCAGCGACCAGAAGGCGACCGCCGACTCGCCCTTGCCGGTGGTGTCGTACTCGTCCGGCAGGCCCAGGTCATGGCCGTACTCGTGGGCGAAGACGCCGAGTCCGCCGTTCTCCGGCTGCATGGTGTAGTCGCCGACCCAGATGCCGGTGTCGCCGATCTGCGCGCCGCCGGCCTTGTTCCCGGCCGGGCCGGTCTGCCCCGCGTTCGTGCCGTACGCGTACCAGCGGTGGGCCCAGATCGCGTCCGTGCCCTGGGTGCCGCCGCCCGCCGACTCGTCCTCGCCGGCGTGGACGATCTGGAAGTGGTCGATGTAGCCGTCGGGCTCGTTGAAGTTGCCGTCGCCGTCGAAGTCGTAGCGGTCCCACTGGTCGTACTTCGCCAGGTCCGCCTTGATGTCGGCGTCGCTGCGGCCGGCCGCCTTCTGGTCCTTGGCCCACTGGTTCACGCCGTCGCGGATCAGGTCCCAGGCGTTGGCGCAGTTGGTGTCGCCGCAGTAGTTGGAGCCGTAACGGGCCTCGTTCCAGTCGACCTTGACCCAGTCGGAGACCTCGCCGTCCACCGAGTAGCGGCCCGAGGACTGCTTCTCGTAGTACTTCTTCAGCGACTCCTTCCCCTTTTCGGCGGAGAAGTAGAGGTCCTGGAAGTGCCGGCGGTTGTAGTCCTTCTGCCAGGCGGTGCTGTTGTCGTCGGCCCGGTCCGGCTGGGGGATGGTGTTGTGCGCCGGGCCCGGCTGGCCGCCGTACTTCTTGACCGGCGGCTTCGGGCCGTCCGGGCCGTCCGGGTCGTACATGGTGGTGTCGTCCACCTTGTCGCCGAACTCGACCAGGATCGTGAAGATCTTGTCGGTCTTCTCCCGGGCCAGCTCGACGTACTTGTCCTTGCCGAGCTTCACCACCCGCGACGCGCCGCGCCGTTCGGCCTTCGCGTCGCCGGATATGACCTGGCGCAGCGCCTCCTCGCGCTGGGCCTCCTGCTGCTTGCTGTAGGGCCCGGCCAGGTCGTGCTCGACATCGGTCTTCGCGGGCGCCGGGTCGCGGCGTTCGACACGCGTAGACGAACCCTCGTCCGCCTGGGCCGCACTCGTCGAGAGCGCCGCCGCGCCGAGCGCGGCGACCACGGTGGCGATGGCGGCCGCTCTGGCGGCCCTCCGTTGACTGTTCACTCTTCTCCAGTCCTCCCCAGTGACACCAGTGCGGGACATTTGACCGGAGAGGCAGGAGAAAAGACAGCCCTTGACTTGGACAGAGGGGACAAGTAGGTTTCCGGGCCCATCTCTACCGGATACCGGACGCCAACGGGCCCGCGCATCTCACCAGTTGGAATGGAGCACGGCTGTGTGCGCCCCTGCGCCCCCCGTGCAACGGCGCCGTGGGTCAGGTCACGCTTACTCGCGTTTCCCCTCGGGCATTCAGCACCGTAGAGTCATTTTGCCGGTGCACATCCGTGCGACTCCTGCCCCCCGCATAGTCGATGCCTCGAGGACGGATCCCGCCATGCCGCGCCCGACTCCTGCTCAGTTCGCCTACGGTTCGGCCACCGTCGTCTTGTCGACCTTCGCCATGCTGCTGTTGTCCCAGACGCGCGCGGGCCTCGGGGTCGCGGTGATCGCCGTGGCGGGGCTGGTGCTCGGACTCCTCGTCGCCGTCACGGTCCCCATGCCCGGCACCCCCCGCGCCGACCGGGCGACGGCGGCCCGTACGAACCGCGCGCCCCGGACCTCCGCACACGCGCATGCCGAGCCGCTGGAGCCGCGGGTCAGCGAGCACTCGTTGCGCGGCTGAGGCCTGTGCCCTCGTCCGGCTAGGCCGCCACCACGACGGTTTTGGCCACCTTGTCGTGCAGGCACTGGCGCAGCGGCTGGTCCCAGGTGCACCACAGGACATTGACCAGCCAGAACAGGGTGCCCACCAGCAGCGGGATCAGCATCCCCGGCAGCACGTACACCACGGCCCGCACCCAGCCCTGACCGCGCGGCACATCCCCGTCCGACAGCATCGCCACCCGGATGCGCAGCGCCTTCTTGCCGAGCGTCTGGCCGCTGCGGGCCAGCATCACGCCCTCGTAGACGAAGTAGACCGCCATGGTGATCACCAGGGCGAGGATCACCTTGCCCGTGTCCTGCTCGCCCGGGTGATCGTAGGCGTACCCGAGCGCGCCGGTCGCGGTGAGCGCCACGGTCCAGATGACGCCGAGGATCAGGGTGTCGACCAGCCGGGCGGCGAAGCGCTGACCGGGGGTCGCGGGGGGCGGCATTCCTTCGGGGCGGGCGTCGTGCTGGTACGAGAGCTGGTCGGGGGTCATGCCCCGATTACACCAGCAGGCGGTGGACAGCGGACAGCGCGGGGGCGGTGGGCCGCGCGGGCGGTGGGCCGCGCGGGCGGTGGGCCGCGCGGGCGGTGGGCCGCGCGGGCGGCGGTCGGTCGGGCGGGTGGCGGTCGGTCGCGCGGGCGGGCGGGCGGTGGGCCGGGCGGCGGATCAGGACGGGACGGAGACCACGACCGTCTTGGCGACCTTGTCGTGCAGGCACTGGTGGAACGGCCGGTCCCAGGTGCACCACAACACATTGACCAGCCAGAAGATGAAGCCGCAGCACGGCACGATCTCCGGCAGGGCGTAGGTACCGGCGCGCAGCCAGCCCGGCTGGCCGGCCGGGATCTCCCCGTTCTCCAGCATGGCGACGCGGATCCGCATGACCTTCTTGCCCACCGTCTGGCCGTACTTGGTCAGCATCAACCCCTCGTAGACGAAGTACACCAGGGCGTAGACGATCGTCATGGCGGTCGCCTCGTTGTTGTTGTTCACCGGGTCGTAGTCCCCCACGAGCACTGCCATCACCAGGCCCACCGGGATGCCGATGATCAGCGCGTCGACGATCCGGGCGACGAGGCGGCGGCCGCGGTTCGCGAGCGGGGGCATGCCCGCGAGCGGGTCGGCCGCCCCGTACTCGCCGCCGTATGTGCCGCCGTAGGGCGAGCCGTACGAGGGCGGCGGCTGCCGCCCGGCGAACCGGTCGCCCTCCGTCTGCTCGGGCCGCGGCTCCTCCGGCCGGGGCTCCTCCGGCCGGGGCTCCCCGGGGCGGGGCTCCCCGGGGCGGGGCTCGCCGTCCCGGGGCTCGTGGGGCCGGGGATCATCGGGCCCCGGCGTCGGCTGGTCGGTGCTCATGGCCCGAGTCGACCCCGGAGCCGGGGCGGCCGCATCCGGCGCGCTCCGTTCGGGCGACCGGGATGCACCGTACGTGTCAGCGCCCCGTACGGTGCCCGCACCCGGCGGGCCGGGCCCGTCCCCTCAGCCGCGACCCGCCACGAAGGTGCGCGCCGCCTTGTCGTGCCAGCACTGCCGCCACGGGCGGTCGAACAGGCACCACAGCACATTGAGGACGCCGACCGCCAGCAGCCCGAGCACCCCGTACACCAGCCAGCGGCGCAGTGCGGCGCCGAACGAGGGGGTGTCGTGCTCCTCGATGTCCAGGACCCGCAGCCCGCACAGCTTCTTGCCCAGCGTGCCGCCCCACTTGGCGGTCGGCAGCGCCTCGTAGATCACGCCGACGACGAGCAGCAGGCCGAGCACCGCGCCGAGGTAGGCGCCCGTGGTGCCGTCGAGCCAGTAGACGGTGACGGTCTCGCCGGTGAGCTTGGCGCGCTCCACCTTCTCGTCGAAGTGGTCGCTCGCCTTGGTCCACAGCGGGTACGCCGCCGCGCCGACGACGCCGAGGAGCACGGCGGAGTCGATGAGCCGGGCCAGGAGGCGCCGGCCGAGGGCGGCCGGCCGGCCTTGGGTCTGGGCGGCCCGCAGGAACGGGTTGTCGACGGGGGGCTTCCACGGGATGACGCCTTCCGGCGGGCCGCCGGGGGCGGCGCCGGGGGCCGGGGGCGTGCCGGGCACACCGGGCCCGGGCTGCTGGGCGAGCTGCCGCACCTGCTGCTGCCAGCCGGGCTGCGGCTGCTGGTGCTGGGGCTGGGGCTGTTGCTGCTGGGGCTGGGGCTGTTGCTGCTGGGGCTGGGGCTGTTGCTGCTGGGGCTGGGGCTGGGGCTGTTGTTGCTGGTGCTGCGGGTGCGGCTGTTGTGGGGGCAGGGGCTGCTGCTGGGGCCGGGCTCCGGGCGCACCGGCCTGCGCGGGGACGCCGCCGGGGGGCGCGGCGGGGCCGCCGGCCGGCCCGCCCTGCGGGGGAGCGCCACCGGGAAGCAGGACACCGCCCTGCGGGGGCAGCCCACTCGCGCCCTGCGCGGGAGCGGCCCCGCCGGGACGGCCGGG
>NZ_BAAASD010000043.1:0-89515 GCF_039532705.1 Streptomyces sparsogenes subsp. cuspidosporus | reverse complement strand
AGGACCCGGGCGACGGCGACACCATGCCGGACACCGACGCCCCCACACCCGGCGGCCAGACCCCCGGCGACTCGGACGACGGACGCCAGTACGCCCACTAGCCAGACGGCGGCCCCGCCCCCCGGCCAGCCCCCCGCCACGAGGAGGGGCCGCCCGCACCCCCGCAGGAGCCCCCGTGACAGCACCGCCCCCACCCCCGCCCGACCACTGGCACTGCTACCGCTGGACCGGCGACCGGCGCACCTACGACGACGAGTCCGCGCGCAGACCACCCCACCTCATCGTCCACACCATCCCGCCCCAGCAGTGGAAACAGATCGCCGCCGCCAGCCCCGCCTTCACGGCCAGCGACGTACCCCCGCTCGAAGTGCCGCACTGGCTGCTGCGCCCCGCCCGAATGATCAAGGCCACCTTCCAGGAGCCGGACAAAGCCTCCGCCTGGTACCGCGACCAGGTCACCGACCTGACCCCCGCCTTCATGACCGACCACGACAGGGACCCCGCGCGCCAAGCCGAATGGCAGACCGCAGCAGAAGACCGGCTCGGCTGGGGCGGAGACGTCGTCGGCGGGTGGTATCTGCGCGGAACCGGATTCGCCTCCGTCCAGGTGGTCGCGTGCAGCGCGAACCGGATCCGCCCGACCATCCCCTGCCCGATGAGCTGATGATCCGGCCCGTGCACGGCTCACCGCATGCGGTTCGGTGTCCAGCGGAGCGTCATGTCGGGCAGGTTCTCCATGTTGCGGTCGCCGTCGTTGGTGTCGAGGACGGTGAAACCGTGGTGCTCGTAGAAGGCGCGGGCCTCGGTGTTCTGCTGGAAGACGTGGAGGGAGAGACCGTCGGGGCTGTGCCGTCTGACCTCGTCGAGCAGGAGGGTGCCGATGCCCTGCCGGCGGGCGTCGGGGCGCAGGTAGAGGTGGTCGAGCAGGTCACCGTCGAGGGCGGCGTAGCCGGTGATCTCCGTGCCGCGCACGGCGACCCAGGTGCGGCATTGCTTGAGCAGGATGTCGCGGATCCATTGGGTCACCTGCTCGTGGTCGCGCTGCTGCGGGGGCAGATAGGGCATGGTCGCCGCGCGGGAGGCCATGTGGATGCGCGCGATCACGGGCGCGTCGGCCTCCTCGGCAGGTCGGATCCGGATCTTGCTGTCGTCACTCATGTCGGGAACCTCCGGGCAGATCATTTCGTGTCGGGGGTGGCTCGATCCAGTGGGGCTCCGGCGCCGCAAAGTCTCTTCGCAAACCACCCGCGCGACGATAGAAAAGAGCACAGATCAGCCCCGACACCGAACGGAGCATGACTTTGACCTCAACGGAACGCGCCATCGCCGCCGCCGAGGCCCGCAGTGCGCACAATTACCATCCGCTTCCGGTCGTCGTCGCGTCGGCGGAGGGCGCCTGGATGACCGATGTCGAGGGGAAGCGGTACCTCGACATGCTCGCCGGGTATTCGGCGCTCAACTTCGGGCACGGCAACCGGCGGCTGATCGATGCCGCGAAGGCCCAGCTGGAGCGGGTCACGCTCACCTCCCGCGCGTTCCACCACGACCGCTTCGCCGCCTTCTGCACGGAGCTGGCCGAGCTGTGCGGGATGGAGATGGTGCTGCCCATGAACACCGGGGCGGAGGCGGTGGAGACGGCGGTGAAGACCGCGCGGAAGTGGGGGTACCGGATCAAGGGCGTCCCGGACGGCCGGGCGAAGATCATCGTGGCGGACAACAACTTCCACGGCCGGACGACGACCATCGTCAGCTTCTCCACCGACCCCGAGGCCCGGGCCGACTTCGGTCCGTACACGCCGGGCTTCGAGATCGTGCCGTACGGCGACCTGGCCGCGATGGAGGCGGCCCTGGACGCGGCCGGGGACGACGCGGTGGCGGTGCTGCTGGAGCCGATCCAGGGGGAGGCGGGGGTGCTGGTGCCGCCCGCCGGGTACCTGGCCGGGGTGCGAGAGCTGACCCGGGCGCGGAACGTGCTGTTCATCGCGGACGAGATCCAGTCCGGCCTCGGCCGCACCGGCAGGACCTTCGCCTGCGAGCACGAGGGGGTCGTGCCGGACGTCTATGTGCTGGGCAAGGCGCTCGGCGGCGGTGTGGTGCCGGTGTCGGCGGTCGTGTCCTCCCATGAGGTGCTCGGCGTGTACCGGCCGGGCGAGCACGGCTCGACCTTCGGCGGCAACCCGCTGGCCTGCGCGGTCGCCCTGGAGGTCATCGCCATACTGCGCAGCGGTGAATACCAGCAGCGGGCGGCGGAGCTCGGCGAGCATCTGCACGGCGAGCTGGGGCTGCTGGTGGCGGGCCCGGGACAGCCGGGCGGCGTGCGGGCCGTGCGGGGGCGGGGGCTGTGGGCGGGGGTGGACATCGACCCCGCGCTCGGCACCGGGCGGCAGATCTCGGAGAAGCTCATGGACCGGGGGGTGCTGGTCAAGGACACCCACGGCTCCACGATCCGGATCGCGCCGCCGCTGGTGATCAGCAAGGAGGACCTGGACTGGGGTCTTGACCAGCTGCGGGCGGTCCTGGCCGGGTGAGCTTCGCGTGAGCCTTTGACCGAGGGCCGTCGAGCGACGCTCGGCGGCCCGGGGCGGCCCGCTCAGAGGATCACGTGCGGGATGAAGCGCGCGTACTCGTCGGTGACCAGGCCCGCCGACTCGCGGATGCCGAGCCCCGCCGACTCGCCCTCGACGACCCACGTGCCGAGCACCACCCGGTTACCGTCGAAGTCCGGCAGCGGCGCCAGCCCCTGGTAGCAGCACGGCTCCTCCCGTACGACGGGCTCCGCGCCCGGCGGGTGCACCGTGACGCCCGCGCCCTCGCGGCCCAGCAGCGGCTTGGCCACGTACCCGGTGGTGCGGGCCAGCTCCCGGGGGCCGTCGAGGTAGGCGGGGAGCAGATTGGGGTGGCCGGGGAAGAGCTCCCACAGGACGGCAAGCAGCGCCTTGTTGGACAGCAGCATCTTCCAGGCGGGCTCGATCCAGAGGGTGGAGCCGGTGCCGCCGCCGTTGTCGAGCGTGTCCAGCGCGTACGGGCCGAACCGGTCGGTGGCCAGCCACTCCCAGGGGTAGAGCTTGAAGCAGGCCCGGATGAAGCGGAGCCGCTTGTCGACGAAGCGGCCGGAGAGGCGGTCCCAGCCGATGTCCTCCATCGAGATCGCCTCCGTCCGCAGCCCGGCCTGCTCGGCGGTCTCGCGCAGATACGCGACCGTCATCAGGTCCTCGCCGAGCTCGTCCCCGGCCGAGTGAGCGAAGTACAGGGGCGCGCCGGGCGGCAGCAGCGGCGCCTGCTTCTTCCAGGCGTCGACCAGCCGCTCGTGCAGGGAGTTCCACTGGTCGGCGCCGGGGAAGCGGTCCTCCATCCAGAACCACTGGGCGCTGGCCGCCTCCACCAGCGAGGTGGGCGTGTCGGCGTTGTACTCCAGCAGCTTGGCCGGGCCCGGGCCGCCGTCGTAGCGCAGGTCGAACCGCCCGTAGACGCTGGGCTGTTCGGCGCGCCGGCGCCAGGACTCGGCGACCAGGCCGGCCAGCCTCGGGTCGTCGAGACCCAGGTCGGCGAAGCGGTCCGCCTCGACGATGTGCTCGGCCGCGGCCAGGCACATCCGGTGCAGTTCCTCGACGACCTCTTCGAGCGCCTCGACCTCGGGCAGGGAGAACGCGTAGTAGGCACTCTCGTCCCAGTACGGGCGCAGCGAGCCGTCGGGGTAGCGGGTGAGCGGGTAGATGACGCCCTGTTCCTCGACGGTGGACTGCCAGTCGGGGCGCGGGGTGGTGGTGTGGCGCTTCACGGTGCCGGTCGCTTCGGGTCCGGGCTGTCCGGTCAGCCGCCGCCGGAGCCGGAGCCGGAGCAGCCGAAGCCGCCGCGGTCCGCGGCCTTGCTCTTGTCGAAGGTGCCGTAGTCCGCCCAGCCGCTGCTGACGTCGGCGTCGTAGTACCAGTCGCCGTCGACGGTCTTGCCGCCATTCTTCCCGCTCTTCTTGCCGCCCTTGGCGCCGCTCTTCTTGCCGGAGGAAGAGGACGAGGAGGAGTTGCAGGCGCTGGAGTCGACGACGCGATAGCCCTTGACGACGTCGTAACTGTTCCGGTCCACACAGCGTTTGTCCGGCTCGGACCCACAGGAGGTGAGCGCGGCGGCGAGCGCGCCCATGCCGCCCAGGATCACCGTGCTGGACCGCAGCCTGCGCCGGCCCTTCTGCTCCATCGTGGCGTCTCCCCCGGTCGCTTGCCTGTCGCGCCGCAAGCCTAGAGGGCGCGCTCGCACACGTGAACGGCAGGGGAGCGTCCGTCCGGCCGCTATGCGTCGTGGCGGTCCGGCCCGCCCTGGGCCGGCGCGCCGGAGCGCTGGGGCGGCCAGTCGGGGGCGGGGTCCTCGGCGAGCAGGGGACGCAGGGCCCCGAGGACCGCGCCGACGCAGACGTCGCGCAGCTGAGTGCGGGTACAGGTCTCGTGGGTGAGCCAGTCGACGCAGAGGACCTGGACGAAGACCAGCCAGCTCTTCAGGACGCCGGACACGGCCTCGCGGGCGCTCTCGTCCGCGAGCGGGAGGACGGCCAGCAGCCGGGCGCGGAGCGCGTCCAGCTCGTTCGTCATGATCGTCTGGATCACCGGGTCGCCCGCGAGGACCCGGTTCGCGGCGAGGACGGCGTGGCGGTTCGCCACGAAGTAGTCGAGGTGGACGTCCATGCCCTGGATGAGCTGCTCCACCAGGGAGTCGGCGGGGTCGAGCCGCGTCTCGGCGAGCAGCTGGTCCGCCGCCTGCTGGTAGACGGCCGCGAAGAGGGCGTGCTTGCTGGGGAAGTGACGGTAGAGCAGAGCGCGGGAGACACCGGCTTGTTCGGCGACCTCTTCCATCAGCACATCGGCGTAGGGGTGCGCCGCGAAGAGCCGGGCGCCGACGGCGAGGAGCTGGGCGCGGCGGTCGGCGGGGCTGAGGCGCTGGCGTGGAGACACGAGCGAAGCTTAGTTGACATGAGTCTACTAACGCGCCCACTGTAGTAGACGCGTGTCAACTAAGCTCCGCCACGGCGGCTCGGAGGGATGATGGCCAGAGCTCTGCGCGTACTCACACAGCTGATGGGGTGGGCTTGCGTGCCGATCGGCCTGTTCCATGTGGCCCTCGGCAACGCGGCGATCCCCGGCGCCGGTTCCGCCGGCACGACGGTCGACAGCTGGGGCCGGTTCATGGGGGCCGGCTTCGTCGGCTACGGGCTGGCCTGGCTCTGGGCCGCGCGGCAGCGTCCGATCCCGGCTCGGGCGGTGCGGTGGCTGGCCGGCGTCTTCCTGCTGGGCGGCGTGGGCCGGCTGCTCTCGCTCGCCGTGCACGGCCGGCCGCACTGGTTCCAGATCGCGCTGACAGTGATCGAACTCGGCCTGCCGCCGGTCTTCTTCTGGCTGGCCGGCGCGGAGGAGCGGACCTCACGCGGCGATGTGGAGGCCGCCGTGCCCGCCGGGCGGTGAAGGCGTGCGCGCGCCGGTTCCGGCCGGGCCCTCGGCATCGGCGGCTCAGCGGCTCACCCCGGGAGCGCGCGGCACAGTGCCTCCAGCGCGCCCGTGAACGCGTGGTCGGGCGGGGTGCCGTAGCCGACCACCAGCGCGTCGCCCAGCTCCTCCGCGCCCAAGTCCTCCGCGCCCGGCCCGCCCGCGCCGCGCGGATCCGCGCCGTACCGGAAGCGGGACAGTCCGTCCATCGCGAGCCCCTGCCAGGCGGCCCCCTGCACCACCGACCGCTCGGTCCCCGGCGGGAGTCGGAGCACCGCGTGCAGACCCGCCGCGATCCCGCTGACCCGTACCCCCGGGGCACGCTCGGCGAGCGCCGCGACCAACTGGTCGCGGCGCCGCCGGTAGCGCAGCCGCATGCCGCGAACATGGCGGTCGTACGCCCCCGAGTCGAGGAATTCGGCGAGCGTGAGCTGGTCCAGCGCGCCCGTCGGCCACTCCCCCGCGCCCTGGACGGCCAGCACCTCGTCCATCAGGTGGGCGGGGACCACCATCCAGGCCAGCCGCAGCGCCGGGGCCAGGCTCTTGCTCGACGTGCCCAGGTAGAGCACGCGCTCGGGGTCGAGCCCCTGCAGCGCCCCGACCGGGTTGCGGTCGTAGCGGAACTCCCCGTCGTAGTCGTCCTCCACCACCAGACCGCCGGCGCGGGAGGCCCAGTCGACGACGGCGGCACGGCGGTCGGGGTGGAGCGACACCCCGGTCGGGAACTGGTGCGCCGGGGTCAGCATGACGGTCCGTACGCCGGCGAGCCCGGCCAGCCCGTCCGTGCGGGCGCCGCGGTCGTCGACCGGCAGCGGCACGGTGCGCAGCCCGGCGCGCCGCATGAGGTCCCAGTGGAAGTCCAGCCCGTACGACTCGACGGCCACGTCCCGCTCGCCCCCGGCCCGCAGCACCCTGCTGACGACGGCCAGGCCCTGTTTGAAGCCCGCGCAGACCACGATCCGCTCCGGGTCGGTCCGCACCCCCCGGGCGCGCGCCAGGTAGTCGGCGAGCGCGCGCCGCAGTTCGGGCCGGCCGGCGGGGCCGCCGTACGCGAAGGCGTCGGCCGGCGCGGCGGTCAGGGCCCGCCGGGCGGCGGAGAGCCAGGCCGCGCGGGGGAAGGACGCGACGTCGGGCGAGCCGGGCCGCAGGTCGTAGGCGGGGCGCCGGCGCGGTCCGGCGGTCGGCGGGGTGCGCGGCGGCGCGGGCTCGGGCGGCACGACGCGCCGGGCGACGCGGGTCCCCGAGCCCTGCCGGGCGGTGAGCCAGCCCTCGGCGACCAGTTCGCCGTAGGCGTCGGCGACGGTGTTACGGGCGATGCCCAGGTCCGCGGCGAGCGAGCGGGAGGAGGGCAGCCGGGTCCCGGGGGCGAGCCGACCGCTGCGCACCGCGTCGCGCAGGGCACCGATGAGCGCCGCCCGCACCCCCGTGGTGCCGCTCCGCGGCAGGTCGAGATGGAGATCGGCGCCGAGGGCGGGTGCGGGTGCGGGCGGCGTGTTCGGGGACCGCGTGCTCCGGGGCTGCGGGCTCGGCGGCTGTGAGCGCGCGGGCTGCGCGGAAGTGGCCCGTGAATCCTCCATGGGAATGGACCATACCCCTGGGCTAATGGCGACCTAGTGTGGGAGCCATGACGACGAACGAGACCCCCCGGCCCCCCGCGGGCACCCACCAGCACGGCCCCCGGCTGCCCCTGGCGAAGCTGGCTCCCGAGTTCTACAAGGCGATGATCGGCGTCGACGCGGCCGCCCGTAAGGGCCTCGACCCGACCCTGGTCGACCTCATCAAGATCCGCGCCTCGCAGATCAACCACTGCGCCTTCTGCATCCACATGCACACCACGGACGCGCGCAAGGCGGGCGAGACCGAGGAGCGCATCAATCTGCTCAGCGCGTGGGAGGAGGCCGCCGGCTTCTTCACCGAGAAGGAGCGGGCCGCGCTCGCGCTGACCGAGGCCGTCACCGTGCTGACCGACGGCTTCGTCCCCGACGAGGTGTACGAACGGGCCGCGCCGCACTTCGAGGAGGCCGAGCTGGCCCAGGTCATCGCGCTGATCGCGACCATCAACGCCTGGAACCGCATCGGGGTCACCACCCGCATGGCCCCGGGCAGGGCATGACCGGCGCCGCGGCCCTCCGGGCCCTGCACCACGGCCGGGCCCCCGGCGACCCGCTCGTCCTCCCCGGCCCCTGGGACGCGGCCGCCGCCCGCGCCTTCGCCGCCGCGGGCTTTCCCGCGCTCGCCACGCCGAGCGCGGGGATCGCGGCCTCGCTGGGCTACCGGGACGGCGAGACCCCGGCCGACGAGATGTTCGCGGCGGTCGCCCGGATCACCCGCGCCGTGGACGTGCCGGTGACGGCGGACGTCGAGGACGGGTACGGACTCTCCCCCGGGGAACTCGTCGAGCGGCTGCTGGAGGCCGGCGCGGCGGGGTGCAACCTGGAGGACGGCGACCGGGCGACGGGCGGGCTCAAGGACCCGGAGCGGCACGCCGACTGGCTCGCCGAGGTGCGCGCCGCGGCGGGCGACGGCCTGGTCATCAACGCCCGCGTGGATGTGTTCGTACGCGGAGGCGCCACGAAGCACGGGGATGCCCCGGCAGCCGGGGACGCCCCGGGGCGCGGGGACACCACGGGGCGCGGGGACACCACGGGGCGCGGGGACGCCCCGGGGCGCGGGGACGTCTCAGGAGGCGGCGCCGGGGCGGAACCGGAGCGGCTGGCCGAGGAGGCCGTCGCGCGGGGGCGGCGGTACGCGGCGGCGGGCGCCGACTGCGTCTACCCGATAGCCGCTCCCCCACGGCTGCTCCCCCGGCTCGCGGCCGGCCTCGGCACCCCGCTCAACGCGCTCGCGAAGCCGGACGGCCCCTCCCCGCGCGAGCTGGGCGAGCTGGGTGCGACCCGCATCACGTTCGGCCCCGGCCTCTTCCGCCAGGCGCTGGCGGCGGTGGAGGACATCGCCGAGCGGCTGCGCCAGGCGTAATGCCACAATCCCGGCAAGAGAAATAAGGCTCTCCCGATTTCTCGCCGCAATTCCGGCGAAGAGCGCCAACCGTATTCCCCCGGCACATAAAGCGGCATAAAAAGCCGCTGGACACGTCTGCCGGGCGGGGTTATCGTGCACTCGAATTCCGCGAAAAGCGGAACAGAAATCGGGGAGCAACAACAGAATGAACAACCTTATAGGGGACCGCCGGGAGGGCGAACGCCGGAGCGGCGTAAGGCGGTTGGCGCTGGTCCGTGCGGCGCTGGCGGCAGCGCTTTCCGTCGGTGCGCTGGCGGGTGCCGGGGCGGCGCAGGCCGAGGAAAATCCCTCGACTCCGACCCCCAGGATTATCGGCGGCCATGACGCCACCGAAAACTACTCGTTCATCGTTTCCCTGCAGAAGGAAAGGAACGGGGACCCGGACGGTCACCGTTGCACCGGAGCGCTCATCCGCAAGGACTGGGTCGTGACCGCGGCCCACTGCGTGACCACGGCGGGCACCGATTCGGCTCCGTTCACGGTCATGGACCCGGCGCTGTTCCACGTCCGGGTGGGCTCCGACGACCGGACCACCGGCGGCACCGTCGCCAAGGTCAAGCGGATCGAGGTCGACCCCGAGTACCAGGCGCGCGACGACCGCTCCGAGGGCTACGACGTGGCGCTCCTTCAGCTCGACACCGCGCTGGCCAACAAGCCGGTCCCGCTCGCACCCACCTCGACCAAGGCGGGCACCCCGGTCCGGCAGCTCGGCTGGGGCTACACCGCGACCGCCGACGTCGGCGACCCGACCAAGCTCCCGGTGAAGCTCCAGGAGCTCGACACCAAGGTGATCGACCCCAGCACGGAGAAGTGCCGGGTGGACTCCACGGGGGATGACTCGTGGGGCATCCGCGAGGGCGATGTGTGCACGGACAACCCGCAGGACACCTACGGTCCGTGCGGCGGTGACTCCGGTTCGCCGCTGCTGAAGAAGGTCTACGGCCGCTGGCAGCTGGTCGGCGTGGACAGCCGCGGCGTCGGTGAGATCTGCGGGTCCACCCCCGACATCTACACCGACCTCCACTACCACCGCTCCTGGCTGTACAGCGTCATCGGCTGACGCTCCAGAGCACAAAAGGCAGCCGCGCCCCGGTCCGGGAACCGTCCCGGGCCGGGGCGCGGCCGCGTCAGGGCCGCGCCTCCCTCAAGTCCGCGGCCGCCTCAGGTGCGCGGCCGCGTCAGGGCAGCCACTTCCTCCAGACGTCCGGGTGCTCCTTGACCCACTTCTCCGCCGCGTCCTGCGCGGAGAGCCCGTCCGAGGCGATCATCTCGGCGACCTCGTTCTGGTCCTCCTTGGTCCAGCGGAACTTCTTCAGGAACGCCGCCGCCTTCCCGCCCTCGCGGGCGAAGTCCGCGTTGAGGTACTTCCGCAGCGGGGTGGTCGGATAGGCGCAGTCGATCGACTCGGGGTCCTTCTCCCCCTTCGCGGCGCACGCGTCCGTGTACGCGGGCAGCTTCACCTCGACCATCGGCACCTGGTTGAACAGCCACTGCGGCTCGTACCAGTACGTCAGGAACGGCTTCTTCTCCTTCGCGAACTGCTTGATCTAGGTGATCTGCGCCGCCTCCGAACCCGCGAAGACCACCTGGTAGTCCAGGCCCAGATTCCTCACCAGCGCCTTGTCGTTGGTGACATACGACGGCGAGCCGTCCAAGAGCTGGCCCTTGCCCCCGCTTTCGGCCGTGCGGAACGTCTTGGCGTACTTGTCGAGGTTCTTCCAGTCCGTGACGTCCGGGTGGGCGTCGGCGAAGTACTTGGGGACGAACCAGCCGATGTGGCCGGTGACGCCCAGCTCCCCGCCGGGCGCGATCGTCTTCTTCTCCTTGACGTAGCGCCGCTCCTGCTCCGGATGGCCCCAGTCCTCCAGGATGGCGTCCACCCGCCCCTGGCTGAGCGCGTCCCAGGCGGGGACCTCGTCGACCTGGACGGTCTCGACGTGATAGCCCAGCTCGTGGTCGAGAAGGTACTCGGCGACCGCGACATTGGCCTGCGCGCCCACCCAGGACTGCACGGAGAGGGTGACGCTCTTGGTGCCGCCGACGTTCGCGTACGGCGAGGACTGCTTGGTCATGTCCGCCGCGCCGCAGCCGGTCGCGGTGAGCAGGGCGGTGACCCCGGCGGCGGCCGTCAGCAGCCGGGCGCGGATACGACGCCGGGTGCGGACGCGACGCCGGGCGTGGGTACGAGCCATGGTCAGGCCCCCTTCCCCGGGCGGCGCGCCGTCGGCTGCGTCACCCGGTCGAGCATCAGACCCAGGCACACGATCGCCGCGCCCGCCACCAGACCCGTCGCCAGGTCGCCCTGGGCCAGGCCGAAGACCACGTCGTAGCCGAGCGCCCCGGAGCCGACCAGGCCGCCGATGATGACGACCGCCAGCACCAGCACCACGCCCTGGTTGACGGCGAGCAGCAGCGCCGGGCGGGCGAGCGGGAGCTGGACCTGGCACAGCTGCTGGCCGCGGGTGGCGCCCAGGGAGCGGGCCGACTCCAGCGCGGCCGGGTCGACGCCCCGGAGGCCCTGGGTGGTGATGCGGACGACGGCGGGCAGGGCGTAGACGATGGCCGCGGCCGCCGCCGGGGCCCGTCCGACGCCGAACAGCGCGACCACCGGGATCAGATACACGAACTGCGGCATGGTCTGGCAGATGTCCAGCACCGGGCGCAGCAGCCGCTCCAGGCGCGGCGAGCGGGCCGCCGCGATGCCGGTCGCGAAGCCGAGGACGAGCGTCACGGCGACGGCGGCAAGCACCTGCGAGAGGGTGTCCATGGCCGGGTCCCACACGCCGAGCACACCGATCGCGGCCAGGGCCAGGACGGCGGTCAGGGCGGTTCCCCAGGTGCCGATCAGCCAGGCCGCCGCCGCGACGATCAGCAGCAGGGACCACCAGGGGAGGCCCTGGAGCGCGCCGCGGAGCGGGTCGAGCACCCAGGTGACGTAGCCGGACGCCCAGTCGGCGGTGCCGCCGACCACCGGCACCCCGGAGTAGAGGTGGTCGACCATCCACTCCTTGGCGGTGTTGACGGGTTCGGCGATGGCGAGGGTCCAGCCCTCCGGCCAGTCGGCCGATCCGGCGGCCCGCCCGGCGAGCGCCACGGCGGCGGTGCCGGCCGCCACCCCCGCCCAGGCATACCAGCCGCGCAGCCACCGCGGGCCCGCGTCGCGGTCGGTGCCCAGGCGCAGCCCCGCGGCGGCGGTGGTGCGGTCCAGGACGACGGCGAGCAGCACGATCGGGATGCCGGCCGCCAGCGCCTTGCCCACGTCGACGGCCGACAGCGCCTGGTAGACGCGGTCGCCGAGCCCCGCGCCGCCGATGACGGAGGCGATCACGGCCATCGACAGCGCCATCATGATCGTCTGGTTGAGGCCGAGCAGCAGTTCCTTGCGGGCCAGCGGCAGCCGGGCCGAGAGCAGCCGCTGCCGCCCGGTGGCGCCGAGCGAGGCCACGGCCTCCATCACCCCGGCGTCCGCCTCGCGCAGCCCGAGCGCGGTCAGCCGGGCCATGGGCGGGGCCGCGTAGATGACGGTGGCCAGCACCGCGCCGGGCACGCCGATGCCGAAGACCAGCACCACGGGCAGCAGATAGGCGAAGGCGGGCAGCACCTGCATGGTGTCGAGCACCGGCCGCAGCGCCCGGTACGTGCGCTCCGAGAGCCCGCCCGCCAGCCCGAGCAGCACCCCGATGGCCACCGAGGCGGCGACGGCCACGGCCATCAGCGCCAAGGTCTGCATGGTCGGCAGCCACATCCCCAGCAGCCCGCACAGCGCGAACGACACGGCGGCGAGCGCCGCGACCCGCGCCCCGGCCACCCGCCAGGCCAGCAGGGCCGCGGCGGCGGTGACCCCGGCCCAGCCGAGGGCCAGCAGGGTCAGGTAGACGGCGCGGACGGAGACGATGACCGCGTTGCTGATGTGGCCGAAGAAGTAGAGGAAGAGGGGGTGGTGGTCGCGGTTGTCGATGATCCACTCGCTCGCCCGGTCCAGCGGCCCCGACACATCGACGGTCAGCGCGCCCGGCCAGCTGCCGCTGTGCCAGCGGGTGGCGGCCAGCGGCACCAGCACGGCGGCGATGAGGGCGAGCACCGCGAGCTTGCGCACGGCCGGACGGCCGGCCAGGGCGCGCAGCCCGCCCGGGCCCCGGCCCGCCGCGGTCCGGGAGACGCCGGAGGGGCCGGCAGGGGGACCGGCGGAGGGGCCGGACGCGGGGTCGGTGGCGGGGGCGGCGGTCGCGGCGGTCATACGCGCCCCCGTACGCCGGACGGCCCCCGTACGCCGGACGGCCCCCGTACGCCGGACGGCCCCCGTACGCCGGACGGGCTCGGCAGGCCGGACGGGCTCGGTATGCCAGGGAGCCCCCGTAGGCCGGGCCCGCATGCCCCGGGCCGCCCTCGTACGCCCGACAGCCCCCGTACGGCGGGCTGGTGCACGCGTGTGGTCATGCCGGTGCCCCCTTCACGCGCAGGCCGGCCACCACCGCGAGCAGCCGCTGGTGGTCGACGACCCCGAGCAGCCGCGGGCCGTCCATGATCCGGGCCGGGCCGCCGGAGCGGGCGACGGCCTCGATGGCGGCGGCGATGGTGGCGTCGGGCGCGAGCGCCGGGCCGCTGTCCCGCTCGCCGTCCTCGGGCGCGCGCAGCGCGTTGCGCACGGTCAGCACCTGCTCGCGCGGCACATCGCGGACGAAGTCCCGTACGTAGTCGTCGGCCGGGGAGCCGACGATCTCCTCGGGGGTGCCCAGCTGCACGATGCCACCGTCGCGCATCAGCGCGATGCGGTCGCCGAGCCGCAGGGCCTCGCTCAGGTCGTGGGTGATGAAGACCATCGTGCGGCCCTCGTCGCGGTGCAGCCGGATCACCTCCTCCTGCATGTCGCGCCGGATCAGCGGGTCGAGCGCGCTGAACGGCTCGTCGAAGAGCAGCACTTCGGGGTCGGCGGCGAGCGCGCGGGCCAGGCCGACGCGCTGCTGCTGGCCGCCGGAGAGCTGGCCGGGGCGGCGGTGTTCCAGGCCGGTGAGCCCGACCTTGGCGACCATCTCGGCGGCCTTGGCGCGGCGCTCCGCCTTGCGCACGCCCTGGATCTCCAGGCCGTAGGCGACGTTGTCGATGACGGAGCGGTGCGGCAGCAGCCCGAAGTGCTGGAAGACCATGGCGGCCCGGTGCCGGCGCAGCTCGCGCAGCCGCGCCTTGTCCATGGCCAGCACGTCCTCGCCGTCGATGTGGAGGGTGCCGGAGGTGGGCTCGATCAGCCGGGTCAGACAGCGGACGAGGGTGGACTTGCCCGAGCCGGACAGGCCCATGACGACGAAGACCTCCCCCGGTCGCACGTCGAAGGACACATCGCGGACGGCGGCCGTGCAGCCCGTACGGCGGCGCAGCTCCTCGGCGGGCAGGTCGGCGGCGGGCGAGCCGGGGATGCGGTCGGCCTTGGGTCCGAAGACCTTCCACAGGCCGCGCACGGAGAACACCGGGGCCGCCGTCCCGTCCGCGCCGGGCGCGGAGGCGGACGCGGAAGCGGGGGTGGGGGTCGGGGGCCTGGTCTCGATCGCGGTCATCACGCCTCACCTCCGGCGACGAGCAGCTCCGCGCACTTCTCGCCGACCATCAGCACCCCGATCATCGGGTTGACGGCGGGCATGGTCGGGAAGACGGACGCGTCGGCGATCCGGATGCCCTCGAGGCCCCGGATCCGCAGGTCCGGGCCGACGACGGCCAGGTCGTCGGAGACCGCGCCCATCCGGCAGGTGCCCGCCGGGTGGTAGACGGTGTGCGCGACCTTGCGGGCGTACTCGCTGAGCTCCTCGTCGGAGGTGACCTCGGGCCCGGGGCACACCTCGCGCTTCAGCCAGCCGGCCAGCGGCTCGGTCTTCGCCACCTCGCGGGCGATGCGGATGCCGTCGACGAGGGTACGGCCGTCATAGTCCTCCTGGTCCGTGAAGTAGCGGAAGTCCAGGGCCGGTTTCACGGATGGGTCGGCGCTGGTGAGGTAGAGGCGGCCGCGGCTGCGGGGCTTGGGGATGTTCGGGGTCATCGACACGCCGTGCTCGGGCTTTTCGTAGCCCAGCCGCTCGGGGTTGTCGGTGAACGGGATCTGGTAGAAGTGGAACATCAGGTCGGGGCCCTGCGCGTCGGGGTCGCGCCGGACGAACAGGCCCGCGTCGGAATCCATCGCCGAGTTTTCGGGGATCGGGCCGTCCGTCTCCCAGACGATCACCGATTCGGGGTGGTCGAGCAGGTTCTCGCCGACGCCCGGCAGATCGTGCACGACGGGGATGCCGAGCGCCTCCAGATCGCGCCGCGGCCCGATGCCGGAGTGCAGCAGCAGCCGCGGGGTGTCCACGGCGCCCGCGCACACCAGCACCTCGCGCCCCGCCTCGACCAGCAGCTCCGCGCCGTCCTTGGTACGCACCCGCACGCCGGTCGCCCGGCCGGACTCGTCCACCTCGATCCGGTACGCCCAGGTCTCCAGCATGAGGTGGAGGTTGGGCCGGTCCAGGAACGGGTGCAGATAGGCGACGGAGGCGGAGGACCGCTTGTTGTCCTCCGGGTGGTACGCGAGGTCGAAGAAGCCGACGCCCTCGTGGAACGGCTCCTTGTTGAACCCCTCGACGCGCGGCACGCCGAGCGCCGCCTGCGCGGCCTCGACGAAGTCGTGGGCGATGGCGTTCCGGTCCTTCTCGTCGACCGGCACGATGTTGTTGCGCAGCCGCGCGAAGTACGGGTCCATGGACGCGGCGTCCCAGCCGTCCGCGCCCGCCTTCACCCACTCGTCCCAGTCGCCCGGCAGCGGCTTGAAGGAGATGAGCGTGTTGTGCGAGGAGCAGCCGCCGAGCACCCGGGCGCGGCTGTGCCGGATGTGTGAATTGCCGCGTGGCTGCTCCGTGGTGGGGTAGTCGTAGTCCAGCTCGCCACCGAGCAGGCCGAGCCAGCGGCGCAGGGTCAGCACCTCGGGCCGGTCGACGTCGGACGGCCCGCCCTCGATGACGGCGACGCGGACGTCCGGGTCCTCGGTGAGCCGGGAGGCGATCACCGATCCCGCGGTGCCGCCGCCGATGACGACATAGTCGAATGCGACAGGTGCGACAGGTACGGACATGATGGCAACTCCTCGCGAACCCGGGTGGGGCCCGGGTGTGGGGGACGTACGTACGGGGTGGGGGCGTACGGGTGAGGGGTTTACGGGGTGAGGCGCTGTACGGGGCCGGGGTGAACGGGGTGAGGGAGCGACGGGGCGGGGGCGTGGGGCGCGGGGTGTGGGGTGAAGGGTCTGGGGGTGTGCGGCGCGGGGTGTGGGGTGAAGGGTGTGGGGTGAAGGGTCTGGGGGCGCGGGGTGTGGGGTGAAGGGTCTGGGGGCGTGGGGCTCAGCCGGAGAACCAGCGGACCGGGGCCGGCCGCAGGTTCTCGTAGATGTGCTTGGTCTCGCGGTACTCGGCCAGGCCCGAGGGGCCCAGCTCGCGTCCGATGCCGGACTTCCCGAAGCCACCCCACTCCGCCTGCGGCAGATAGGGGTGGTAGTCGTTGATCCAGACGGTGCCGTGCCGCAGCCGCCCCGCGACCCGCCGCGCCCGCGCGGTGTCGCCGGACCAGACGGCGCCCGCGAGGCCGTACTCCGTGTCATTGGCGAGCGCGACGGCCTCGTCCTCGGTGCGGAAGGACTCGACGGTCAGGATCGGGCCGAAGGTCTCCTCCCGCACCACCCGCATCTCGCGGTGGCACTGGTCGAGGATGGTCGGCAGGTAGAAGTACCCGGTCGCGGGGCGGACGTCGGACGGCTCGGGCTGTGCGCCGCCGCAGCGCAGCAGCGCGCCCTCCTCCAGCGCGGAGGCCACGTACGCCTCGACCTTGTCGAGCTGGTGCGCCGATACGAGCGGCCCGCACTCGACGCCGGGCTCGGTGCCGCGCCCCAGCCTGATCTTCTGGGCCCGGCGGGCCAGTTCGGCGACGAACCGCTCGCGCACGGACTCCTCGATGATCAGCCGGGCCCCGGCGGAGCAGACCTGGCCGCTGTGGATGAAGGCGGCGTTGAGGGCCTGGTCGACGGCGGTGTCGAAGCCCTCGGCGGTGGCGCAGGCGTCGGCGAACACCACATTGGGGTTCTTGCCGCCGAGTTCGAGCGCGACCTTCTTCACGCCAGGCGCGGCCGCCTGCATCACCTTCGTGCCGCTGACCAGGCCGCCGGTGAAGGACACCAGGTCCACGCCGGGGTGCTCGGCCAGCCGGGCGCCGACGGGGTCCCCGGCGCCGGTCACCAGATTGCCGACCCCGGCCGGCAGTCCGGCCTCGGCCAGCAGCTTCATCAGGTGGATCGTCGACAGCGGGGTCACTTCGCTGGGCTTGACGACGAAGGTGTCGCCCGCGGCGAGCGCGGGGGCGATCTTCCAACTGGCCTGGAGCAGCGGGTAGTTCCAGGGGGTGATCAGCGCGCAGACGCCCACCGGCTCGTGCACGACCACGCTGTGCACATCCGGGGTGCCCGCGTCGACCACGCGCCCGGCCGACTCGCCGGCGACCAACTCGGCGAAGTAGCGGAAGGCGTTGGTCACGTCGTCGACATCGACCCGCCCCTCCTCCAGGGTCTTGCCGGTGTCGCGGCTCTCGATCAGCGCGATCTTCTCGCGGTCGCGCTGGAGCAGTTCGGCGACGCGACGCAGCAGCGCCGCCCGCTCGGCCACGGGCGTATGCGGCCAGGGGCCCTGGTCGAAGGCGCGACGCGCGGCGGCGACGGCGGCGTCGGTGTCCTCCGCGCCGCCTTCCGACACGATCGCGAGGGTCTTGGCGTCCGCGGGGTCGAGGACCTCCCGCTGCGCGCCGGATGCGGCGGCACGCCACACCCCGTCCACATGAATGGTCTCGACTGCCGACACGTCTTCTCTGCCTTCCGGTGGTGCGGGAATCCCGCCGCCGGCCGCGCCGGCGACGCGAAGCCCCTCCCCGAAAGGACCCGACCTATGCGTGATTGTCGTTCGAAAGTGGCCGGGCTCACGTGATCACAAGGTCTCAGCGGGAGGCCCGCTCGTCGGTCCCGGGGACCTTGGCGGTGCTGATGGCGATGCGGTTCCAGGTGTTGATGGTGAAGATCAGGGCCAGCAGCCGGGCCAGCCCGGACTCGTCGAAGTGGGCGGCCGCGCGGGCGTAGACCTCGTCGCTCACCCCACCCTGGGAGACCAGGGTGACGGCCTCGGTCAGGGCGAGCGCGGCCTGCTCCTCGGGGGTGAAGAAGTGGGCGGCGTCCCGCCACACGGCGACCATGTGCAGGCGCTCCTCGCTCTCCCCCGCCTTGCGGGCGTCGGAGGTGTGCATGTGCAGGCAGTACGCGCAGCCGTTGAGCTGCGAGGAGCGGATCTGCACCAGCTCGACGAGCGCGGGGTCGAGGCCCTCGCGGGCGGCTGCGTCGAAGCCGATGAGCGCCTTGAACGCCTTCGGCGCGGCCTTGGCGAAGTTGATCCGGGGTGCGGTGTTGTTGTTCGTCATGACCATGAATCTATGACCGCGATAGACCGGTTGAGGGGTGCATTCCCAGGGCGGATTCATGGGTCAATTGCGGGGCCTGCCCGGGGGGGGCTGTGCGGTCATGTCTGGTGGAAGGAGTCGAGCGCGGCCCGCAGGGTCTCCTGCTGTCCGGCCCGGTCGTCGTCCGGGCCGATGACCAGCACCGCGTACATCGTGCCGTCGGGCGCGGCGAAGCGGTGGTCGAGGATGTGCCGGGGGCCGCCGTACTTCTCGCTGTCGTACGTGTACTCCAGCTCCACCGGGTCCATCTCGCCCTGGCCGGTCCGCTCCAGGGTGATCCGCTCATAGCCGCGCTGGCGCGAGGCGAGCCGCTCGGCCTCCCGCGCGGATTCGTACGGCGTGCTCTCGGGGCCGTGCAGCTCGAAGATCTGCAGCCTGGTGTCCTGGTCGGGCGAGGTGTAGAAGACGCTGGGCCCTTCGACGGTGCGCCCCCATCCGTCCGGGACGGCGAGGGCGAAGCCCGCCGGGTCGTCCTCCGTGTGGAAGCCCGTGGGCGGGGACGCGGAGGGTGCGGCCGAAGGGGACTGACCAGGGGATCCCGAGGGGTCCTGGGATGCGGAGGGGTCCTGCGATTCGGACGGGTCCTGGGAGCCGGGCGGGTCCGCGGAGGGGGAGGCCGTGGGAGCGCCGGACTCCTGGCCGGGCGCCGGAAGACCGCCGCCGGACGGCGTCTCCTCCGAGCCCGACGGCTCGGGCGCCGGGCTCCCGGTCGCCCAGGGGATGCGCGCCGCCCGGCCTCCGACCTCGCCGTCGTCCCCGAACGCCACCCACCCCGCGAACGCGATGGCGCCGCTCAGCACCAACGCCACGACGGCCGCCCACAGCCCCCGCCGCGCGCCGCCGACCGGCGGCGGAGCGGGCACGGCACCGCCGTACGCGGACGCGGCTGCCGTCTCCGCCTCGTCGTCCTGTACTTCGCCGTGCGCGTCCGCGTCCCTCGCCATGCTCTCCCCCCGAGGCCAGCGTCAACGTTCGCCGCCAACTCCTCCCAAAATAGGCGAAGCTGAGTCACAGGGATAGAGAATGACCAAAGGGCCACCCTCCGGAGTGAATACCGGAAGATGACCCTTCGGTCGCGTCAGGCCAGGCCCGTCAGATCAGGCCGCGTCAGGCCAGGCCCGTCAGGCCAGCCCCGAGTCAGATCAGGCCCAGGCCGCGCACGGCCTCGCGCTCCTCCTCGAGCTCCTTCACCGACGCGTCGATGCGGGCGCGCGAGAACTCGTTGATCTCCAGGCCCTGGACGATCTCGAACTTGCCGTCCTTGGCGGTGACCGGGAAGGAGGAGATGAGCCCCTCCGGCACCCCGTACGAGCCGTCGGAGACCACACCGGCGGAGGTCCAGTCCCCGGCCGGGGTGCCGTTGACCCAGGTGAAGACGTGGTCGATGGCGGCGTTGGCGGCGGAGGCGGCCGACGAGGCGCCGCGCGCCTCGATGATGGCGGCACCGCGCTTGGCGACGGTCGGGATGAAGGTCTCGGCCAGCCACTGCTCGTCGTTCACGGCCTCGGCGGCGTTCTTGCCCGCGACCTCGGCGTGGAAGACGTCCGGGTACTGGGTGGCCGAGTGGTTGCCCCAGATCGTGAGCTTGGTGATCTCCGAGACCGGGACGCCGGTCTTCTTGGAGAGCTGCGAGAGGGCGCGGTTGTGGTCGAGGCGGGTCATCGCGGTGAAGCGCTCGGCCGGTACGTCCGGGGCGGCGGCCTGGGCGATGAGGGCGTTGGTGTTGGCCGGGTTGCCGACGACCAGGACCTTGATGTCGTCCGCGGCGTGGTCGTTGATGGCCTTGCCCTGCGGCTTGAAGATGCCGCCGTTGGCCTCCAGCAGGTCGCCGCGCTCCATGCCCTTCGTCCGCGGCCGGGCGCCGACCAGCAGCGCCACGTTCGCGCCGTCGAAGGCCACGTTCGGGTCGTCGGTGATGTCGATGCCCTGGAGCAGCGGGAAGGCGCAGTCGTCGAGCTCCATCGCGGTGCCCTCCGCGGCCTTCAGGCCCTGCGGGATCTCCAGGAGGTTCAGCTTGACCGGCACGTCCGCGCCGAGCAGCTGGCCGGAGGCGATGCGGAAGAGCAGCGCGTAGCCGATCTGGCCGGCCGCGCCGGTGACGGTGACATTGACGGGAGTGCGGGTCATGGCGGTCTCCTGCGCTGTGTTTTCTGTCGATCTCTTGGTGTCGAGATACCGGCGTCAGGCTATCCGACGACAGCGCACGGGGCCCCGGGGGCCAGCTGTGTGACTGCTCACCGGGCCCCGGGGGCCAGCTGTGTGACTGCTCACCGCAGGGCGACAGGGGCCTGCCGGACCGTAAGGGCCCAGGACGGCGTTCGGCGGCCGCCTGCCGAGGGGGGAGTAGCAGGCGGCCGCCGGGTGCCGTGCCGCACCCGTGGGGGGGGTCCTCGTCCGCCTGCCCCGATTCGGCGAGAGCATTCCCCCCGAGTCGGAGATTCCTCGGAGACACCATCGAGGAGGCGGTGGAGTCACCGCCGAACGGCCGCGCTACGGCGCCGCCGTGCGTCCCGCCCCCGTCGCCGTGCAGCCGCGCTGCCCCGTGGTGAGGGTGGCGCAGGCCCGGGCGCGGGCCGGGGCTCCGGCGGCGGAGCCGACCTCGACCATCCGGGTGTACGCCTCGCCGTCGGCGTCGGCCTCGCCGCTCTCGGTACGCGCCGCGCCGCCGCCCTGGGCCGGCGCGGTCACCCGTAACCGGTCGCCGGGGCCGGCCTTGGTGATCCGGGCCCAGGCCGCGCCGCACACCTCGCTGTAGCGCACCTCGACATACGCGCCGCCCACGGTCGCGCCCGCGGTCGTCCTGGCGTACGCGCCGCCGCAGCCCATGGTTTCGGGGTCCTGGCCCGCGCACTCCTGGCCAGTGCATTTCACCCCCGCGGGCAGGGTGGGGCCGGTCGTCGGGGCCGGGCCGGGCCTCGGATCCTTCGCGTTCCCGTCCATCCGTCCGTCCGGGTTGCCCAGGAGGACCGCTGCCGTGCCGGCGAACAGGACCCCGGCCGCCGCCGCGACGAGCAGCACGACGCGGCGGCGCCCGTTCGGCGCCGGCGCCGCTGCGTCGGGGGCGCCCGCGGCGGGCGGGGCCGGAGAGTCGGGTGACGCGGGCGGCCCGGACGGCCTCGGGCTCGGCTCGGAGGGCTCAGGCGGCTCGGGGAGCGCGGCCGGGGCGGTGGAGAACAGCGGCGGGTCGGGCACGGGCGGAGGGTCCGGCAGCGGCGGGGGCTCGGGCATCAGGGGCGGGTCGGGGACGAGGGGCGGGGGTGCCTTCCGCGTCGTACGGCCCGTCGTACGGCCCTTCCTCGGGCGCGGCGGCGGGCCCGCCTCCTCCGGCACCCCCTGCGCCTCCTCGCCCCCACCGGCCTCCCCCGTGACACCGTGCCGCGGCTCGCGCTCTTCCGGCAGCTCCCTCCAACGAGGCATTGCCTCCCCCTGTCCCCCGCTGTCCCCCCGCGGGTACGCGTGAACTTCCTCGGCCCTGCCCCCGTTTGGGCGCCCCCGAGAGCCGCGGATCCGTTACCCGCGGGGATGCCCCGCCCAAGGATGACAGTTCTCCCAGCAGGGGCGCACCGGAGCATTACGGGCATCGCCGCGCGCCCCCGTGCGCCCGTGTAGGGCTGTTGCGCACCCGAGACGTCGTACCGGAATGGTCACCTCCGCGCCACAGGACCTCGACGTCCATTGATCCGGCAGTGCCGTTGACAGAACCCTTATGCGAGACGGCCCGTCCTTCTTCGGGGGAGAGGACGGGCCGTCGCGGTGCTCAGGTCGGTGGCGCTGCTACCGGACGGTGAAGTGCACCACGTCTTCCAGGAACGGGATCTCCAGCCAGGGGTCGGGCTGGGCCATCAGCGACAGGAGGACGATCGCCGAGCCCAGCACCCCGTAGGTCAGCATGTCGGTGAACCGGGACCGCACCGCCAGCATCCCGACCTCCGGCAGCGCCCACCGCAGCAGCGCCCCCGCCAGCAGGGACAGCCCGACCAGGACCGTGCCGGCGCGGAACGCGTCCAGGGCCACCACCAGCAGTCCGATGGCGACGCCGCCCATCACGGCCAGCAGCGGCCACTGGCGGGCGGGCGCCGGGGCGTCGCCGGGTGCGGCGCGGCCGCCGCCCTCCGGGCGCGCGGTGTCCCGCGTGAACAGGGGGAAGCGGCGGGACTTGGCGGCGGGGGGCGGCCCGGCCGGCTCGGCGGCGGACTCGTCGGCCTCAGCCGGCATGTCCGGCACCGGCGTCACCGCTGTCACCGTCGTTCGCGCCGCCACCGTTGCCGGTGCTGTCACCGCTGCTCGCGTCGGCGGCCTTGGCGGCCCGCTCCGCGGCCTCCACCACGTTGACCAGCAGCTGGGCGCGGGTCATCGGGCCGACGCCACCCGGGTTCGGGGAGATCCAGCCGGCGACCTCGGTCACGTCGGGGTGCACATCGCCGGCGATCTTGCCGTGCTCGTCGCGGCTGACGCCGACGTCGAGCACCGCCGCCCCCGGCTTGACGTCCTCCGCCTTGATCAGGTGCCGCACGCCGGCCGCCGCCACGATGATGTCGGCCTGGCGCAGCAGCCCCGGCAGGTCGCGGGTGCCGGTGTGGCAGAGGGTGACCGTGGCGTTCTCCGAGCGGCGGGTGAGCAGCAGCCCGATGGAGCGGCCGACGGTGATGCCACGGCCGACGACCACCACATGGGCGCCGTTGATCTCCACGCCGTGGTGGCGGAGCAGCTGGATGATGCCCTGCGGGGTGCACGGCAGGGGGCCGGTCTCGTTCAGCACCAGCCGGCCGAGGTTCGTCGGGTGCAGCCCGTCGGCGTCCTTGGCCGGGTCGATCAGCTCCAGCACCCGGTTGGTGTCGACGCCCTTGGGGAGCGGCAGCTGCACGATGTAGCCCGTGCAGGCCGGGTCCTCGTTGAGCTCCCGTACGGCGGCCTCGATCTCCTCCTGGGTGGCGGTCTCGGGCAGGTCGCGCCGGATGGAGGCGATGCCGACCTCGGCGCAGTCGCGGTGCTTGCCCGCGACGTACCACTTGCTGCCGGGGTCGTCGCCGACCAGCACGGTCCCGAGACCGGGGTGGACGCCCTTGGCCTTGAGCGCCTCCACGCGGGCGACGAGGTCGGACTTGATCGCGGCGGCGGTTGCCTTGCCATCGAGAATCTGCGCGGTCATGGCTTCATCCTCCCGGATGCGGGGACGTCTGTTCCAATCAGGGGCGGCGAAGGCCGCACCCCCGCGCGTCGGGGGTGCGGCCTTCGCTCGGTGCGGCTCAGTGGAAGAAGGCGCGGCTCAGTGGAAGAAGTGGCGCGTGCCGGTGAAGTACATGGTCACGCCCGCCTTCTGGGCCGCCTCGACGGTCAGCTCGTCGCGGACCGAGCCGCCCGGCTGCACCACGGCCTTGATCCCGGCCTCCGCCAGCACCTCGAAGCCGTCCGGGAAGGGGAAGAAGGCGTCGGAGGCCGCGTACGAGCCGGCGGCCCGCTCCTCGCCCGCCCGCTGTACGGCCAGCCGCGCCGAGTCGACGCGGTTGACCTGGCCCATGCCGACGCCGACCGTCGCGCCGTCCTTCGCGAGCAGGATCGCGTTGGACTTCACGGCGCGGCAGGCGCGCCAGGCGAAGGCCAGCTCGGCCAGGGCGTCGGCGTCCAGCGCCTCGCCGGTCGCCAGGGTCCAGTTGGCCGGGTCGTCGCCCTCGGCCTGGAAGCGGTCCTTGGCCTGGACGAGCGTGCCACCCTCGATGGGGCGCTGCTCGACGACGGCCTCGGGCGCGTCGGCACACCGCAGGACGCGGATGTTCTTCTTGCGGGCCAGCACCTCCACGGCGCCGTCCTCGTAGTCCGGGGCGACGATGACCTCGGTGAAGATCTCGGCGACCTGCTCGGCCAGGGCGAGTGTCACCGGGCGGTTGACGGCGATCACGCCGCCGAAGGCGGACAGCGGGTCACAGGCGTGCGCCTTGCGGTGCGCCTCGGCGACATCCGCGCCGACCGCGATGCCGCAGGGGTTGGCGTGCTTGATGATCGCGACGCAGGGCCGGTCGTGGTCGTACGCGGCACGCCGCGCGGCCTCGGTGTCGACGTAGTTGTTGTACGACATCTCCTTGCCGTGCAACTGCTCCGCGTGGGCGAGTCCCTTGCCGCTGCCGTCGCTGTAGAGCGCGGCGGGCTGGTGCGGGTTCTCGCCGTAGCGCAGCACCTGCTCGCGCTCGTAGGTGACGCCGATGAAGTCCGGCCAGGGGCCCTCGTCCGCCGCGTAGCTTTCGGCGAACCAGTTGGCGACCGCCACGTCGTACGCCGCCGTGTGCTGGAACGCCTCGCTCGCCAGCCGCTTGCGCTGGTCGAGGTCGAAGCCGCCCTCGGCGGCGGCCTTCAGCACGTCCGCGTAGCGCTCGGGGTTGACGACCACGGCCACGGAGGGGTGGTTCTTGGCGGCGGCGCGGACCATCGAGGGGCCGCCGATGTCGATCTGCTCGACGCACTCGTCGGGCGAGGCGCCCGAGGCGACGGTCTCCCGGAACGGGTAGAGGTTGACGACGACCAGCTCGAAGGGCTCGACGCCCAGCTCGGCGAGCTGCTCGCGGTGCGAGTCGAGCCGCTGGTCGGCGAGGATGCCCGCGTGGACGCGGGGGTGCAGCGTCTTGACGCGGCCGTCGAGACACTCGGGGAAGCCGGTCAGCTCCTCCACCTTGGTGACGGGGACGCCGGCGGCGGCGATCTTCGCCGCCGTCGAGCCGGTCGAGACGAGCTGGACCCCCGCCGCGTCCAGCCCCCGGGCCAGCTCCTCGAGCCCCGTCTTGTCGTAGACGCTGACCAGCGCGCGGCGGATGGGCCGCTTCGTACCTTCGACGGTCACGGGATCATTACCTTTCGTCCCTCAATGCGGTAGCCGTTGCGGGCCAGACGCCCCACGACCTCGACGAGCAGCGAGCGCTCGACTTCCTTGATCCGCTCGTGCAGAGCGGACTCGTCGTCCTCGTCCCGGACCTCGACCACGCCCTGGGCGATGATCGGGCCGGTGTCGACCCCGTCGTCGACGAGATGGACGGTGCAACCGGTCACCTTCACGCCGTACGCGAGCGCGTCGCGCACGCCGTGGGCGCCGGGAAAGCTGGGCAGCAGCGCGGGGTGGGTGTTGACGCACCGGCCGCCGAAGCGGGCGAGGAACTCCTGGCCCAGGATCTTCATGAACCCGGCCGAGACCACGAGGTCCGGCTCGTACGCGGCCGTGGCCCCGGCCAGCGCGCGGTCCCAGTCGGCGCGGGTGGCGTGGTCCTTCACGCGGCACACGAACGTCGGGATCCCGGCGCGCTCGGCGCGCTCCAGGCCCGCGATGCCGTCCCGGTCCGCGCCGACGGCCACGACCTCGGCGCCGAAGCCCGAGGCGCCCTCGGCGGCGATCGCGTCGAGGAGCGCCTGAAGGTTCGTACCGGAGCCGGAGACCAGGACGACGAGGCGGGCGGGGCGCTCGGGGCGGGCGGCGAGGTACGGCGGGGGAGGCGGGGAGGCCACGGCGGGGATCTTTCTCGCGGGCGATGCGGGACGGTACGCGTGGGTGCGGACACGTTTGCACGAACACGTTTGTGTGGTCGTACAAGGTGGCGGAGTCCTGAATTCCGGGGAACTCTACGAAGCCGCCGACCGTCAGCAACGATACCGGCACACGAAACGGCCCCCGGGGGACGGGGGCGGGCGCGGGAGGTAGCGTCTGGACTGCGAAATCAACTGACGCCGTGGGAACCACCGTCGCGCCCGCACAGGGGAGCCGTACGGCGCAGGCCGTACGGAAGCCTCGCGTGCATCACGACGACACAAGGGGAAGACACCTCCACATGCCGGACCGACGCCGCCGCGCGGCTCACTGCCCCCCGCCGACCCCCGCCCGCACCGGAGGGCAGCGATGAGGCACGCCCGCACGTCGCGCACGACGCCGCTGCTGCGGGAGCAGCAGTCCTCGTCCTCGTCCTCCTCCGCCTCGCCCGGGGGCGCGCCCGCCGGGCGCGAGGAGCCCAACCCCTTCGCGCCGCCGCCGGAGGGACGGCCCGACCAGCCCTGGCAGCCCAGGCACCGGCCCGACGCCGCGCAGGGCGGCACGGACGGCCCCGGCGGCGACGGCAGCGGTGGCGGCGACGGTGGCCGGGATGACGGCCGCGCCGCGCCCGGTGGCGGGGCGCAGGGCGGCCAGAGCGGCGGCGGCCAGGGCGAGGGCGGCCAGGGCGGGCCGGACGGCCCGCCGCAGCCACCCGCCTGGGGCAGCCAGTGGAGCAGCCGCCAGCCCGGCCGCCAGAACGGCGGCTTCGGGTCCAACCCCGGCCGGCCCGGCACGAGCGGCCAGGGCGGCGGCGGACGCCCGCGCTGGGACCCGACCGACCCGGCCCAGCGGCGCGCCCGCTACGCGCTGCTCGCGGGCATGTGGGGCTTCTTCTTCGCGCTCTTCAGCCTGCCCCAGATCGCGCTGCTGCTCGGCGCCCTGGCCGTCTACTGGGGCATCAGCGCCCTGCGCGCCAAGCCGCGCCGCCCGGCGCCGGCGCCGACGCCCTCCGCCGTCCCGCTGAACGCTCCGCCGCCCGCCCCCGGCGCCACCCCGGCCCATCTCCCGGCCCCCGGCACCGGCCCCTCGAAGCCGCAGGCCACAGCGGCGATCAGCGGACTGGTCACGGGCGGTCTGGCGCTGGCCATCGTGGCCGCGACCTTCACCGTCCAGCTCGTCTACAGCGACTACTACTCGTGCGTGGACGACGCCCTCACCCAGACCTCCCGGCACGCGTGCGAGGACCTGCTGCCCAAGCAGCTCCGGCCGCTGCTCAGCACGGAGGACTGACCCGGGAAGCCCCAGGGGCGGCCGTGACGCGCAGGCGTCGCGGCCGCCCTTTCGCGCACCGGGCCCCGTGCGGCACGAGACACCGACCGCTAGCGACGCTAGACAACCGAGCGGCGCTTGATCTAGCATCGCTTGTGCGCCTAGCGACGCTAGGAACACGTTCACGTCAGGCTCTGGTTACTCCCGTGGGGGACTCATGTCGAAGCAGCGCATCACCACCGCCCTGGTCATCCTGACCGCCGCCGCACCCCTGTTCTTCGGCCTGAACTTCCTGCTGAACCCGCACGGCGCGCCCGACGGCTTCGGCATCGAGCCCTGGCCGCAGGGCAATGCCCAGGGCTACTTCGTGGTGAAGGGCGTACGTGATCTCGCCGTCGGAGCCACCGCCCTGATCCTGCTCGCGCTCGGGCAGCGGCGCGCGCTGGGGTGGGTGATCCTGGTCGACGCGACCGTCCCGCTGGGTGACGCGCTGGCGGTCGTCACGCACGGCGGCACCCTCACCACGGCGCTGACCGTGCACGTCTCAGCCGCCTGCGTCGTGCTGCTGACCGCCGGGATGCTCCTCGCGGAGGGGCGTACGCGCGCGGCGCACTCCCCCGCCGGACAGACCCTGAGCGCCTAACGGCCCGAGGCGCCCGCTTCGCGGCGCCGCTCCGGCCCCGGCCCCGGCGTGCCGGGGCCGGGCGGCGTCGCGGGGCGGTGCGCGTCGGGCCCGGGCTCCGCGCCGGCGCGGGGAAGGAGCGGAAGGAACTGCCGCCACCACGGCGCGGGCGCCGTGGTGGCGTCCTGCCGACCGCGCGCGGTGCCGGCGTCCGCGCCGCCGTGCGCTGTCGCGTCGTCCTGCCGGCTCTGCGCCGTGCGGCTGTCCTGCCGGGCGTACGGCGTGCCGGCGTCCCACCCGCCATGCGCTGCCGCGCCGCCCTGCCGGCCCTGCGCCGTGGTGGCGTCCCGCCGGGCGGGCGCCGTGGGGCTGTCCTGCCGGCCGTGCGCCGTGGCGGCGTCCCGTCGGCCGTCGCCCTCCCGGTCCTCGCCGTCCGGGCGCGGGGTGGGCGCCGCCGAGGCGGCCCAGGCGCGGGCCTCGGACTTCCGGGCCAGCCAGGCCATCAGCACGGGGACGACCAGCCGGAGCCAGCGCAGGACCACCGCGCCGGGGACCCCGGGCAGGGCCGTCCAGGCCAGCGTCGCCGTGCCCGTACGCCACCAGCTCGGGCCCAGCTCGGCGAGCCCGGCGGTGCCCAGGGCGCCGCCCGAGGCGCCGGCGAGCACGGCCATCGCGGCCGCGCAGGCGAGGGACGCGGCGGCGGCCATCAGGGCGGTCTGGCCCCACCCCCACACCGCCACGGTCGGGCGCCTTGCCGACGCCTCACTCCTCTCGTCACCGCCCGGGCCGACGCCCCGGCCCAGGTCCCGGTCGGCGCCTTGACCGAAGCCCCCGCCGGGGCCCCCGCCGGGGCTGCCGCCGTCCGTCCGCCGTACCGCCGCGACCGCGACGAACCACGCCAGCGACGCCCCCGCCGCGCACCCCGCCAGCCAGCTCAGCCGGCTGCCGTCGCCCTCGGCGGGCAGCGCGGCCAGCAGGGGGAAGTGGGGCAGGTCGGGGTAGTCCGCCACGCCGAGCGGCCCGACGGCCGCGGCGCCGACCGCGAAGCCGGGGCCGAGTCCGTACGCGGCCCCCCAGACGATCGCGTTGGGCAGCAGCGCCAGGCTGATCAGCAGCACCGCGAAACGCCCGGACCAGACGTCGCTGAGCTCCAGGAACGCCAGCTGCACCTCGCCCGCGTGGCTCATCAGCGACACCGCGGTGAGCAGCGCCCCCGCGCCGAGCAGCACGACGAGGGCGCCCGCGGCGGCCCGCAGCACCGCGGCGCGGAACACCGGGGTGCGGTAACCGGGGATCCTCAGCTCGCCGGTCCCGGACCCGGCGGCCCGGCGTGCGGCGGCCGACCTGAGCCACACAAAAGGCACCAGGCACACCAGGCGCAGCAGCCGCCGCAGCCGGTGGAGGGCGGCGAAAACGCGTCCGGCGTGCGGCAGCCGGGCGCGCGCCCACGCGGCCAACCGTTCACCCAGTCGCTGCCGCCACTGGCGGCATACGCGGCGCGCGCGGGCGGGCGGGCGCGGCACGGGGAAGCGCCCGTCCGCCACCCACACCCCCACCGCGACGGCCACCGCGGCGACCAGCGGCAGGTGCAGCAGGGCGCTGAGCGGCGCGACGCGCAGCGGCCCCGCCGACGCGTACAGCATGACGGCCACCCCGACCAGCAGATAGCCGCCCGTCACCCATCCGAAGGCGGTGCGCGGGTGAAGTGCGGCCTCCGCGGGCACCCATCGCCCGCCACCGCCGGTCGCCTCCCCTGAGTCCTCCCGCCGGTCCTCCCCCGCGTCCACCTCGTCCTCCGCAGCGTCCTCCACCTCGTCCTCCGCCGCGCCCCCCTCGATCGCGTGCCGCCCGGCCCGGTAGAGCAGCCAGCACGGCAGGGCACTGATCAGCAGCGGGGTGAGCCCGACGGGCGCGGAGCCCCCCGACGGCGTCCCGGTCCGTACGAGATCCGCGCCATGCGCGAGAAGCCACAGGTCGGCGGCGATGTGCAGGGCCCTGTCCGGGCTGCTGCCGGGGTCCGAGGAGGTGATCCACAGCAGGAGCACGAGGACGGCGAGCGTGCCCAGCCCGAGCCCGGCGGCCACGACGCCGCCGAGGAACGCCTCCCTGACACCGGAGGAGGGGCGCCGGAGCACGGCGCGGCCACGGGAGGACAACGACGGGCTGCGATCGGTCAATTGGGTCACGCGCCCATGCTGCCAATAACGGCCGTTTCATCCGCACATCAGGCGATTGGTCGCCGTGTCGTAAAGGTTGCGGTTATGTGCGTTTCGCGCTAAGCGCGCGCCAAGGGAGATCGAGAGGAGAGAAGGGCGGGGGATCGAGGGGAAAAGGGCGCGGGCCCGCACCACCGGGTGGGTGGTACGGGCCCGCGTCCGTGAGCCGAGCGCTCCGGCGGACGGCGTCAGCCGGCCAGCGCGGCGCGCGCCAGGCGGGCCGTCTCGGACGGGGTCTTGCCGACCTTCACGCCCGCGGCCTCCAGGGCCTCCTTCTTCGCCTGCGCGGTGCCGGAGGAACCGGACACGATCGCACCGGCGTGACCCATGGTCTTGCCCTCGGGCGCGGTGAAGCCCGCCACGTAGCCGACGACCGGCTTGGTGACGTTGGCCTTGATGAAGTCCGCGGCCCGCTCCTCCGCGTCGCCGCCGATCTCGCCGATCATCACGATCAGGTCGGTGTCGGGGTCGGCCTCGAAGGCGGCCAGGGCGTCGATGTGGGTGGTGCCGATGATCGGGTCACCGCCGATGCCCACGCAGGACGAGAAGCCGATGTCGCTCAGCTCGTACATCATCTGGTAGGTCAGCGTGCCGGACTTCGACACCAGGCCGATCCGGCCCGGCTTGGTGATGTTGGCCGGGATGATGCCCGCGTTCGACTGACCCGGCGTGATCAGGCCCGGGCAGTTCGGACCGATGATGCGGGTCTTGTTGCCCTTCTGGCCGGCGTAGGCCCAGAAGTTGGCCGTGTCGTGGACCGCGATGCCCTCGGTGATCACGACGGCGAGCGGAATCTCGGCGTCGATCGCCTCGATGACCGCGTCCTTGGTGAACTTCTCCGGGACGAAGATCACGGTGACATCGGCGCCGGTGGCCTCGATGGCCTCCTTGACGGTGCCGAAGACCGGTACCTCGGTGCCGTCGAAGTCGACCTTCGTGCCGGCCTTGCGCGGGTTCACACCGCCGACGATGTTGGTGCCCGAGGCAAGCATCCGCCGGGTGTGCTTCTGACCCTCGGACCCGGTCATCCCCTGAACGATGACCTTGCTTTCCTTGGTGAGGAAGATAGCCATGGTGTTGGTGACCCGTTCCCTTACTTCGCAGCCGCGAGCTCGGCGGCGCGCTCGGCCGCTCCGTCCATGGTGTCCACCTGCTGCACGAGCGGGTGGTTGGCGTCGGTCAGGATCTTGCGACCCAGTTCCGCGTTGTTGCCGTCGAGACGCACGACGAGCGGCTTGGTGACCTCTTCGCCCTTGCTCTTCAGCAGTTCCAGGGCCTGCACGATGCCGTTGGCCACGGCGTCACAGGCGGTGATGCCACCGAAGACGTTGACGAAGACCGACTTGACATCCGGGTCGCCGAGGATGATCTCCAGGCCGTTGGCCATCACCTCGGCGGACGCGCCGCCGCCGATGTCGAGGAAGTTGGCGGGCTTGACGCCGCCGTGGTTCTCACCGGCGTACGCGACGACGTCGAGGGTCGACATGACCAGACCCGCGCCGTTGCCGATGATGCCGACCTCGCCGTCGAGCTTGACGTAGTTGAGGCCCTTGGCCTTGGCGGCCGCCTCGAGGGGGTTGGCCGCGGCCTTGTCCTCGAGCGCCTCGTGCTCCGGCTGGCGGAAGGAGGCGTTCTCGTCCAGGGAGACCTTGCCGTCCAGGGCGATGATCTTGCCGTCGCCCGTCTTGACCAGCGGGTTGACCTCGACGAGAAGGGCGTCCTCCTCGATGAAGACCTTCCACAGGGTCTGCAGGACCTCGGCGACCTGGTCGGCGACCTCGGCCGGGAACTTCGCGGCGGCGACGATCTCGGCGGCCTTCTCCTTGGTCACGCCCTCGATGGCGTCGACCGGGATCTTGGCGAGCGCCTCGGGGTTCTGCTCCGCGACCACCTCGATCTCCACGCCGCCCTCGACGGACGCCATGGCGAGGAAGGTGCGGTTGGTCCGGTCCAGCAGGAAGGAGACGTAGTACTCCTCCTTGATGTCCGCGGTCTGGGCGAGCATCACCTTGTGGACCGTGTGGCCCTTGATGTCCATGCCCAGGATCTGAGTGGCCTTCTCGACCGCGTCATCCGCGTCGGAGGCCAGCTTCACACCACCGGCCTTGCCACGGCCACCGACCTTGACCTGCGCCTTGACGACCGCGCGGCCGCCGAGTCGCTCGGTCACCTCGCGCGCCGCCTCAGGCGTGTCGATGACTTCACCGGCCAGCACCGGTACACCGTGCTTGGCGAAGAGGTCCCTCGCCTGGTATTCGAACAGGTCCACGCGCGTCCGTCCCTTTTCCTGGAAATCGCGGTTCGTTGTCTGCGCGGGCGTGCCGCGGTGGCAGCGTGAGGACGCGATCTTTGACGAGGGCGGCACACGTGCGCCGGGTACGCGGCATGTCCGTCTCGCAGGTTATCCCCGAGGGACCTGCGTCCCTAAATCGCAGATCACACTGGCGCGGTGATTACGGTCACAGATCGCGACCATACCCACCTATCTTTGTACAGCCTCGCTGCTCGGAGGGGCGAGCTCGGGCTGCGGACAGGGGCAACGCCGATCGGGCGGCCCCCTCCCCAACGAGGGCCGCCCGATCGGTCAAGCAGGTGCCGTACGGCGTACGCGAACGCGTACGGCAGATGGCGTCATCAGACGTTCAGCCCGCCGAGGCCGTCGATGCCGCCAACGCCGTCGATGCCGTCGGCGGTGGGCAGGTCGGCCGGGACCTCGGCCGGGACGGTGGGCAGGTCGGCCGGGACCTCGGCCGGGACCTCGGCCGGGACGGTCGGCAGGTCAGCCGGAACGGCCGGGACCTCGGCCGCCGGGACGGTCGGCAGGTCAGCCGGAACGGCCGGAACCTCAGCCGGAACCGTCGGCAGGTCAGCCGGGACCGCCGGGACAGCCGGGACCTCGGCCGCCGGGACGGTCGGCAGGTCGGCCGCCGGGACCGTCGGCAGGGCCACGACCGGGACGGTCGGCAGGTCGGCCGGGACCGTGGGGACGGCCGGCAGCAGCGGCAGCGCCGGGATGTTGGCGGCGTCCGTCAGGTCGCCGGGCAGCGCCGGGACCAGGGTCTCCGCGCCCGAGGCGGCGTTGCTGACGGTGATCTGCGCGTCGGTGGTGACCGTCAGGGTGAGGCCCTGGGCGAGCAGCACCGTGTCGTCGGCCACGCACTCCACGCCGCCCTTGGCGCCACCGGCCACGTTCAGGACGTACGGGGCGACCTGGAGGTAGACGTCGTCGGCCAGCGTGCCGGCGTCACCCACGGTCTGCTGCGCGACGGGGGTCACCTTGGCCAGGACGTCGTGCCCGGTGGGGGGCAGCTCGCCCGGGGCCACGGCGGCGGCGGTCGCCTGGGCGTCGCCCAGCGTGCGCTGGGCCTTGCCGGCCAGCTCCTCCGGGCGGACGCCCGCGCCGGAGAGGGCGGCGAGCAGGTTGTCGACGGAGCCGGGGGCGGCGGGCAGCTCGGGGGTGGCCGGCAGCTCGCCCGGGACGGCGGGGAGGGCGGGCACGGCGGGGGTGACGGGCACGGAGGGCAGCGAGCCGAGGCCGGGGAGCTGCGGCACGACGCCGGGCACCTCGCCGGTGGGCAGGTCGATGATGTCGGTGGCCTTCTTGGCGGCCTTCTGCGCCTTCTTGACCGTCTTCTTGACCTTGTTGACCTTGTTGGCCTTGTCGGCGGCCTTCGCCGGCTCGGCCGTGCCGGTGGCGCCGTCGGTGAGGCCGTCGGCCAGGCCGGTCACCTCGTCGACGCCCGGCAGGGCGTCCTTCGCGGCGCCGGTGACCTTCGAGGTCACGCCGTCCACGGTGGCCTCGGCGCCGTCCACGGTCCGGCCGGCGGCGTCGGTGACCTTGGAGGTGTCGGCCACGCCGTTGGTCACGTCCTTCACGCCGTCGGTCGGCAGCGTGTCCCCGGCGGTCTTGGTCGCGCCGCCGACGGTGCTGGTGACGCTGTCGGTGGACGGGGCCTCGGGGAGGTCGGCCGCGTTGGCGGCGGCGGAGCCGAGGGCCCAGAGACCGGTGGCGGCAGCGGCGACGACGATGGAACGGCGGATGTTGCTACGCATGAGGGGAAGTCCTTCGAATTCAGGGGGATGTCGGACGGGCAGACCTGACCCGCCCCCGCGCGGCAGGTCTCAGCAGACGGGGGTGAAGGTCTGCCCTAGCCGGGGAATTCGAGGACTTCGTTGAATCGCTCGCGCGTGGGCGCGGAGCTCTCCGCGCGGACGGCGCCGGGCCGCAGCCAGTGGCCCGCCGGGCCGCCCGGCACGAGGGTGGCGTGGGTGTCCCCGCCACGGGGGGCGCCGCTGTCGCCGGTGCACAAGGCGGCGGTCCCCACCGGGGAACCGGGGAGGGGGAAGGGCAGCGGCGCCGGGGCGCCCTCGCCCTGGACCGGGCCGTGCGCCCCCCGTACGACCGGGGCCCGGTCGTGGTCGGCGGCGGTGCGCGGCGCGGTCACGGCCGATCGCGGGGCCGTGGGCCCCATCCGGGCGGCGGCGTGCGCGGCCGGGGATCCGGAGGCCGTGTCGTCCTTGGCCCGGTGGCTGTCGGACGGCTGGTGAGCAGGCGCGGAGCCGCTCGGACCGGTGTCGCCGCCCGCCCCGCCGAGCGCTCCTGCGGGCAGGTGGACGGGCAGGGAGTCACCCGTCCGGCCCAGCAGGTCGGTGACCGGCTCGGTGAGCTGCCGGGTCTGCTCCTCGACCGGCCGTACGGCTTCCCGTACGGCGTCGTCCGTGGCCTGGGCGGCCTCGGTCGCGTCCTTGGTGTGCCGTGCCACGGTGTCGTCGGCCCGTCCCGGGTCGAGCAGCCCGGAGGCGCCGGCCCGGTCGGCGGCCGCGCCCGCGTCCGTACGCTCCGCGGCGTGCGCGCTGCCCCCGAAGAGGAACGCGAGCGCCAGGAAACCCCCGAGGAACAGCGCCGCCAGCAGCGCCCGCCGCGCGGCCGCGGTGCGCGGCAGGCGCACGGCGGCAGGCATGGCGAGCACAGCGGACAAGAGAGGGGGCCTTCCCAGACGTACGGGCATACGGGCATACGGAGCAGGGCGAAGCAGATGCGGATCGACCAACCGGAAGGTCAGATTCACTTCCGGGGCGATGGGTTGATCCTTGCACGACGGACGGGGGGCGGCGCAACCCCCCGGTTACCGATGGAGCCCCTTTTCCGGTATGGGCAGTTGGCGCTTTTCGATCGCCGCGGCCATGACGTCCGGGAAGAGATCGGGGGTGCAGGCGAAGGCCGGCGCGCCGAGCGCGGCGAGCGCCGCGGCGTGCTCACGGTCGTAGGCGGGGGCGCCCTCGTCGGACAGCGCGAGCAGTGCGACGAACTGCACGCCGGACGCCTTCATCGCGGCGACCCGGCCCAGCATCTCCTGGCGTATGCCGCCCTCGTACAGGTCGCTGATGAGCACGACGACGGTGTCGGCGGGGCGGGTGATCCGCGACTGGCAGTAGGCGAGGGCGCGGTTGATGTCCGTGCCGCCGCCGAGCTGGGTGCCGAAGAGCACGTCCACCGGATCGGCCAGCTCCTCCGTCAGGTCCACGACGGAGGTGTCGAAGACGACGAGCCGGGTGGTGAGGGAGCGCATCGAGGCCAGCACGGCGCCGAAGACGGACGCGTACACGACGGACGCGGCCATCGACCCCGACTGGTCGATGCACAGGATGACGTCCTTCTTCGCCCCGCGGGCGGCGCGCCCGTATCCGATCAGCCGCTCGGGGACGACCGTCCGGTGCTCGGGGAGGTAGTGCTTCAGGTTCGCCCGGATGGTGCGGTCCCAGTCGATGTCGCGGTGGCGGGGGCGGCTGGTCCTGGCCGAGCGGTCGAGGGCGCCGGTGAGGGTGGCGCGGGTGCGGGAGGCCAGGCGCTTCTCCAGGTCCGCCACGACCTTGGCGACGACGGCGCGCGCGGTGGTCCTGGTCGTCTCCGGCATCGCCTTGTTGAGCGAGAGCAGGGTGCCGACCAGGTGTACGTCCGCCTCCACGGCCTCCAGCATCTCGGGCTCCAGGAGCAGCGCGGCCAGGCCCAGCCGGTCGATGGCGTCCCGCTGCATGACCTGGACCACGGAGGTGGGGAAGTACCGCCGGATGTCGCCGAGCCAGCGCGCCACTTGGGGCGCGGAGCCGCCGAGCCCCGCCGAGCGCGGGCCGCTCCCGGCGGAGCCGCCGCGGGCGGCGGCCGGGCCGCCGGGGCCGCTCTCGCCGCCCGCACCGTAGAGCGCCTCGAGCGTGCGGTCCATCGCGGCGTCCTGCCCGCTCAGCGCGCACCCGGTCCCGTCGCCGCCGCCCTGCCCGCCGAGCACCAGCCGCCAGCGGCGCAGCCGCTCGCTCGCGGTCGTCTCCCCGGTCATCCGGCCACCTCCGAGGCGCGGTTGTGGTGGTTGTGATGGTTGTCATGGCCGACGTGGCTGTGGTCGAGGCCGAGGAGGAGGCGGACCACCGGCACGACGGCCGCCGCGCGGTCCTCGTCCAGGCCGGGGCCGAAGCCGGGCGCGGCCGGGCCGCCGGCCGGGCGCGGACCGTCGGCCGGGGCCGGTCCGCGGCGGACCAGCTCGCCCAGCGTGCGGCGCACGCCCGCGTCGTACGCCGCGAAGGTGCGCCGCAGCAGCGGCAGCACGTCCGTGAACGCCTCCGCCGGGACGCCCGTGAGCCAGCGGTCGAGCAGCCCGAGCAGCCGCTCGTCGTGGACCAGGAGCATTCCCCCGCCCGCGCCGCCGCCCACGAATCCCTCGATCCAGGAGGCCGCTTCGGCCGGCGCGGTGCCGGGCGAGAGCACCAGGCCCATCAGCCGGGCCGCCTCACCCTCGGCCAGCCGCCCGTCGTCCAGGAGCAGACGCGCGGCCCGGCCCCGGATCAGCCCTGAGACCCCATCGGCTCCGGCGAGCGACCGCAGCACGGCGCCCCAACGCCCCCGCAGCCCGTCACCCCGGCCGCTCGCATCGCCAGCCCCGGCCGGGCCAGCCGAGCCGCCAGGACCAGCCCGGCCCACCGGGCCGTTAGCCCCAGCCGGGCCACCAGAGCCCACCGGGACGTTATGGCCGGCCGGGCCCGCTTCGGCGTGCTCCGCACCGCCCGAGGCAGCCCCGCCGCCCGCGCCGACCGCGCCCTGCGCGCTGCCCCGGCCGCTCGCATCGCCCGGGCCGCCTCCGCGACCCGCGCCCTCCGGGTCGGCTAGCCCCGCTTCGGCGCGGGCCGCGCCGCCCGGCCGGATCTCCGCCAGCAGGCCGACGGCCTGGTGCACGGCTTCGAGGTGGCCGCGCATCTCCGCGGCGCCGTCCGCGTCGAGGCCGAAGCAGGCGGGGGGCAGCCCGACCAGGACGCGCTCGGCCAGGCCCATCGCGACCTCGGCCAGGGCGGCGGTGTCCGTGCCGCGCACGTCTCCGTACCGCACGGAGCGGACGAGCGCGGGCAGGGCCTGGGCGAGGTGGCCCACGTCCGCGTCGAGCGCGGCACGGTCGGCGAGCGCGCGCATCACGACCGGCAGCGCGTCGGGGAGCGCGGCGAGCAGACAGCGCTCGGCCAGCTCCGTGACCTCACCGAGCGCGGTGGCGTCCACCGCCTTGGCCTCCGCCCTCGCCGTGGCGGCCGACAGCACGGTGGTGCCCCACACCCCGGCCTCGGCGACCCGCACCGACAGCTCCGGCTCCCAGCGCAGCCGCCACGTCTCCCGGAACGTGCCCGTGCTGCCGCGCGAGGCGGCCGGGGTCCCCCAGTCGACGCCGAGCAGCCGCAGCCGGTGCAGCAGGCGGCTGCGCGCGGCGTCGGTCTCCTTGCGCAGGTCCAGCTCCAACTCGCGCTCCATGGCCTCCGGTTTGAGCCGCAGCGAACGCTGCGTGCGCGCCAGGTCCCGCTGGAGCGGAGCCGCCGGGGCCGACTCGGGCACCTCCCCCAGCACGTCCCCGACGACCAACCGGTCGTGGACGATCGCGAGCGGCACGTCGGAGCCCTCGCACAGCACCGCCCGCACCGCGTCCGTGGTCTCGGCGAGCCCGGCGAGCGGGCGGCCGCGCACGGCGGCGAGGGTCTCGGCGAGCCGCACCGCCTCGATGACATGCGCGGAGGAGACGGCGAAGTCCTCGGCGCGCAGCAGCCCGGCGACCTTGGTCATCCAGCGCTCCAGCGGGCGGTCCTCGGCGTGGAAGAGATGGCTGTACCAGCCGGGGGAGGCGATGCCCGCGCCATAGCCGCTGTGCCGCGCCAGCCGGCGGTGGGTCCACGGCACCCAGCTCAGCTCCGCCCTGACCTTCGGCAGCCCCTTGAGCAGGCCCCGGTCGGCCGTCGCGGTGGTGCGCCCGGCCAGCGCCGGGACATGCCAGGCCCCGCACACGACGGCGACCCGGTCGCCGAACTCCCGCCGCGCCTCGCGCAGCCGCAGCCGCATGTGCGCCTCGCGCACGGCGTCGTGCTCGTGTCCGCCGTGGCCGTACTCGGCGCGGAGGGCTGCCATGGCCTCGCCGAGCGCGGCGAACGGCGCGACGGCCCCCGCCATGTCCGAGCCGGCCGCCGCGTCCGAGCCGGCCACCGCATCCGAGCCCGCCGCCGCATCCGAGCCGGCCACCGCGCCGATCCCGCCTGGCGCGCCGACCCCGCCCGGCGCGCCGGTGCCGACGCCGCGGTGCTCGACGACGTCCTCCCACCAGCGCTCCGGATCGTCGTATCCGGCGGTCTCCGCGAGCACCCCCAGGGGGTCCACGCGCAGCCGCCCGGCCGGATCCGGCCCGGGGTCCTCGTCCGTACGGCCGTCCGTACGGTCGGGCGTGCGGTCGGACGTACGGTCCTCCGTACGGTCCTCCGTACGGACGGCCATCGCCAGGGAGTTCGCCGCCGGGAGGTCGATGAAGCGCACGGGGACGCCGCGGGACAGGGCCCACCGGATGGCCACCCACTCCGGGGAGAACTCGGCCAGCGGCCAGAACGCGGCCTGCCCCGGGTCGCCCACCGCGTGGGCGAGCAGGGCGACGGGGGGCCGCATGCCCTCCTCCGCGGCGAACCCGACCAACGCGTCCCCCTCCGGCGGCCCCTCGATCAGCACGGCGGCGGGCCCGCAGGCGTCGAGCGCGGCCCGCACCGCCCGCGCGGAGCCCGGGCCGTGGTGCCGCACGCCCAGGAGCAGCGGCCACGGTGCCCCGGCCGCGTCCGGCCGGGCGCCGGGCGGGGGCGCCGCGAGGCCCGGGGCGGCGCCGGTCACGCGCCCACCTCACGGCACGCGCGGTAGAAGTCCTTCCAGCCGTCGCGCTCGCGGACCACCGTCTCCAGGTACTCCTGCCAGATGACCCGGTCCGCCGCCGGGTCCCGGACCACCGCGCCGAGCATGCCCGCGGCCACGTCGCCCGCCCGCAGAACGCCGTCGCCGAAGTGGGCGGCGAGGGCGAGCCCGCCGGTGACCACGGAGATCGCCTCCGCCGTCGACAGCGTGCCCGAGGGCGACTTGAGCTTCGTGCGCCCGTCTTCCGTCGTCCCGCCCCGCAGCTCGCGGAACACCGTGACCACGCGGCGGATCTCGGCCACGCCCTCGGGCACTGCGGGCAGGTCCAGCGAGCGGCCGATCTGGGCCACCCGGCGCGCCACGATGTCGACCTCCTCCTCGGCGGTCGCGGGCAGCGGCAGCACGACCGTGTTGAACCGGCGACGCAGGGCGCTGGACAGCTCGTTGACCCCCCGGTCGCGGTCGTTGGCCGTGGCGATCAGGTTGAAGCCGCGGACCGCCTGGACCTCCTCCCCCAGCTCGGGGATCGGCAGGGTCTTCTCCGACAGGACGGTGATCAGCGTGTCCTGGACGTCGGCGGGGATACGGGTCAGCTCCTCCACGCGCGCGGTCATCCCCCCGGCCATCGCCCGCATCACCGGGCTGAGCACGAGCGCCTCGCGGCTGGGGCCGTGGGCGAGGAGCCGGGCGTAGTTCCAGCCGTAGCGGATGGCCTCCTCGGGCGTGCCCGCGGTGCCCTGGACGAGCAGCGTCGAGTCGCCGCTGATGGCCGCCGCCAAATGCTCGGAGACCCAGGTCTTGGCCGTGCCGGGCACGCCCAGCAGGAGCAGGGCGCGGTCGGTGGCCAGCGTGGTGACGGCCACCTCGACGATGCGCCGGGGGCCCACGTACTTGGGGGTGATCACGGTGCCGTCCGGCAGCGTGCCGCCCAGCAGGTACGTCGCGACCGCCCACGGCGACAGGCGCCAGCGGGCGGGCCGCGGGCGGTCGTCGGCCGCGGCGAGCGCCTTGAGCTCGTCGGCGAAGGCGTCCTCGGCGTGCGGACGCAGGGCCTCGCCGCCGGCGGTCTCGGCGGCCCCGGCGGTCCCCGCCGCCCCGGCGGTCTCAGCCGTCTCGGCGGTCTCGTCTGCGCTGGGCACAGGCACGGTCACAGCTCCCCCACGACTCGTCTCTCCGTCCGTTTCCGGACCCGTTCACCACCCTGCACCACACCACTGACAATCCGCCCGCATGCCAACGAACCCCCAGGCCAGGGCGGTTGTCAGTGGCCGCACGTACCGTCGGTGACATGAATGCGCAGGGGGAACGCTGGACGGCGGAGCAGGTGCTGGCCCTGGCTCCTGACGCCGCCTCACGCAAGGCGGGCGGCAAGCTCGCCACGCCCGGCCCCTGGTCGGCGGCGGGTGCCCACGGCGGGGGCGTGTGGGGGCTGTGCGCGGGCAGCGGCGGCAAGCCGTACCAGACGGTCGTGGATCTCGACGGGCCCGCCTACCGCTGCAGCTGCCCCAGCCGGAAGTTCCCGTGCAAGCACGCGCTCGGCCTGCTGCTCCTGTGGGCGGGCGGCGGGGGCGTCCCGGAGGCCGAGGGGCCGCCCGAGTGGGCCGGGGAGTGGCTGGCCGGGCGCCGGGAGCGCGCCGCGCGCGAGGCGTCCGGCGCGGCAGCCGAGGCCGCCGCGGGCGGGCGGAAGGAGCCGGGCGGCGTCGCCGATCCGCAGGCGGCCAGGCGCCGGGCCGAGCGGCGCGCCCAGCGCATCGCGGCGGGCGCCTCCGAGCTGGAGCAGCGCCTGGCGGACCTGCTCCGCGACGGCCTGGCCGGCGTCGATCGCTCCGGTCACGCGGTGTGGGAGGAGACGGCCGCGCGCATGGTCGACGCCCAGGCGCCCGGCCTGGGGGCGCGGGTGCGGGAGCTGGGCGCCGTCCGCTCCTCAGGGCCCGGCTGGCCGGGGCGCCTGCTCGAGGAGTGCGCGCTGCTGCACCTGCTGAGCGAGGGTTACGCGCGCCTCGACCGGCTCCCCGAGGCGCTGGCCGCCGCGACCCGCTCGCGCGTCGGCCTCACCACGCCCACGGCCGAGCTGCTGGCCTCCGGCACCGCCGTCCGCGACCGCTGGCTCGTCCTCGGGCGGCAGGACGACAGCGACGGCCGGCTGACGACGCGCCGCATCTGGCTCCGCGGCCAGGACACCGGGCGCATCGCCCTGCTGCTCTCCTTCGGCGCGGCCGGCCACACCCCCGAACTCGCCCTGCCGGTCGGGATCGTGCTGGACGCCGACCTCACCTACTACCCGGCCGGGCGCCCGCTGCGCGCCGCGCTCGGCACCCGCCACCCGGACCCGCCGCCGCCCCCTGCCCCCGCCGCGCCGTCCGCCGCGCCGGCCCAGCCCACCCCGTCGGCCCCTTCGCCCCCGGTCCCGCCGGTCCCTTCGGCCCCGTCGCCGCCGGTGCCCCCGGGGAGCGACATCCCCACCGCGCTGGCCGCCTACGGGGACGCGCTGCGCGAGGACCCCTGGCTGGACGCCTGGCCGGTCGTGCTCTCGGGGGTGACCCCGATCCCGGGCGGCGAGGACGGCTGGCAGTTGGCGGACCCCCGGACGGGCGCCGCCCTGCCGATCGACCCGCGGTGCGCCGGGCGTACGGACCTGTGGCAGCTGACCGCGGTCTCGGGCGGCGGCCCCGTCACGGTCTTCGGCGAATGCGGCCACCGCGGCTTCGCCCCCCTCACCACCTGGGATCCGGCCCCGGTCCCGCTCCAGAGCCCGTCCGGCGCCGGATCGACACTCCACGGAGGCATGCCGTGAGCACCACCGCGTCCTGGGACGACCTGGTCGCCGCCGCCCTGCTCGGCACCGAGCGCCGCACCCCGCCCGTCACCCCGCGCCCCGGCCAGGATCCGCCCGCCGCCCTGCTGGACGCCGCCGCGCTCAGCACGCTGCGGCGGCGCGCCGGGCTGCGCACCGCGGCCGCCCGCCCGGCCCCCTCCCCCGCGCCCGCCGATCCCCGCCCACCGCTGCCCCCGGCCGCCCGCAGCCGGCTGGCCATGCTGCTCGCCGGCCGCTCCGCCCCCGGCGGCGGCCGGCGCTCCGCGCCCGACCTCGCCGAGCTGCTCCCGCAGTGGCTCACCATGGCCAACCAGTACGGCTACCAAGCACCCGCCGCCCTCCTCCCGGCCCTCCTGGACGCGGCCCGCGCCCGCACCGATCTGCGCCCCGAAGCACTCGCCCTCGGCGGTCCGCGCGCGCTGTGGCTCGCCCGGCTGAACCCGGAGTGGAAGTTCGCGCTGCGCACCGGCGGGGCGGGGCGCGCGGCGGAGGCGCCGGCGGATGCGGAGACGGAAGCGGAGGCGCTGGCCGGTGCGGAAGCCGGGGATCCGGCGGACGGCGCGGCTGCGGTGGCCGTACCCGCCGGGGTGCGGCGGCAGTGGGAGGAGGGGCTGTTCGCGGAGCGGGTCTCCTTGCTGGCCGCGGTCCGGCACCGGGATCCGGAGGTCGGCCTGGCGCTGCTCGGGAGCACCTGGTCCACGGAGCGCGCGGAGGACCGGCTGATGTTCCTCGACTCGCTCCGCGACGACCTCTCGCCCTCCGACGAGCCGTTCCTGGAGCAGGCCCTGGCCGACCGCAGCCGGAACGTCCGGGCCACGGCCGCCGAGTTGCTGTCCGCGCTCCCCGGCTCCGCGCTGGCCTCGCGTATGGCCGAGCGGTCCCGCGCCTGCGTCTCGCTCGACTCCGGGGTCATCACCGTCGAGGCGCCGGCCGAGTGCGACAGCGGCATGCAGCGCGACGGTGTCGTGGCCAAGCCCCCCTCGGGGCGCGGGGAACGCGCTTGGTGGTTGGGCCAGTTGGTCGAGGCGACGCCGCTGGAGTGCTGGAGCGGCTGGTTCGGCGGGCGGGGCGCGGCCGAGATCGTGGCGCTGCCGGTGGCCGACGGCTGGCAGGCGGACCTTCAGGCGGCATGGTGCCGGGCGGCCGTGCGCCAGCGGAACGTGGAGTGGTCCCGCGCCTTGCTGGGCGCGCCCGTCGCGCCCCCCGCCGCGCCGCCCACCGCCCCGGCCGCCTCGGCCGCGCCGGGCGGAGCGGACGGGGCCGGCGGGGCGGGTGCAGGGGCCCCGGCCGCCGCTCAGGCCGCCCCGTCCTGGCGCGATCCGGCGAAGCTGCTGTCCGCCCTGCCGCCGGACGAACGGGCCCAGTGGGTCGCGGACTTCATCGCGGCCCACGGGCTGTCCGACGCCTTCCGGCTCCTGGGGGTGTGCGCGGTGCCGTGGGCCGAGCCGCTGGGCCGGGCCGTCGTGGACGCGCTCGACATCGCCCGCGACGCGGGCAGCTACCCGTGGAGCTTCAGCGGCGTGATGGGGCTGGCCGAGCGCTGTCTGGACCCGGACCAGGCCGACCGGCTGGAGGTGCTCACCGCGATATCGGACGAGCCGGAGGACGGCTCGCCCGGCGCCGGGGGCTACTGGTCGGAGGCGTTCCAGCGGCTGGTGGGCACGCTCCGGCTGCGCGCGGCGATGCGGCGCGAGCTCGAACCGCCCGCCGCGGCGGCGGCCCGCCCGGCACCGACCCCGTGACCGGCCCGCCCGGAGCCGATCCCGTAATTGGCCCCCGGCCCGCCCGGAGCCGATCCCGTGACCGGCCCCCCGGCCCGCCCGGAGCCGGCCCCGTGACCGGCCGCACCGGCCGCGGCGGGGCGGTCCGGGGCCCGCCCCGCCGCTCCGGTTACGCGGCCACCGGCCGGACGTTCTCCCTGACCCACTCCACGATCGATACGGTCGTGGCGCCCGGGGTGAAGATCTCGGCGACGCCCTGCTCCTTGAGCAGCGGGATGTCCGCCTCGGGGATGATGCCGCCGCCGAACACCTTGATGTCCTCCGCGTCGCGCTCCCGCAGCAGCTCTATCACCTTCGCGAAGAGCGTCATGTGCGCACCGGAGAGGATGGACAGCCCGATCGCGTCGGCGTCCTCCTGGATCGCGGTGTCGACGATCTGCTCAGGCGTCTGGTGCAGGCCGGTGTAGATGACCTCCATGCCCGCGTCGCGCAGCGCCCGTGCGATGACCTTCGCCCCGCGATCGTGACCGTCGAGCCCAGGCTTGGCCACCACCACGCGGATCGGACCGGTCACACCCATCGCAGCCTCCATGTCGTCATCCCACCCCGCCGCGCGTCGCGCGGATCTCGCCGACCGCCGTCGGGGGACGTGAACGTGAACGAACGTTATCTCCAGCATCCCGCACGCAGCGGTTTCACGGCGCGCAGCGAGGGGGAAATCACACGTGGGACACATTCACCTCGGCCGCACCCACATTCGCCTCGAATTCCGCGGGGCGGACCCACGCATCGGGCCGGCCATCAGGGGAGCCGCAGCGGGGACCGTCGCACCGCGCCGCGCCGTCAGTGAGGGCCGCCTGGCGCCGCGGTGCGACGGAGCGGTCGTACCGGACGAGCCCGGGAAGGGCTGTCCGCGAGGGCACACCGGGGCAGCGCCGCGCCTTCCGTGCGCCGTTGGGGAGGTCGGCCGCCATGGGCCTCGCACGGATCCGCGCCACCGTCCTCGACCTGGCGATCCTCGCCGGGCATCTCCTCCTCTACCCGACCGGCCTGCTCCAGGAGCGCCCGCCGGCGACACCACCCGCCGCGCCGCCCGCCGGCCCGCCCCGCGAATCACCCGCCGCGCCGCCCGCCGGCCCGCCCCGCGAATCGCCCGCCGCGCCGCCCGCCACCCCGCCCGACGGATCGCCCGCCGCACCCGCCGACGCAGCGCCCGGCGCCGTGGCCGCGCTGCCCACCGACGGTCCGGACCGCCGCCCGGTCCTCCTGCTGCACGGCTTCATCGACAACCGCTCGGTGTTCGTCCTGCTGCGCCGCTCGCTGCGCCGGCACGGCCGCCGGCACGTGGAGGCGCTCAACTACTCGCCGCTGACCTGCGATATCCGGGCCGCCGCCGCGCTGCTCGATCGCCATGTGCGCCAGATCTGCGCGCGCACCGGCCACAGCCGGGTGGATGTCGTCGGCCACAGCCTGGGCGGTCTGATCGCCCGTTACTACGTACAGCGGCTGGGCGGGGACGCCCGGGTGCACACGCTGGTCACCCTCGGCACCCCGCACTCCGGCACCCGCACCGCGCCCCTGCTGGCCGCGCACCCACTGGTGCGCCAGATGTGTCCGGATTCCGATGTGATCGAGGAATTACGGCGCCCCGCCCCCGACTGCCGTACGCGGTTCGTCAGTTTCTGGAGCGATGTGGATCAGCTGATGATCCCCGCGGAAACCGCCCGGATCGACCATCCGGATCTACGGGCGCGCAGCGTCCCCGTCAAGGGAATCGGGCATCTCGCCCTTCCAGTGCATTACGCGGTCGCGGCTCGAGTCCGCGAGGCGCTGGACGCCGCCGACGAGGTCGACGCAGACGCTTCGGGGGCCGTCTCGGTTGCGTGACGGGGCCGGAAGTTGCCGAACAGTAATCGAACATCCGGCCAAATTACGGCATGCGGTCAACCGAAAGGCGGCCAAATGCCCGTTCCGGCGTTACTCAAAACCTGAGGAAGATTGTCGCCGTCCCGAACCGCCGGGTACAGTCGCCGCTAATTCTCCTGCTGCCGAGGCGAAAGAGAAGTTGGTGGTGAACGACCGTCACCCGTCGGGGATCACAACCTCGACCGTCCCCGCTCCTGACGCCTCATATCCTTACTACGAGGCTTACGACCAGCAGGGCACCGCGCACGGCTATGCCGGGTACGACGGCTACTCCACCGGCAACTTCGACAACCTCACCGCCGCGTACGGCGACGGCGACCCTCTCTTCGGCTCACTCCCCGGCGGCCAGGACGGCGGCTACGGGGCCGGCGGCCTCGACGGGTCCACGGGCGGGCAGTACGACGCCACGCAGTGGGGGGCCGCGGCCGGCCCGTACGACTCCGGCACCTATGACACCACCGCGATGTGGGCCGACTCCGGCGTGCCGGCGGCCGGCACCATCCCGGCCCAGCAGGACTCGGACACCGGCGGCCCGTGGGACGCCACCGCCTGGGACACCACCGGCCACCACGACCTGGCGGCCGCCCAGTGGAGCGGCACCGGGCAGTACGACACCTCCGGGGTCGACACCGGCCAGACCCAGTGCTGGGACATGAGCGCCTACGCGACCGTCGACGAGTCGCAGTACGAGCAGCACGAGCAGCACACGCCCTACGAGCAGCACGCGCCGTACGAGCAGTACGAGCAGCACCAGAACTACGAGAACTACGAAAAGCACGAGCAGGGCGGGTACCACGACGGCGGCTACGAGCACGGCGGCTACCAGCAGCCCGCCGAGCAGCCGTACGCCGTCCCCGAGGCGGAGTCCGAACCCGGGGCGGTGGCCGTGCACGAGGCCGAGACCCAGACCGCCCTCATGGTCCTGGACCTCGACTCGCCCGACGCCGACACCGACATGCCCGGCACGGCGGGCACCGGCACCGCCGACCCCCACGACGCCGAGGGCGGCGCGACCGACGACGAGGATCGGGCCCCGGCCGAGACGGCCTCGCTTCCCTCCCCCCGGTCCGCCGCATCCCGCCGGGACGGCGGCCGCAGCCGCCGCCGCGCCCCCGCGGCCCGCCCCAAACGCTCCGCGCTCCTCACCGTCGCCGTTCCCTCCGTCTGCGCGCTGGGCGTCACCGCGGTGGCCGCCGCCTCCGTCAGCAACTTCGGCGACGACAAGAAGGACACCAAGACCACCCAGGCCGCCGCGGACACCCCGCCGGTCAATCCCTCGGTCGCCAACAGCAAGCTGGACACGCAGCTCGCCGCGGGCCTCGAGGACGCCGACGACTTCCGGGACCGCGCCAGCCGCACCCAGGAGCGCATCGACCTCCACGCGCGCCAGGCCGCCGAGCGCAAGCGCAAGCTCGCAGAGGCCGCGCGCAAGGAGGCGCTGCGGCCGAAGTTCGCGCTGCCCGTCTCGCAGCACGGACTGAGCGCCGGCTTCGGCCAGGCGGGCGTCAACTGGATGTCCCTGCACACCGGCATCGACTTCCCGGTCGACAACGGCACCCCGGTCATGGCCGCGACCGACGGCACCGTGCGCACCCAGTGGAACGACGCCTACGGCAACATGGTCATATTGACCAGCCCGGATGGCACCGAGACCTGGTACTGCCACCTGAGCACCGCCAAGATCCGGGCCGGATCGGTCAAGGCCGGGGACGTCATCGCGTACTCCGGGGACTCCGGCAACTCCACCGGGCCGCACCTCCACTTCGAGGTGCACCCCGGCGGCGGCGCGGCCATCAACCCGCTGCCGTGGCTGCGCAGCCACGGGCTCGACCCGACGTAACCCGCGTAAACCCCGCGTAACCCACCCCGAGACGGCCTACCCCCGAAACAGCTCACCCCCGAAACAGGCTCACCCGGGGGCGGGCTCACCCCGGAGGCAGGCTCACCCCCGGGACGAGGGTGAGCCGGCTACAGCTTCTCCACCGGGGCGTACCGCAGCAGCAGCCGCTTCGGCTTCTCGTCGCCGAAGTCGATCGTCGCCTCCGCGTTGTCCCCGCTCCCCTTCACCGCGACCACGGTGCCGAGCCCGAACGCGTCATGGGTGACCCGGTCCCCGATGGCCAGCGAGACCACCGGCCGCTCCTTGGCCCGCCGCGTGGCGAAACCGGCGGCCCCGGCCCCCGCCCGCGCACGCGAGGAGGACAGCGACGAGGACAGCGAGGACGCGACCCCCGCGACGGCCCCGACGGCCCCCATCGACGCCGACGGGGTGGCGGGCCCGGTCCGCTGCCAGCGCACGTACTGGTCGGGGATCTCCTCCAGGAAGCGGGACGGCGGGTTGTACGCGGGCTGGCCCCAGGCGCTGCGCATCGTCGACCGCGTCAGATACAGCCGCTCGCGGGCGCGCGTGATGCCGACGTACGCCAGCCGCCGCTCCTCCTCCAGCTCCTTGGTCTGGCCGAGCGCGCGCATGTGGGGGAAGACCCCGTCCTCCATGCCGCTGAGGAAGACCACCGGGAACTCCAGGCCCTTGGCGGTGTGCAGCGTCATCAGGGTGATGACCCCGGAGCCCTCGGTGTCGTCGTCGGGGATCTGGTCGGAGTCGGCGACGAGCGCGACCTGCTCCAGGAACTCCGCGAGCGTGCCCGGGTTCTCCTCGCCGCGCTCCTGCTCGTACTCCAGGGCGACGGCCGCGAGCTCCTGGAGGTTCTCGATACGGGTCTCGTCCTGCGGGTCCGTGGACGCCTGCAACTCGGCCAGATAGCCCGTGCGCTCGAGCACCGCCTCCAGCACGGTGGCCGGCCCCGCGCCCGACTCGGCGATCGTCCGCAGCTCCTCCATCAGCACGTTGAACCGCTTCACCGCGTTTGCCGAGCGGGCCGCCATGCCGTACGCCTCGTCGACCCGGCGCAGCGCCTGCGGGAAGGTGATCTTCTCGCGCAGCGCCAGCGCGTCGATCATCGCCTCGGCGCGCTCGCCGATGCCGCGCTTCGGCACGTTCAGAATCCGGCGCAGCGGGACGGCGTCCTCCGGGTTGGCCAGCACCCGCAGATACGCGAGGACGTCGCGAACCTCCTTGCGCTCGTAGAAGCGCACGCCGCCGACGACCTTGTACGGCAGCCCGACCCGGATGAAGACCTCTTCGAAGACACGGGACTGGGCGTTGGTCCGGTAGAAGACGGCCACGTCCCCGGCCCGGGCCTCGCCGGCGTCCGTCAGCCGGTCGATCTCGTCGGCGACGAACTGCGCCTCGTCGTGCTCGGTGTCGGCGACATAGCCGGTGATGGTGGCGCCGGCGCCGGCCTCGGTCCACAGGTTCTTCGGGCGGCGGTTCTCGTTGCGCTCGATGACGGCGTTGGCCGCGCTGAGGATCGTCTGGGTGGAGCGGTAGTTCTGCTCCAGCAGGATGGTGGTGGCGTCCGGGTAGTCCTCCTCGAACTGGAGGATGTTACGGATCGTGGCGCCCCGGAAGGCGTAGATCGACTGGTCGGCGTCGCCCACCACGCACAGCTCGGCGGGCGGGATCGCGTCGCCGCCGTCACCCTCGCCGCCGTCGCCGCCGGCGGCCACCGGGCCGGTGCCCACCAGCTCGCGCACCAGCGTGTACTGCGCGTGGTTGGTGTCCTGGTACTCGTCGACCAGGACGTGCCGGAAGCGGCGGCGGTAGTGCTCGGCGACGTCCGGGAACGCCTGGAGCAGATTGACCGTCGTCATGATGATGTCGTCGAAGTCGAGGGCATTGGCCTCGCGCAGCCGCGACTGGTACATCGCGTACGCCTCGGCGAGGGTCTTCTCGAAGCCGTCCGACGCCTGTCCGGCGAAGGTCTCCTCGTCGATGAGCTCGTTCTTCAGGTTGGAGATCTTGGCGCTGAAGGACTTGGGCGGATACCGCTTGGGGTCGAGGTCCAGGTCCCGGCACACCAGCGCCATCAGCCGCTTGGAGTCGGCCGCGTCGTAGATCGAGAAGGAGGACGTGAAGCCGAGCTTCTTGGACTCGCGGCGCAGGATGCGCACACAGGCGCTGTGGAAGGTCGATACCCACATGGCCTTGGCGCGCGGGCCGACCAGCTCCTCGACCCGCTCCTTCATCTCGCCCGCGGCCTTGTTGGTGAAGGTGATGGCGAGGATCTGGCCGGGGTGGACCCCGCGCGCGCCGAGCAGATGCGCGATGCGGTGGGTGAGCACCCGGGTCTTGCCGGATCCGGCACCCGCGACGATCAGCAGCGGCGAGCCGGTGTGGACCACGGCGGCTCTCTGCTGCTCGTTGAGCCCCTCGAGCAGCGCGGCCGGGTCCACGGCGGGCCGGGCGGCGCCGTCGCGGTAGTACGCCTCCCGGGGGGCGGGCGCGTCGAACCTCCCGGCGAAGAGGTCGTGCGGGACGTCCTCACCGGCGGGCCGGCCGTCGTCCTCGGGCGGCGGGGGCTCCTCGTCCGGGGGCCCGAGATCCGCCAGGAAGCTGTCGTCAAAGAGGCTGCTCATCGCTCACCGAGTCTAGGACGCCGCACTGACAGCGTACGTACGGATGTCACGAAACGGTTTCGGGGCAATTCGAACACAGGCTTCACACGGGCCCCACAAGCCCGCTACCGTCCACCGTCAGGCGGCCCGGAACCCGTCGGCGACCGCGCCGGCACGGGCTGTCTCCGCCGAGTCCGGCCCCGCCGCGAGGCGGCTGGAGCCGGGGACCCACGCGCATCACCGGGGTGAATCGGCCCGTGCGGCGACCCAGCCGCCGCACGGCCCGTAGGGCAGCCTTCCGACGCCCGAACCCGACAGCTAACCCGGTAGGCGGTCCACGGAAGGAGTCGCCTCCCTTGGCGTCGCACCGCAAGCCCCGGGCCCGGACACTGGACTCGGCCACCGGCCGCCGCACCGCCGTCTCCGTCACCATGGCGGCCCTCGCGTCCGTCACCCTGCTGAGCCAGACGGCGAGCGCCGAGCCCGGCAAGCCCAAGCCGTCGATCGAAGAGGTCAAGAAGAAGGTCGACACGCTCTACCACCAGGCGGAGTCCGCCACCCAGGGCTACAACGCGGCCAAGGAGCGCACGGGCGCGCAGCGCGCCAAGGTGGACAAGCTGCTCGACGGCATCGCCGACCGGGCCGAGAAGCTGAACGAGGCACAGCGGACGCTGGGCACCTACGCGGCGGCGCAGTACCGCGGCGGCGGCATGGCCTCCTCCACCGCGACCCTGCTGTTCGCCTCCGACCCGCAGGGCATCTTCGACCAGTCCCACCTGATGGACCGGCTGACCAAAAGGCAGAAGAAGGCCGTCGCCGACTTCAGGTCGCAGCAGGCGAAGGCCGCCGAGGAGCGCGCGAAGGCCACCGAGTCCCTGGCCGCGCTGACCCGCTCCCAGGAGCAGCTGAAGACCAGGAAGAAGACCGTCCAGGACAAGCTCACCCAGGCCCGCCGGCTGCTGTCCGAGCTGACCGCCGAGGAGAAGGCGCGGCTGGCGGCGATCGAGCGGAAGAAGGCGGAGGAGGCCCGCCGCAAGGCCGCGGAGCTGGCGCGGAAGCAGCGGGAGGCGGCGGAGCGGCAGCGGGAGCAGCAGCAGGACCAGGGCGGCGGCTCCGGCTCGACCACCCCGTCGGGGTCCTCCGACACCTCCGGCGGCTCGCACTCCACCAGGGCCGACAAGGCCATCGCCTTCGCGCGCTCGCAGCTCGGCAAGCCGTACGTCTGGGGCGCGACCGGCCCCAACTCCTACGACTGCTCGGGGCTCACCCAGGCCGCATGGAAGACCGCCGGGGTCTCACTGCCGCGCACCACCTGGGACCAGGTGAAGGTCGGCACCCGCGTGTCGACCTCCGACCTCCAGCCGGGCGATCTCGTCTTCTTCTATGACGACATCAGCCATGTCGGTCTCTATATAGGCGACGGAATGATGATCCACGCCCCCAAGCCGGGTGATGTGGTCAAGAAGGCGCCGATCACCGAGATGCCGATCTACGGAAGCGTCCGCCCGGCGTAGCCGGTCACGCCAACGGGCAGGTCAGCCCGTCGCGTCAAACCGGTCGGGTCGAACCGGTCGGGTCGAACCGGTCGGGTCGAACCGGTCGCGCTCCCGGGCCCCGGACGGCGGCCGACCGCCGCCGCCCAGGGCCCGGGGGCCGGCTCAGGTGCCGGGCTTGCGGCCGTAGACGAAGACGTCGTCGCCGTTCCGCAGCATGCTCCAGTACTTCTTGGCGTCGGCCTTGCGCATGTTGACGCAGCCGTGGGAGCCGGGCGGCGACCACACGCTGCCCGCGATGGAGTGGAAGGCCTGGCCGCCGTCGAAGAACTGGCTGTAGGGCATCGCCACGTCGTAGATCGTCGACCAGTGGTCGATGTCCCGCCAGTAGATCTTCTTCAGCCCGCCCCGGGTCTCGTACCGGTCACGGCCGGTGCGCACCGGCACCGGGCCGAACTTCAGCCGCGAGCCGTCCTGGATCCAGCTCAGCTGGCGGGTGAGGTCCACGCAGGCGATGCGGCCCTTGTTGGTGGGGCACTTCCTCGCCTTGTTCGGGTTGTGCCCCGCCGCCTTCTGCTTGTTGATCAGGTCCATCACGCCCCAGGTGACCGGCCCCGCGTACCCGATGGTCGGGCTGATGCCGTGGTTGACCTGGAACTTCTGGATCGCCAGGCAGTCCGCCCGCGACTGCCGCCCGTCGACCGGACGGCCCAGGAACTTCTCCGCCTGCTTCTGGTACGGCCCCGTGCTCGTCGTGCACGACGAGGCGGCCTGCGCCGGAGTGCCGAGCGCGACCGCCAGCGGCACCACCATCCCCGCCACCCCCAACGCCAGGCCCGCCCGGCGGCTCCATGCCGCAACTACCCCCATTGCCCGCTCCCTTCGGCTGCCTTGTCCCATAAGACCGACAGCGGGGGCAGGTGGTTGCACGGAACCTGTCAGAGAACGGTCAGGTCCACAGGACGGCGATGAAGATGTTGGCCGTGGTCAGCAGTCCCACCGCGCCGAGGGCCGCCGCCTCGACCCTCTCCTCGTCGCGCTTCACATAGACCAGCCCCAGGACCACGATCAGCAGCGCCAGCTTCACGCCGATCTTGATGTTGTTCACGCTGTTGTCGTCGGCCTGGTTGAACCCCACCAGCGCGGCACCGGTCACCAGCATGGTCAGGGCGCCGTGCAGCATCCCCTGGGTCATCCGGCCCTCGCCCGCGCGCATCGGCTTCAGCTGCGCGAGGAAGCCGCCGAGCAGCGCGGCGATGCCGACGATGTGCAGCCCGACGAAAACATGAATGAGGACGTCCATGGCTGTCGAGCGTAGCCCGGCCCATAGCAGCCCCCGACAGCCGGGTGGGTCGCGATCGCCACTTCGGTCACGGCCGCCACCCAGGCATCGGCGGGCCGGGCGGCGGGCGGTCGATTACGGGCAGCCGCGCACCGAAACCGTCCACTCCCGTTCATCGCACCGCCCGCCCGCCCCCGCCCGCCTAGCTTCCTCCTCCAGGTGGCAGCCCGCTTCCCGTCAATCGAGGGTCCCCGCCTCATGGGCAGGCTGCCACCTGCCCGGACCCGCCCAGCAGTTACGCACAGGAACACGAAGGAAGGTGACCCGCCGCCGTGGCGTCGCACAGGAAGCCCAAGCAGCGCTCGCTCACCGGCGGCACCGCCTGGACAGCCGCCGCGGTCGCGCTCGCCGGGGCCGCGGCCACCGCCATGGGCGGCACCGGCCACGCCGACACCCGCCCCACCCCGGCCCAGGTGCAGGCGAAGGTGGACCGCTACCAGCGGGAGGCCGAGGAGGCCAACGAGAAGTACAACGGCGCCAAGGAGAAGGCCGACGAGGCCCGCCAGTCGCTCGACGAGCTGCGCGACGAGGCGGCCCGCCGGACGGCGCGGCTGAACGCCGCGCGCAACGCGCTGGGCGCCTTCGCCGCCGCCCAGTACCGCTCCGGCACCGTCTCCTCCACCCTCCGGCTCGCGCTCTCCTCCTCCCCCGAGCAGTACCTGCGCCGGGCCTCGCTCGCCGAGCGTGCGGGCAGCCGCCGGGCCGCCGCGGTCGCGAGCATCGCCCGCCAGACCCGGCAGTTACGCCGGCTGCGCGGGGAGGCGCGGCACACCCTCGACCAGCTCCGCGCGTGCCAGGGGGCGCTCGCCCGCCACAAGCGCGACTCCCGCGAGAAGCTCGCCGCCGCCGAGGCCCTCCTCGACCGGCTGACCGACGAGCAGCGCCGCCGCTACGAGGCGGAGCGGGCCGCGAAGGCGGCCGGGGAAGCGGGCCGGGACACCCCGTCCGGCGCCGCGGCGCCCAGCATGTCCGGCCGCGCGGCCCGCGCCGTCTCGTACGCGTACGGGGCGCTCGGCAAGCCGTACGTCTGGGGCGCGACCGGCCCGTACGGATACGACTGCTCGGGGCTCACCCAGGCCGCCTGGCGGGCCGCGGGCGTGGCCCTGCCGCGCACCACCTACACCCAGATCAACGCGGGCCGACGGGTCTCCCGCGCCGAACTCGCCCCCGGTGACCTGGTCTTCTTCTATTCCGGCGTCAGCCATGTCGGGCTCTACATCGGCGACGGCCGCATGATCCACGCCCCGCGCCCCGGCGCGCCCGTCCGCGTGGCGCCCATCGACCAGATGCCCTTCGCGGGCGCGACCCGGCCCGCGTGAACCCGCCCGCGTGAACCCGCCCGCGTGATCCCGCCCGCGGCGGCCGCGTAGCGTTCTCGGCGATCAGCGTCGAGCCGCGCGAAGGAGACCCCACCGTGCCGGAAGAACCCCCCGAACCCGCCGCCGGGGCCGCCGCTCCGGCCCCGGCCGCCGTCGTGCTGTCGGGCTACGGCCCGGTCGGCCGGGCCTACGTCGGACACCTGGCCGCGCACGGCGAGGCCCTGGCGCGGGACCACGGGGTGCGGCTGCGCCTCGCGGCCGTACGGGCCAGCGCGGCCGAGTACCTGCCGCCGGGCGACGGTACGGACACCTGGGCGCCCCCGCCGCCCCGGGCCGCGTGGGGGCCGCTGCCGCCGCTGGCCGAGACGCTGGACCGGACGGGGGCCGGGGTGCTGGTGCAGTGCGTGCCGTCCTCCCCCGAGGTGCGTGACCAGGCGGCCGCCGAGACGCTGCTCGCGCTGCGCCGCGGCGTGCACGTCGTCACCGCGACCAAGAGCCACCTGCTCAGCCACTGGCGGGCGCTGGGCGTGGCCGCCGCGGAGGGCGGCGGCCTGATCAGGATCTCGGGCGCCACCGGCGCCGCCCTGCCCGCCGGCGACCTGGCCAGGGCCGGGGTGCGCGGCCTGGGCTGCCGTACGATCCGCGCCTGCCCCAACGGCACCGCCACCTTCGTGCTCGACCGCCTCGCGGCCGGCGACTCCCTGGCCGACGCGGTCGCCGAGGCGCGGCGGCGCGGCATAGCCGAGGCCGATCCCGGCGCCGACCTGTCCGGCGCCGACGCCGCCACGAAGGCGCGGCTGCTGGCGGCCCTGCTGTGGGGCTGGGACGCCTCGGCGGTCCGTACCGAGACCGAGGGGGTGGACGAGGACACGGCCCGGGAGGCACGGGCGGCCGCCGCCTCGGGCCACCGTCTGCGGGCGGTCGCGAGCGCGGCCGCCGACGAGCCGCTGCTGGTCCGGGTCCGGCTGGAGCGCACCGCGCCCGGCGACCCGCTGCACGCGCTCACCGGGCCGGAGAAGGCCGTGGTCTACGGCTGCCCGGATGCGGGCGACATCACGGTCAGCGGCGGCCGCTCCAGCCCTCTCGGCGCGGCGCTCGCCATGGTGAAGGACACCCTCGACGTGGCCGCGCCGCGCCGCCCCGGCTTCGGCTGACCGGGCCGTATCGCGGTGCCCGTCGCCCGCGTCTCCTTCCGGCCCGCGGGCAATCGCTGGAGCCAGGTCACGCCCCGTCAATGGGCTCCCGTTCCGTATATGCTGCGGCGAATTTCCGATTTTTCTGTGCAGAAGGCGGGGAACGGCGCGATGCGCAAACCTGGTCGGGCAGGCGTGGGCGCCGCGGTGGCGATCGGCGTGATCGGCATGCTGGGGGCCCTGACGGGTTGCTCCTCGGACTCGGACGGCGACGGCGGGGACGGCAAGGGGGGCAAGGGCGGCAGGAGCGGGTCCCGGGGCGGCGGGGTCGAGGTGGCGGCCGCCGGCGGGAAGGTGGGCGGCGCGGGGACGGCGTGCGAGCTGCCGGTGCGGTTCGAGCTGGCCAAGTCGTGGAAGCCGGAGGCGGTGAAGGAGCTGAAGGGCGTGGACCCCGAGCTGGGCTCCACCCTCGTGAAGCAGGGCCCGGTGACCCTCGTCTGCGAGATCGACGCGAAGCCCGCCGGGCACATCGGCTTTCTGCGGGTGTGGACCGGGGACAAGGGGAAGGCCGCGTCCGGCGGCGAGCCCCGGCGGCTGCTGAAGGCGTTCATGACCGGGGAGAAGCACATCCGCGACGCCCGGTACACCGAGGCGAAGGCCGGTGACCTGCCCGCCGCGGAGGTCAGCTACACCCTCGACGACCCGTCCCTGGACACCCCCAAGCCGGAGCGGGCGCTCGCGGTGGTCACCCCGAGGGGCGGCGTCGTGCTGCACCTCGGCGGCCTCGACACCGAGGAGCACAAGGCCATGCTGCCCGCGTACGAGCTGGCCAAGCGGACCATGGCCCGCGCCGACGGCTGACGGGCCCGCCCCCGGGAGGGGGTCTTACGACTCGCCCGCCCCCGCCGCCGGGGCGGGCGGGGGCGGCCGGCCGCTCCGCGGGCCCGCGGAGATCGGGGGGACACCGATCGGCTAATGACGCACCGGCGTCACACCAGACGGCGGGCCGTCGCCCAGCGGGTCAGCTCGTGGCGGTTGGAGAGCTGGAGCTTGCGCAGCACCGCCGAGACATGGCTCTCGACCGTCTTCACCGAGATGAACAGCTGCTTGGCGATCTCCTTGTAGGCGTAGCCGCGGGCGATCAGCCGCAGCACCTCGCGCTCGCGCTGGGTCAGGCGGTCGAGGTCCTCGTCCACCGGCGGGGCGTCCGTGGAGGCGAAGGCGTCGAGGACGAAGCCGGCGAGGCGGGGCGAGAAGACGGCGTCGCCCTCGGCGACCCGGAAGATCGCGTCGACCAGGTCGGTGCCGGTGATGGTCTTGGTGACATAGCCGCGGGCGCCGCCGCGGATCACGCCGATGACGTCCTCGGCGGCGTCCGAGACCGACAGCGCCAGGAAGCGCACCGGCCGGTTCGGGTCGGCCATCAGCGCGGCGCTGCGGCGCAGCACCTCGACGCCGCCGCCGCCGGGGAGGTGGACGTCGAGGAGGACGACCTCGGGGCGGGTGGCGCCGATGACCGTGACGGCCTGGTCGACGTCGGCCGCCTCCCCGACCACCTCGACACCCGTGCGGGCCGTCTCCCCGATCTCGGCCTGCACGCCGGTCCGGAACATCCGGTGGTCGTCGACGAGGACGACCCGCACCCGGCGCGGCGCCGCCCCACCCGCCGGGTCCGCCGCGCCAGCCGCGCCGACCGCCTCGCCGGCCGCCCCGCCCGTCGCGTTCCCCGTACGACCCGCCGCGCCAGCCGCCCCGCCCGTCGCGTTCCCCGTACGACCCGCCTCGCCGGCCGCCCCGCCCGTCGCGTTCCCCGTACGACCCGTCGCGCCGCTCGCCGTACGGCCCGTCGCCCCGCTCGCCTCGGTCATGTCGTCGCCGCCCTCTCCATCTCCAGCTCCACTTCCGTCCCCCCGTCCGGCGCGGACCTCAGCCGCGCCGTGCCGCCGTTGCGCCGCATCCTGCCGATGATGGACTCGCGCACGCCCATCCGGTCCTCCGGCACCGCGTCCAGGTCGAAGCCCGGGCCCCGGTCCCGTACGGAGATGAACACCGTGGCCCCCTCGACCTCGGCGAAGACCTGGACGGCCCCGCCGTCGCCACCGTACTTGGCGGCGTTGACCATCGCCTCGCGCGCCGCCTGGAGCTGCGCGGCCAGCTTCTCGTCCAGCGGGCAGTCGCCGACGACCACCACCTCGATCGGCACCCCGTGGTGGTCCTCGACCTCGGCCGCGGCCTTCCTGACCGCCTCGGCCAGGGTGTCCGGCTCCTCGGCCTCGTCCTTGCCGGTGCCCTCCGGCCGGTACAGCCAGGCGCGCAGCTCGCGCTCCTGGGCCCGGGCCAGCCGGGCGACCTCCCGGGGGTCCTCCGCGTTCCGCTGGATCAGGGTGAGGGTGTGCAGTACGGAGTCGTGGACGTGGGCGGCGACCTCGGCCCGCTCCTGGGCGCGGATGCGCATCAGGCGCTCCTCGGAGAGGTCCTGGGCCATCCGCACCAGGTAGGGGCCCGCGAGCAGCGCGATGCCCACCAGCACGGCGAGCGCGGCCTGCAGCACGGCCCCCAGGTGCTTGGCCGAGCCCTGGAGCACGACGATGCCCGTCACCCCGGCGCCGACCAGCAGCACCCCGGCGGCGCCCCGGGCGATGGGCAGCACCTGCTTGCGGCGGCTGAGCTCGACCCACTGGGCGCGCCGCGCGTTGTCCGCCTGGCGCCAGACCAGGGCGACGCCCGCGCCGATGAGCAGCAGCGGCCAGATGTAGGCGTTGGCGCCGCCGAGTTCGAAGTGCTCGACGAACACGCCCATGCCGACCAGCAGCGCGACGAGCGCGAAGACCTGGCCCTTGTCCGGCTTGCGGGCCAGGACGCGGCGCCCGCCGTCGGGGCCCCGCTCGGACGCCGGGCGGGCGGCCTCGACACCCCCGACGCCGAGCGGCACCACGAACCAGAACAGCGCGTACACCAGCGCGCCGAAGCCCTCCGCCATGAGCAGCGCGAGGAAGACGAACCGCACCCAGGACACCGGCAGTCCCAGGTGTCCGGCCAGGCCGCGGGCCACGCCGCCGAGCATCCGCCCCTCCGCACTGCGGTACAGCTTGCGCGGGGGCGGCTCGGCGACGGGGGGCACGGCGGCGGTCATGCCCCGATCGTCACACGTGCGGCGGGCGCCGGGCATCAGGGTCGCCCCTGATCGTTCCCCGACAGGGTGTTCACCTACAGGGTGGTCACCGACAGGGCCGGGGTCACGGGCTCGGGAGGCGGCTCAGGACGTACCGTCCTCGATCTTGAAGCCCTCCTTGACGTTCCGGAAGACCGGCAGGTAGTCGCCCCACTCGTCCGCGGGCGCGCTCAGGTAGATCGCGTACTCCTTGCCGCCCTCCACGCCGAAGCCGAGGTCGATGGCGCGGTACCAGCGCTCCCGCCCCTGGAACTTGAACTCCCAGATCGCTCCCGGCTGGCCCCGGTACTTCGTCGGCTGCATCCGCATCCGCTCGTACACGGGGTAGGTCTCCTTCAGCTTGGTCTCGAGCTCCTCGAAGTGCCGCACCTGGTTCGGGCCCGCCGAGTCGAGCACGTTGACCATCAGCCTGACCTTCTGGGTGGGGTCCAGGAACCTGACCTCCTGGGTGTCGTCCACCGTCCCGTCCGGGCTGGAGTTGGGCTGGCGGTTCCAGTCGTCCGGCACGGGCAGGGACACGCCGAACTCCTCCAGCTGGACCCGGTGGTAGCCGGCGGGCAGCGGCGGGATCGTGTACGTGGGGGCATTCGACGCGCTCGACCCGCTGGGGCCGGGCCGCGCCCCGTCGTCGTCGCCCCCGCCGAAGTCGACGCCCGCCAGATACACCCCGACCGCCACCCCGACCACGGCCACCGCCGCCACCACCGCGCTCCACAGCGCCGTACGGCCCCGGCGGCCGCCGCCCTCGTTGCCGCCGCCCCCGGCCGCCGCCGGGGACGGGTACGGGTTCGGGGGTCCGGGCGGGGCCGGGAAGGCGGACCCGGGCATGGGCGTGGGGGTGTGCGGCGTGGGGCTGTGCGTGGGAGCGTGCGTGGGCGTGGGGGTGGGCGCGGGATCGGCCGGGGGCACGGGCGCGACCGCCAGCCGGGTGGTCTCGGCCATCGGGTCCGGCCTGGGCATCGACTTCGTCTCCGGCAGCCCGGCCGGGCCGCGCAGCGCCCTCTCGGTCTGCTCCGCCGTGGGCCGGTCCTCCGGCTCCTTGGCCAGCAGCGCCTCCACCAGCCCCGTCAGCGGCCCGGCCCGCAGCGGCGGCTCCAGCGGGTCGACGGCGATCGCGTACCCGGTCTCGATCGGGGTGGCCTTGCGGAACGGCGGCCGCCCCTCGATCGCCTGATACAGCGTCGCGCCCAGCGCCCACAGGTCCGAGGCGGGCCCGGGGGTGCGCCCCCTGATCCGCTCGGGCGCGATGTAGTCGATGGAGCCGACCACCTCCCCGGTCTTGGTGAGCGTGGAGGTGCCGGTGGCCATGGCGATGCCGAAGTCGGTGAGCACCACCCGGCCGTCCTCGCCGAGGAGGACGTTGCCGGGCTTCACATCGCGGTGCAGCACCCCCGCCGCGTGCGCCGCCCGCAGCGCGGCGATCATTCCCCGGCCGATCCGGGCCGCCTCGTCGGGGGTGACGGTCCGGCCGCTCTTGAGCAGATCGCCCAGCGTGGTGGAGGGCACGTACTCCATCACGATGCACGGCAGCCCCGCGTCCTCCACCACGTCGTGGACCACCACCACATTGGGGTGCGCGATCCGCGCGGCGCTGCGCGCCTCGCGGCGGGTCCGCTCGAAGAGGGTGGTGACCTCGTCGTCGGTGAGATGGGGGGAGATGTGCAGCTGCTTCAACGCGACCTGGCGGTCCAGCAGTTCGTCCTGGGCCCGCCAGACCGTTCCCATGCCCCCACGGCCGATCTGCTCGGCCAGCCGGTACCGCCCGGCGATGAGCCGCCCTGCCTCTGACACCGTGTGCCCCTCCCGCTCCCCCGGCTGGCCGTGGCCCCCCGCATACGTTCGATCCGCCACGATAGCCGCCGCGCACTCGGGGACGATCTCAGGGAAGGGCCAGGGTTGTGACGGATGCCGCCGGGCCCGCCCGCTTGTCACCATGGTGGGCATGACCGACGCACCCACCGTCACCGGCCCGCCCCACGGCGGGGCAGCGCCCGGCGATCCGCGCCCCGGGGGCCGGACGCCGCTGCGCCGCAGCCGCGATCAGAAGGTGATCTCGGGCGTGTGCGGGGGGCTCGGCCGGTTCTGCGACATGGACCCGGTGATCTTCCGGGTGGTGCTGTCCGTGCTCGCCGTGACCGGCGGCCTCGGCCTGATCGTGTACGGCTTCTGCTGGCTGCTGGTCCCCCTCCGGGGCGAGGAGGAGAACGAGGGCCGCAAGCTGCTGTCGGGGCGGGTGGAGGGCCCGGCGCTCACCGCGGTGCTGTGCGCGCTGGTCGGCTGCGGGCTGTTCCTATCCATGCTCAACAGCGGCAGCGTGATCTTCTTCTCCGTCCTGCTCTCCCTCGCCGCGGCGGGCGCCGGCTACTGGTCGCACCACCGGCGCCAGGCGGAGAGCGAGGGCGCGGTGGATCCCGCGACGGAGCGGGCGGTGGCCGACGCGCCCCCCGAGACCAAGGCCCCGCCGCCGGCCTGGGGCGGCCCGTCCTGGTGGCGGGACCCGATCGTCAAGGACGGCACGACGGGCCCGGTCGGCTGGGAGTCCGGCTATCTGTGGGGCCCCGACGACGGGTCGGACGGCCGTCCGGACGACGCCCAGGGCGCCGGGCGGGACTGGTCCCGCCGCTTCCGCAGGGCGTCCCAGGAAAGGGGCGCGTCGATCGGCGGCCGCCTGTTCCTCCTCGCCCTGGCGGCCGCCGCGGTGGGCACGGGCGCCTCGTGGTCCTCCCAGCCGCTCGGCACCAGCCTGGAGATCGGGCTCGCCGGCGCGCTGGGCGTCCTGGGGCTCGGCATCGCGGTCAGCTCCCGCTACGGACGCACCGGCGCGGGCACCATCGTGCTGGCCGTGCTGACGAGCGCGCTGCTGGCGGGCGCGGCCTGGCTGCCCAAGTCCGTCCCCACCGACTGGACCCACCGCACCTGGGCGCCCGCCTCCCCGGCGGCCGTGCGCGGTTCGTACGAACTGGGCGGCGGCTGGGGCGAGCTGAAGCTGGACCGGCTGGCGCTGGAGAAGGGCCGTACCGTCACCACGCACGCCGAGGTCGGCGCCGGGAAGCTGGCGGTCACGGTGCCCGAGGACGCGCGGCTGGAGCTGTCGATCCACATGGGCGTCGGCGACATCCGGCTGCCGGGCGAGCAGAGCGACGACATCGACATCAAGCCGGGAGAGGACCGCACCGTGACCGTGGACCCGCCCGACGGCCGCGCCGCCCGGGGCACCCTGCGGCTGGACCTGGAGATCGGCGTGGGCCTTGTGGAGGTGACCCGCTCGTGAACCGCCACCCGTTCGAGCCGGGCAAGCTGATCGCCGGACTCGTGGTCCTCGCCGCGGGCCTCCTGTACGCCCTCGACGCCGCCGGGGAGGCGGACCTCCCGCCCTTCGCGCCGCTGCCCCCGCTCGTGGCCGGGCTGTGCCTGGCGGGGCTCGTCTCGGCGCTCACCTTCGGCGCCCGGATGCGCCGCGCCCGGCGCGCCGAGCGCGGCCGGGCCCGGGGCCGGGCCCGGGGCCGGGCGGCATGGGAGGAGCGGGAGGAACGGGAGGAACGGGAGGAGGCAGCCGGCTGAGCGGCCGGCCGTCAGGTGAACAGCTGCGCGCCCTGGCGCCTGCGGCGCCTGGAGAGGACCACGTCGAGCGACAGATACGGGGCGCCCGCCAGGACCAGCGGCAGCCAGGCCATCAGATACGCCAGATCGTTTCCGTAGTAGTACGGATCCGACTGCCAGCTGATCGTCAGCCACAGGCTCAGCGAGATCAGGGCGCCGCCGAACGCCGCCAGCCGCGCCAGCAGCCCGACCAGCGTGCCGAGCCCCACCGCCAGCTCCCCGAAGGCGATGGCGTACCCGAAGGCCGACGGGTCCTTGAGCGCCAGGTCGACCAGCCACGGCACCGCGGACGAGTCGCGCACCTGCCGCATCAGCGCACCGACCGAGCCGTCGCCGCTGTCGGCCAGGAACGCCGAGTCCGTCAGCTTGTCGATCCCCGCGTAGACGAACGTCACCCCGAGGAAGAGGCGCAGCGGCAGCAGCGCGTACCGCGCGGCGGTGTCCCGCCATCCGCCCCCGCCGGTGCGCCCGCCCGCGCCTGTCCCGCCCACGCCGCCCAGCCGGCCCGAGCCCGCCCCGACCGTTCTGTCCGCATGCCTCATGACGCCCGCCTCTCCCGTTGCCCGGTCAACAAAACCTTACGGAGGCCGCGGGCCGGCGACTCAGTCCAGAACGTCGATCGGGTAACGGTTGGTCTCCGCCCCCGCCGCGGTCACCACCTGGACCTCCACCCGCCCCGGCTCCACGTCCACCGGCACCGGCACGGTCAGCACCGTGTCGGTCGGATTGCCGAACCCCCCGGCGACCGGCACCAGCGGCACCTGCACATGCACCGCCCCGATGCGCACCACCATCCGGGCGAGCCGGTCCGGCTCCTGCGCCCCCGGCGGCACGAAGCCGCTGCCGCGGATCTCGATGTCGTCGCCGGTGCGGATCGGCGCGTCCCGGTCGAAGCCGCCCTCGTCGGGCCGCACCCGGACCACCGAGAGCACCGTGGGCCGCCCGCCCTCCGCGTACTTCCCGGCCAGATACATCAGCACCGACACGGCCGCCAGCAGCGCCAGGCCCCACGACAGGTCGGGCAGCCGCCACGGCTCGCGCGCCAGGCGCACCGCGGCGAAGACGAGCGCGGCCGCGTGCACCACCACGTACTGCGCGTCCGCCAGGCTGCCGCGGCCCGCGTCGTCGGTCAGCAGATCCGCGGCGCGCGGGCGCAGCGCCCGCACCTTCTGCAGCCGTTGCGTCCGCACCCGGGCCGCCACGACCAGCCGGGCGGCCACCGCGGCCAGGCAGGTCAGGGCGGTGACGGTGAGCAGCGCCGCGGCGCCGCCCGGGGCCAGCCCGTCGGCGGTGCGCTCCGCCGCCCCGGGGGCGAAGGCCAGCTCCACCGCGAGCATCAGCACCGCGAAGACCGCGAACAGCAGCCACGCGGCGGCCACCGCCCGGGAGGTGGACAGGCGGTTGTCCTCGCCGACCAGCGGGGCGAGCGGGCCGCCGCTGCCGCGGTGCAGCCGGGCGGCGAGGGTCAGCAGGCCGGCGGCGAGCAGCGCGACGGTCAGGGCGGCCGTGCGTGCCGCGGACCAGCCCGCGCCGACGGCCGTGGCCAGCTGTCCGATCAGCAGCGCCCCGACCGCGCCCCACACCACCAGCAGCGTGCGCCGCCGTACCGCCCCGCCCCAGGCCAGGCTCTCCGCGCGGCCGGTGTCCCAGGTCGTACGGGCCGCCTGCGTCAGTTCGTCCGACACCCACTGCCGGGAGGCCTCGGCGGAGTGCGCGAGCGCGGCGGGCAGGCCCTCCCCGGCCGCGAACCGGTCGCGCAGGGCCAGGAACGCGGCCACCGCCCGCCGGTGCCCCTCGCGGGCGCAGTCGCCGCATGCGCATCCGCTGTGCTGATGGCTGCCTGCCGTCGTGGCGTCGTCCGCCGTGTTCACCGCCACGAGGCTCTCCCGCTCGTCGTTCTCCCGGGTCAGTGGTGCTGGTCCCAACTGACATGTCTTGACTGGGGATTGTGCCGTAACTCGGGGGGTCTCAGCTCAGCAGGTCCGGCTCACCGCGGGTGATCTGCTGGTACAGAGGTTGATAGTTGATCCAGGCGACGAGGTCGGTGCCCAGGTGCTCACGGGTCAGCGCGGCGTTCCTGTGGTCGATGAGCACCGGCTTGCCCGCGGCCTTCGCGGCGAGCTGCACCTGGCAGGAGCGCTCCATCGCGATGAACCACCAGGCGGCGGCGTCGACCGAGTCGCCGACCGTCAGCAGACCGTGATTGCGCAGGATGACGGCCTTGTGCGGGCCCAGCCCGGCCGCGATGGCCCGCCCCTCCGCCTCGTCCACGACCACGCCGGTGTAGCGGTCGTAGAGCGCGTGGTCCTCGAAGAAGGCGCAGGCGTCCTGGGTGATGGGTTCCAGCAGCTCGCCGAGCGCCGCGAGGGCGCGGCCGTGCGGCGAGTGGCAGTGCGCGACGGCCACGACGTCCGGCCGCGCCTGATGCACGGACGAGTGAACGACGAAGGCGGCCTGGTTGACGTGGTGGCGCCCCTGGACGACCCGCCCCGCCTGATTGACGAGGATCAGATCGCTGACCGTGATGTGGCCGAAGGACATCCCGAAGGGGTTCACCCAGAAGCAGTCGGTGAACTCCGGGTCCCGCGCGGTGATGTGGCCCGAGACGCCCTCCTCGAACCCGAACCGCCCGAAGAGGCGCAGGGCGGCGGCGAGCCGCTCCTTACGGTGGCGCCGCTCGTCCTCGGGGGAGGCGTGCTGCGGCGGGAGGGTGAAGTGCAACTGGTCGGTGGGGATCGGCTCCGGGGGCGTCGGCGGCACGGGGGTCTTCGGCGGCACGGGCGGCATCGGGGGCATCGGCGGCTCACTCCTTGGCGCGCTGCTGCTCTCAGGGCTAGGAGCGGAAGCTACCCGGGGGTATCACAGGACGCCAGAGCTGTGACAGGGCCGGACACTCCGACGCCGCCGCCCCGGAAGAGGGGACGGCGGCGTCGGCGTGGTGCCAGAGGGTGGGGGTGGGGGATCACTCCCACTCGATGGTGCCCGGGGGCTTGCTGGTGATGTCCAGGACCACGCGGTTCACCTCGTCCACCTCGTTGGTGATCCGCGTCGAGATCCGCGAGAGCACGTCGTACGGCAGCCGCGACCAGTCGGCGGTCATGGCGTCCTCGGAGGAGACGGGGCGCAGCACGATCGGGTGGCCGTAGGTGCGGCCGTCGCCCTGCACGCCCACCGACCGGACGTCCGCGAGCAGCACCACCGGGCACTGCCAGATGTCCCGGTCCAGGCCCGCGGCGGTCAGCTCCTCGCGCGCGATGGCGTCGGCCTCGCGCAGCAGGTCCAGCCGCTCCTTGGTGACCTCGCCGACGATACGGATGCCCAGGCCGGGGCCCGGGAAGGGCTGGCGCTGGACGATCTCGTCCGGGAGGCCGAGCTCCTGGCCGACCATCCGCACCTCGTCCTTGAACAGCCGGCGCAGCGGCTCGATCAGCTTGAACTCGATGTCGTCCGGGAGCCCGCCCACGTTGTGGTGGGACTTGATGTTGGCGGTGCCGGTGCCGCCGCCGGACTCCACCACGTCCGGGTAGAGGGTGCCCTGCACCAGGAACTCCACGGCCGGGCCCTCGTCGGCGATGATCTCGGCCTGGGCCTGCTCGAAGACCCGGATGAACTCCCGGCCGATGATCTTCCGCTTCTCCTCGGGGTCGGAGACCCCGGCCAGCGCGGTCAGGAAGCGCTCCTCGGCGTCCACGACCTTGAGCTGGACGCCGGTGGCCGCGACGAAGTCCTTCTCGACCTGCTCGGACTCGCCCTTGCGCATCAGCCCGTGGTCCACGTACACGCAGGTCAGCTGGTCGCCGATGGCCCGCTGGACGAGGGCGGCGGCAACGGCGGAGTCCACGCCGCCGGACAGGCCGCAGATCGCGCGCTTGTCGCCGACCTGCTCACGGATGGCGGCGACGGCCTCCTCCACCACATTGGTGGTGGTCCAGCTCGGCTCCAGCCCGGCGCCCCGGTAGAGGAAGTGCTCCAGCACCTGCTGGCCGTAGGTGGAGTGCATCACCTCGGGGTGGTGCTGCACTCCGTACAGCTTCTTCTCGTCGTTCTCGAAGGCGGCGACCGGCACCAGGTCGGTGGAGGCGGTGACGGTGAAGCCCTCGGGGGCGGCCGAGCAGGCGTCGCCGTGCGACATCCACACGGTCTGCTCGGCCGGGGTGCCCTCGAAGAGGGTGGAGCCGGGCTTGGTCACGGTCAGTGGCGTACGGCCGTACTCGCGGGCCCCGGTGTTGTCGACCGTGCCGCCGAGCGTCGTGGCCATGAGCTGGAAGCCGTAGCACATGCCGAAGACCGGGATCCCGGCCTCGAACAGCGAGCGGTCCACGCGGGGCGCGCCCTCCGCGTAGACCGACGAGGGGCCGCCGGAGAGGATGATCGCCTTCGGCTTCTTGGCGAGCATCTCGGCCACCGGCATGGTGGACGGGACGATCTCGCTGTAGACCCGGGCCTCGCGGACGCGACGGGCGATGAGCTGGGCGTACTGCGCGCCGAAGTCGACGACCAGAACGGTGTCGGGGGCGGCAGCAGGGGACGCTGATGGCACTTCGGCGGCCTTCCGGCGGTGATTGCGGTGGATCTGGGGGTTGGACTTCGATTCTAACGGGCTCGTCATCGGCGCTTTCGGGGCTCGCGCCGTCACACAGCGTCACCCGTACGCCACGTGACCGGCCCGTCAGTCGCTTCGTTGAGCCCGGTGTCCGCGCCAGCCAGGAGCGGCCCGGAAAAAATCCACGCGTGGCTTCAGATCCGCCGAAGCGATGAGACGCGGCCCCTGCGGTGATTCAGGCGGCGCGCGTCGTGGGACCTCGCTTCGGCGAGGTGACCGGTCAGCAGGGGACAGCAGCCCGGTCACCACCCCAAAGAACGGTCGGTCCCGGGGACGCCTGGGACCGACCGTATCCGGTCGAAACGGTTGCGCCGGGAGCGCCGTATCCACCACGATGCACAGACACGACGCACCGAGGGGGAACGCCCCGGACCTTCCCACCGTCATGGGTCCGATCACATGGGCGTGCGTCCCCTTCTCCTCGCGCCACTCGCGCCCTCGCACCACTGGCACCACCCCTGATTCGCACCACCCCCTGTTCGCACCACCCGTGTGACCAGCGGGCACCGAAGGCCAGCGGCGCTCCCCCGGCGCCGCCCTTCGGCACCGGCGCTGCCCTGACGCCGGTGCCGACCGCCTGGGGCCCCGTGGACACCGCCCCGCTCGGGCGGCTCCCGGGGCCCTTCGCGGCTTCTGGGCCTCTCGCGGGGACTGCGCGCCCCCTGGGGGCCTGTGATCTCGACCAGGATCTGTGATCTTGGCCGGTTGTTTCTGTGACCATTCTGTGAGCAACCAGGGGAGCAACCTTTCAGCCACCTGGCTGGTCATGTACGTGCAACGCACGGCCAGACCGCGCCCCACACGCGACGGCCTTCCACTGCGCGCCGCCGGGTCCCCCAACGGCACGCACAGACCCAGAAGAGGTCTTTCATGAAGCTTCGCCGCGCCCTGGCGACCGCCGCAGCGACGGCCGCCATAGTCCCTGCCGCACTGCTCGCGGCGCCCGCCGCCTTCGCGGAGGAGTCGCCGTCGGCCGACCCGAGCACCAGCGTCACGCCCACCGAGCAGCCGTCCGAGACCACCGCGCCCACCGGCGACCCGTCGCCCACCGACACGCCGACGGACACCGCGCCGCCGACCGCGCCGCCGACCACCGACAACCCGAGCGACACCAAGTCGCCCACCGCCACGCCCAGCACCGGCACCCCCTCGACCACCCCGCCGACCGACAAGCCCACCGACGACCCGACGCCGGGCGACGAGTGCAACGACGACGGCTCGTGGAACGAGGACCCCGACCTCAGCACCACCATCTCCGGGCTGCCGTCGAAGGTCGTGGCGGGCAGCGGGTTCCACAACTTCACGTTCAAGGTCGAGAACGACTCGGACAAGGCCTTCAAGCGCGTGGACCTCGGTGTCTTCGCCGGCACCGCGGACTCCAAGCACCCCGACGGCACCGGCAAGTTCCTGACCCTGCAGTACAAGGACCCGGACACCGGCGCCTGGGAGTCCATCTCCACCGACGAGAACGACCCGGGCGCGGGCTACCTCGGCTACACCGACGTGCGCGCGCACGAGACGATCACCATCGACATGCGGCTGAGCGTCTCCGCCAAGGCCCTCGGCGACGGCTTCGGCTACGCGCTGACCTTCGGCGTGTACGCGGACGAGGAGGGCAACTGCGTCTTCTCGGCCGGCGACTACTACGAGTTCGACGTGCTCCCCGCGGGCTCCAAGCCCGGCCACATCCCGCCGGCCGAGCCCAAGCCCGAGCCCCAGGGCGGCAAGAAGCCGCTCCCCAAGCCGCAGGGCGACACGAAGATCAACCCCACCGGCCACCTCGCCGAGACGGGCTCCTCCTCCGCCCTGCCCACGATCGCCGTCATCGGCGGCGTCGCGATGGCCGCGGGCGCGGGCGCGGTCTTCGTGGTGCGCCGCCGCCGCAGCGGTGCCGCCGCGGCGTAACGCCTCGGGACCCGGCGGCCTGAGCCGCCGGGCTGCACGGGAAGGGGCCGCCCCTGCCGGGGGCGGCCCCTTCGCGCGTCGCGCAGGCCAGGCTGATCGGGTCGAGCCGGCCGTTACGGGCCTGGAAAAGGAACGGAGCGCAGACCGGCTTCCCAGGCTTTTGCCGGGCTTGCGACGCGCTCGAACGGACAAGAATCAGCGCATGACCGACGACGTGTGGCCCATAGGGCAGGGCGAGTCGCCACACTTGGGGAGCTTCAACGGGATCGGGTTCGGCCTCAAGGGGTTCACCCGCGTGGACGAGAACGGGCGATGCTTCGCGACGCGCTGGTTCATGGTGGTCTATCTGCCCGTAGCGCCGCTGCGGCGGTACTACCTGACGGAGGGCAAGGTCACGCACGAGGTCTCGCGGACCACGACGCGGTACGTCCTGCATGGCCAGTCCCGCCTGCGGTCGGGCGAAATCCTGCGGACGTATGCCTTCTGCTGGCTGCTCTGCCCCGTCGTCCTGGGGCTGCCCCTCCTGCCGCTCCTGCGCTACGCGAACCAGGACGCCCCGTCCCTCTGGGTGCTGGTCGGCGGCTTCCTCGGGTGCGTGGCGGCCGGTTCCGTGACCCTGGCGGTGCTGCACACCGCCTACCGCAGACGGTGGGCGCCCTTGCGCACCGCGCGCTGGGTCACACCCCCGCTAGCTCTGTAGCCAGACGTGGCAAACCGAACCCTCGGGGGATACAAGGGCGTAGACGCTGTTCGCTCCTGAACCTCGATGGAACCCGAAGTCTCCCGCTCGGTGAGTCCAGCCGCGCCCCTGGGCAGCGACTGCCGCGCTCGTACCCCACATTTTCTCCATGGGCAAGCGCGTGAACTGATTTTGCTCGGAGAAGGTCTCCATCTCGGAGCAAGAGGCGTCGAACGTCAGATACAGCGGATAACCCTCCAATTCACTGTTGGCCGAGTACTTCACGCGCCGCGCATTTTCCGGCACCTCTATGCGGTGATCACGCAGGGCCTTTTCAAGAGAGACGTTGACATCGGTGTTGGCATACTGATGGGGGAATTTATCGTCGGAGCAACCCGCGACAAGCAGTGTCGCGCAACTGACGACAACCAGCAGGACCGCCGCACGGTGACGCTTCGGCATGTGAGTCAGCTCATCCGATCTGATAGGTCTCATGACCGACCACGTCGAAATCACGCGCCAGGCCAACGGTATTGAGATGAGCAAGGTCGTTCTGGGAGATCTTCACCGGCCCCTTCCCCACATCGGAACGATGGTCGCCGCCGGCAGGGTTTCCCCAGTTGTATCGCTTGTAGATGTCGACCGTCACCGTGCCCTTCAGAACGCCGTTATCGTCCACTACATCGCCTCTTACCCGATATTGGTAACCATTGAGGGCGTAGTACCAATCGCGCACCTTGGGGCTGTCGCCCCCGGGGCGACTCAAGTGCTCATGCACCGCGTCGGTCTTCCACCCGCTGTCGAACCTTCCGGGCCTTATCTCCTGCGCGACCGCCTTTTTCAGCTCCGGCAGATCGTTCATCATCTGAGCGGGGTTGATCGTAGCGGCCTCACCACTGTTCGAGAGCCAGTGCTGGAAAAGATCGGACGCCATTTTGTTGTCCTGCCACGCCATGTAAGGCAGGGCGACGGTCGAAGCCATCAAGAAAGTCCGGCGGTCGCTCGCCCCGGGCTCCGCGCTCCCCCATTCCGGTCGGTTCAGGTCCTCGCCCAGCACCGGCGGGTACTCGAAGAGGTCGTATCGCGCCTGATCCAGCGAATCATACGTGGCGTGCCCCGGGTTATGCGGGTCGCTTCCGTGGGACCGGGACAGCGCGATGGCCGTGGATTGGTCGATCACATTGGCTTCCCAGAGGCAGGCACTGATCTGATGCGCGTACCCCTTCTCCTCTTTCCTGGTCTCCGCGGTTTCGTTGACCGGCTCGCCCGGCGCCGTGCGCATGGACACGGTGACGCGGCTCTCACCGCTGTCCGCGATGACGAAACCCTTCTTGCCGGCCGAGTCGATCAGGCGTGAGATCTTCTGCTGAAGGCGGACCAGTTCCCGGTGGGCGTCATCGAGGACTTGATAGATGCTGCTGGCCTCTGCGTGCAGATCCTCGAACTCTTTTGCCGTCTTGTGGATGAAGCCACGGGAGACGGTGGCATTCACGCCTTTCCAGCGTGCGCGATCCGCCTTCGCCTGCAGCCCGTCCCGGGCATCCGTGGCCAGGGTTTCAAGATCCTGCACCGCTTTCTTCCAGTGTCCGACCGCCGTGCCGAGGCTCTCCAGATCTGCTTCCGCCAGGTCTCTGTAGCCGATCCCCATGACGCCCCCGTTTACTTGAAGTACTCGTTCAAGCGCGACGCGGGCACCGTCAGCCCGTCCTTGCCCCGCAGATCGGCGGCGATCTTCGCATCCTCCTGGTCAAAGAGCTTCTGGCTGTAATCCAGGTGGTTGGAAATATTGGCGCATGCCTGCATAACCGTTTTGACCTGCATCGACCATGTCCTCAGCGTCTTGTCCAGCGCACCGGCCATGGCGAATCCACGCCTTTTCAGGCCGGCTGCCGCCTGCGCTGTGGAGCTGTCCCCGTGCTTGTCGGTCCCCATACCGGCCAAGTCGGCCTTGGCCTTCAGCTCCGCGTGGAGGCGGAAGGCTTCGGACCCAACGGCGCCCAGGTCGTCCCGATGCACCACGATGCCGTCTTCGGGTAATCCTCCCCCCGATCCGGCGGAGTCGAGCTGGATCTTCTCGGTCGCCGACTTCTTCAGTTGCTCCCACTCGTGCCAGGTCATGACACCCCCGTGTCTGAAGATTCGCTCCCCGAGCACAGGCCGAGACGGTGACCGCTATTGTCCTGACCTGCCCCCTTGCGGCCATATTGGCACAGAGGTCTCTGAATCCAGTCGTGCGCCGACGGAATCCGGCCAGTCAAAGCCTCGCTCACCGGCCGGCGGCCGGGGGGACCTTCGGGACCGGCAGCAGGGGGAGCCTCAGGGCGCCGAAGGCGTGGGCGGGGACGGCCGGGGTGTGGGGTGGGATCGGGGGGAGGCGTTTGTAGGGGGCGGTCTGGGGTGGGCGGGGGTCCGGTTCGCCCTTGTTGGGCCACAGGGACATGGCGCGCTCGGCCTGGGCCGTGATGGTCAGGGACGGGTTGACGCCCAGGTTCGCGGAGACCGCCGCGCCGTCGACGACATGGACGCCCGGGTGGCCGTACAGCCGGTGGTACGGGTCGATGACGCCGTGCGCGGGGTCCGGGCCGATCGGGCAGCCGCCGAGGAAGTGGGCGGTGAGCGGGGTGCCCATCAGCTCGCCGACGTTGCTGCCGGGGAAGCCGTTGATGGACTCGGCGAGGTGGCGGGCGGCCTCCGCGCCCTCGGGGATGTGGTCGGGGTTGGGCTCGCCGTGGCCCTGCCGAGCGGTCAGCAGGCCCTTTCCGATCCCCTTGGGCTTGCGGTAGGTGGTGAGCGAGTTGTCGTGGGTCTGCATGACCAGGCCGATGATGGTGCGCTCGGACCAGCGGCGGGTGGACATCGAGCGCGCCGCGAGGGTGGGGTGCCGCAGGTTGTTCGCCAGGAACCGCAGCCAGCGCGGCAGCCGGCCGCCCTCGGGGATCTGGAGGACGGACAGCAGCCCCATCGCGTTGGAGCCCTTGCCGTAGCGGACGGGCTCGATGTGGGTGGTGTCGTCGGGGTGGATGGACGAGGTGATCGCCACCCCGCGCGTGAAGTCGGCCCGCCGCCGCCCCGGCCGGACCTTGCGGTAGCGGCGGTCCGTGGTCTGGGCGCCCACCAGGGCCTCGGAGTTGGTCCGGGTCAGCATGCCGAGCCGGTCGGAGATCCTCGGCAGCAGGCCCTTGTCCCGCATGGTGTGCAGCAGGGACTGGGTGCCGTACGTCCCGGCGGCCAGCACGACCTGGCGGGCGCGCAGCACGCGCGGCCGGGCCTTGCGGCGCCGGTCGGTGGGGACGGTGGTGACCCGGTAGCCGCCGCGCCGGTCCTCGCCGACGGCCACGACGGTGGTCATGGGGTGGACGACGGCCCCGGCCCGCTCGGCGAGGTGGAGGTAGTTCTCGTTGAGGGTGTTCTTCGCGCCGTGGCGGCAGCCGGTCATGCACTCGCCGCACTCGGTGCAGGCCCGGCGGGAGGGGCCCGCGCCGCCGAAGTACGGGTCGGGGACGCGCTCCCCCGGCGCCGCCGTGGCCGTCCCGTCGGCGTCGTCGCCGTCCCCGAAGAACACGCCCACCGGCGCCATGTGGAAGGTCTCGCCCACCCCCATCCGCTCGGCGGCGGCCTTCAGGTGTTCGTCGGAGGGCGTCATGGTCTTGTTCAGGCGCGCCCCGAGCATCCGCCGTGCCTGGTCGTAGTAGGGCGCCAGCTCCGCCCGCCAGTCGGTGATGGCGCCCCACTGCGGGTCGCGGAAGAAGGGCTCGGGTGGTACGTAGAGGGTGTTGGCGTAGTTGAGGGAGCCGCCCCCGACCCCGGCGCCCGCCAACACCATCACCTTGCCCAGGACGTGGATGCGCTGGATGCCGTAGCAGCCCAGGGCCGGGGCCCACAGGTAGTCGCGCAGGTGCCAGGAGTTCTTCGGCAGCGTCTCGCGGGTGAAGCGGCGGCCCGCCTCCAGCACCCCGACGCGGTAGCCCTTCTCGGTCAGGCGCAGCGCCGTCACCGAGCCGCCGAAGCCCGAGCCGACGACGATGACGTCGTAGTCGTAGGCGTCGCCGTCGTGGGCCTCGCGGTTGTGGGCGTCGCCGTCGTGGGCATCGCGGTCGTGGGCATCGCCGTCGTGGGCCTCGCCGTCGTGGGCATCGCCGTCGTGGGCATCGCGGTTGTGGGCATCGCGGTTGTGGGCATCGTCCACAGCAGTAACTCCTGTCCCCTCGCCGCGCGCCGTCAGCGCAGGCCCAGCGCCTTCATCGCGCGCAGGCTGCGGGTCATGAACGCCGCGTACTTCTCGTCCGTCATCCCGAAGGCCGGGCCGAGCGGCAGCAGCCGCTGGTGCGCGACCGTCTGGGCCTCGGTGAACTTGAGGATCCCCTCCGCGCCGTGGCGGCGCCCCAGCCCTGAGTCGCCCATCCCGCCCAGCGGCGCGCGGACGCTGCCGTACGCCGCGCCGTAGCCCTCGTTGACGTTGACGGTGCCGGCCCGCAGCCGGGCGGCGACCGCGCGGCCGCGCCGGCCGTCCTTGGTCCAGACGCTGGCGTTGAGGCCGTACGGGGTGGCGTTGGCGCGCTCGATCGCGTCGTCCTCGTCGGCGAAGCGGTAGACGGAGACGACCGGTCCGAAGGTCTCCTCGGCGCACACCGCCATGGGCGGCTCGACCCCGTCGAGGATGGTCGGCTCGTAGAAGTACGGGCCGATGTCGGGGCGGGCGCGGCCGCCGGTGAGCACCGTCGCGCCCTTCTCCCGGGCCTCGTCGACATGGCGTACGACGGTCCGGAGCTGGCGCTCGCCCGCGAGGGAGCCCATCTCGGCGCCGTAGGCGAGGGCCGTGCCCAGGCGCATGGCCTTGGTGCGGGCGACGAACCGCTCCAGGAAGGCGTCGGCGATCGACTCGTGCACGTAGAGGCGCTCGATGGACTCGCACAGCTGCCCGGCCGAGGAGAAGCAGGCCCGCACCGAGCCCTCGGCGGCCTTGTCGAGGTCGGCGTCCCCGAGGACCAGCATGGCGTTCTTGCCGCCGAGTTCGAGGGAGCAGCCGATGAGCCGGGCCGCCGCGCGCTGGGCGACCTCGCGGCCGGTGCGGGTGGAGCCGGTGAAGGACACGTAGTCGGCGTGCTGGACGACGGCGGGTCCCACGACCGGCCCCTCGCCCAGGACGATCTGCCACACGCCCTCGGGCAGCCCGGCCTCGATCAGCAGCTCGCGGGCCCACAGGGCGGTCAGCGCGGTCTCGGTGTCCGGCTTCATCACGACGGCGTTGCCCGCGACGAAGGCGGGCAGCGAGTCGCCGACGGACAGCGACAGCGGGTAGTTCCAGGGGGAGATCAGGCCGACGACGCCCTTGGGCTGGCGCAGCTCGGTGACCTTGGTCAGCACGGGCACGGCGCCGGTGTGGCGGCGCGCGCCGAGGTAGGCGGGGGCCCTGCGCCCGTAGTGGCGGGCGGTGAGGGAGACCTCCTGCACCTCCTCGTGGGCGTGCAGCCGGGTCTTGCCCGTCTCCACCTGGATCAGGTCCAGCACCTCGGACTGGCGGCGGATGATCAGGTCGTGGAAGCGCAGCAGTACGGCCGCGCGCCGGCGCACGGGCGTACGGGCCCATGCCCGCTGGGCCACGCGGGCGCGCTCGTACGCCTCGGCGACGTCCTCGGGGGTGGACTCGGGCAGCTCGGCCAGGACCTCCCCGGTGAAGGGCGTGTGGCTGGTGGTGCTGCCGCTGCCCACCACGCCGCGCGCCAGCCGGGCGACCAGCTCGGGGGTGGCGACGTGGGCGGCGGTGCGGGCGCCGGCGGGGGCGACCGGGTTGCCGTCGGCGGGGGCGTGGGCCTTGCCCTGCGGCGCCTCGGCCTTGCCCTGCGGTGCCTGTGCGCTGTCCTGCGACTCCGTCATGGGGGCGAGCGTAGGCGCGCCCGGCCGGTTTGGGTACCCGTCGGTAACCCGCTTTCACGGCTCACACACAATCGCGCCAGCGGACGCTGGCGCGATGGCGTGCGGGTCGCCTCAGGGGGCGGCCTTCTTCAGGTCCTGGATCTCCAGGTGCTTGACGACCTCTTCGTAGAGCTTGTCGCCGGTCTTACGGGCCTCCCCCTCGGCGGGCATGGTCACGACCAGCTGCCAGCGCGTCTTGTCGGAGTCGACATAGATGTGGTTGCGGTCGAGGTAGGGGATGTAGTCGTCGCTGCTGCTGCCGAAGGGGCGGTAGGTGGTGTTCACATCCGCCGCCGGCTGGCCCTGCTGGGAGGATTCCGCCTGCGTGCTCTCGGCGTCCGCGTAGTGGGCCTGGCGGCTGTCCTTGTAGACCGCGATCGTCTGCTGGACCGCGTCCTTGAGTCCGGTGACGTCCCCCTCGCCGTCCTTGACGGCCCGGAGCAGATGGATGGTGTAGACGCCGCTGGGGTCCTTGAAGGTGACGGCCTGGTTGTCCTTGTCGCTGTCCTCCAACACCCGCTTGTAGTCCTCGGGGACCGCCAGCGACGCGGCGACCACCTCGCGCTCGTCCCGTACCGTCCACCCGTCCGGAATGCCGCTCCCCTCGCTCGCGAACGGCTTCATCAGCACCAGCACGAGCACGGCGGCCACCGCCAGCACCACGCCGCCAAGGCCCCACTGCGCCTTGCGGTTCTTGTGCAGGACCGGCGGTACGAAGCGGCTGCCCGCGCTCTGCCGGCCATCCCCGCCCGCGCCCTGGGCCTGGGCGTACGGGTTGGCCGCGAGCACCGTCGGGATCGGCTGCGGGGGCCGCACCACCGACTCCAGCGTCTGCCGCGCCTCGGCCGCCGTGGGCCGGGCCGCCGGGTCCTTGCGCAGCAGTTGCATGATCAGCGTGCCGAGCGCGCCCGAGCCGCGCGCGGGGGTCTGCGGTTCGGCCGACAGGATGGCCTGCAGGGTCGCGGGGGCGTGCGAGCGGCGGAACGGCGACATGCCCTCGACCGCCGCGTACAGCACCACGCCCAGCGACCACAGGTCCGACTCGGGCCCGGGCCGCTGGCCCAGCACCCGCTCGGGCGCGATGAATTCGGGGGAGCCGACGAACGCGCCGGTGTCCGTCAGCCCCTGCTCGCCCTCCACCTGCGCGATGCCGAAGTCGGTCAGCACCACGCGGTCGTTGCGGCCCAGCAGGACGTTGTCCGGTTTGACGTCGCGGTGCAGCACCCCTGCCTCGTGGGCGGCCGTCAGCGCGCCCAGCACCGCGACGCCGATCCGGGCCGCCTCGCGCGGGTCCAGCGTGCCCTCGGCCAGCCGGTCGGCGAGCGTGTCGCCGCGCACCAGCTCCATCACCAGCCAGGGTCGGCCGTCCTCGACGACGACGTCGTACACGGACACCACGGAGGGGTGGTCGATACGGGCGGCGGCGCGCGCCTCGCGCTGCATCCGCTGGTACACCTTCTGCCGCTCGCTCTCCGGCAGGGTGTCGGGCACGCGCGGCTCCTTGACCGCGACATCGCGGTCGACGACCTGGTCGTGCGCCTTCCAGACCGTGCCCATGCCGCCGTGGCCCAGGCGCGAGACGAGGCGGTAGCGGCCGCCGACGACGCGGCCGACGTCGGGGTCGGCGGCCACGGCGGGCGCGGGCGGTGACGTGCGGGGGTCGGGGCCGGCCTGGCCGGGGGCGGCCTGGCTGGAGGCAGCCTGGCTGGAGGCCGGCGGTTCGGAGGCCGGCGGTTCGGAGGCCGGCGGTTCGGAGGCCGGCGGTTCGGAGGCCGGCGGTTCGGAGGCCGGCGGTTCGGAGGCTGCCTGGCCGGAGGCCGGCCGGCCTGAGTCGGGAGGCCCGGCAGCAGGCCGGCCGGCGGCGGCCCGGCCGTCCAACTGCGTGGGCTCGTACGGAAGGTGCGGGCGGTCCTGGGGGTCCGCCCGACGCGACTCCTGAGCCGGCGCGCGAGGCGGCACCTGGGGCGGCACCGGTGCGGTCGGCGCCTGCGCGGCCGGCGGCGGAGCGGTCTGCGGCGGGGCGGTCTGCGATGGCACAGTCGGCGGCGACGCCTGCGCGGCCGGGACCTGCGCGGCCGGGACCTGCGCCGTCCGGGCTTGCGGCGGCCGCAGCTCATAGCTCGTGGGCTCGTCCGCCCGTCCCCCGTCGTTCGTCATGGCTCCATGATTACCTGGTCCGGTCCACGGCCCGCCACCGGCTCCGGGGCGGCAGGGGCCGCTCGTGACAAAGCCGTTGCGGTGCTGTTCAGTTCTGGTCGGCGGGCCGGGAGAAACTGTCGACAGCCGTGTCGAAATGCTGTTTTCCCTCGGATTTCTTCCCTACCGGGGCGGACACCCACACGTCGTACATCTTGCCCGCCTCGTCCCAGGTCAGGTCGTATGTCTGACGCGATCCGCCGTCGTCGGCCGAGCCGTTCCAGATGAACGCCCACAGCGCGGCGGGCAGCCCGTCGCGCTGGGTCTCGATGACCTGGCCGCTGCGGTAGCCCGGGTAGTCCTGCGGCCCCCTGGCGTCCGCCTCCCGGCTCAGCCGCAGCGGGCCCTTGGGGTCCCGCTCCTGGACGTGGATCCCGATCCGGAACTCCATGCCTGGCGAGTTGTAGTAGACGCGCGGGCCCTTGACCACGCGGGAGTAGCCCTCGGGGACGGCGATCGAGAAGCCGAACGGGTCGTCGACCAGCTCGTAGCCGGCCGGGACGGCGGACTTGGAGGGCGGGGCCGACGACTTGCCCGACGGCGAGGGCTTCGACGGCTTCTCGCCCGGGGTTTTCGTGGCGGTGGCCGTGGCGGTGGGCTTGTCCCGGCTCCCGCCGTCGCTCGCGGTGTCGTCCCCGTCCCGGTCGAACGCCAGCGCCGCGATCCCGGCCCCGATCCCGGCCAGCGCCACCACGGCGACGGCCGCCACCTGCGCGGTACGGCGACGCGGACCCCGGCCGCGCGGCGCGGGGGTGGCCGGGGTGGCGGGTGCGACGGGCGTGGCGGGGCCGACGGGCGTGGCGGGGGTGGCCGCTCCCGGCGGAGCGGCACCGCCCGCACCGGGCCCGCCCGGGCCGGCCCCGGCGGCGCCACCCGGCCCGGCCCCATGCCCAAGATCCTGCCCAGGACCATGCCCGGGACCCCGCCCCGGCCCGTGCCCGCCCGGGCCGCCGCTGTCCGGGCCCCGCGCCTGCACGGCGGGCTGCGTCGGCGTGTACTCCAGGGGTATCTCGGGGGTGTCCCCCGGCTCCAGGCACCTCCGCAGCATCCGCGCCGCCTCGTCCCCGGTCAGCCGCAGGTCGGGATCGCGCCGCAGCAGCCCCTCGATCACCGGCCCCAGCAGCCCGGCGGCCTCGGGCGGCCGTATCTCGTCGAACACCACCGCGTGCAGCACCCCGCCCAACGAGTCGCGGCGGAACGGCGATTCGCCGCTGACCAGCGTGCACAGCAGCACACCCAGCGACCACAGGTCCGACTCCGGGCCCGTGCGGCGCCCCGACATCCGCTCGGGCGCGGTGTATTCGGGCGAGCCGACGAACGTCCCCGTCTCCGTGATCGTCGTGCTGCCCGCCACCTGGGCGATCCCGAAGTCCGTCAGCACCACCCGCCCGGTGCCCGACTCCATCAGCACATTGGCCGGCTTCAGATCCCGGTGCAGCACCCCGCGCGCATGCGCCACCTTCAACGCGTCCACCAGCGCGACCCCGATCCGCGCCGCCTCACGCGGCCCGACGGGCCCCTCGGCGGCCAGCCGGTCGGCGAGCGAGCAGCCGTCGACCAGCTCCATGACGATCCAGGGACGGTCGCCCTCCTCCACCACGTCATGCAGGACGATCACGTTCGGATGCTTGATCTGCGCCACCGTACGGGCCTCGCGCAGGGTGCGCTCGTGCTGCACCTGGACGTCCAGGGCCGACATCCCGTCAAGCCCCTCGTCGTGGTGCAGCTCCTTGACCGCCACATCCCGGCCCAGCAAGGTGTCCACGGCCCGCCACACCGTCCCCATGCCGCCGCGCCCCAGCCGTGACACCAGCTGATAGCGCCCGGCCAGGAGCCGGCCACTTCCCCCGAAGCTACCCATGGCCTCATCTTGCCCCACGCCCCCGATGCCCTCCGCCCCGGTCCCGCCCGCCCTGTGGTGAACTGCCCTCCATGGAAGCGGTCCTGGCCAGCGTCATAGCCGTGCTCGGCACGGTGTTGGGTTCCGGCGTCACCCATGCCTTCCAGCGGCGGTCCGCCGACCGGAGCGAGCAGTTCGCCCGGACGGAGCGGCTGCGGCAGGAGCGGATCGACGCGTACTGCGCCTACGCGGGGGCGCTGCTCAACTACCGCCGGGTGCTGGTCCAGCGGTGGTTCGTGCAGCACGAGAACCGGCCCGACGAGGACACCCCGGAGCTGCGGGAGCACGTCTACGAGTTGCGCTACGCGGCGCAGGAGGCGATGTTCCGCGCGCAGATGCTCTCGGACGACCCCGCGCTCGTGGAGCTCTCCGAGCGGCTCCTGGCGCACGTGACCGAACTGCACCACGCCGGGGACCGCGACCGGCTCGACGAGCTCCGCGAGCGGTCCCGGCAGGGCGTCCGCGACTTCATCGCCGCCGCGACGCCGCACGTCCGCTGAGGTGGCGTACGTCCGCTGAGGCCCCGCGCCTCCGCCGCGACGCCACGCCCCCGCCGAGGTGGCGTACACCGGAAACCTGACAGAAGATGACAGGTACGTTCCCTACGGTCGGCCCCATGAGCGACTCCCTCCCCCGTGTCACCCCCGCCCAGCGCCGCGCCCGCCTCGGGCGGCGGCATCTGCTCGCGCCCTCCGCGCGGGCGGCCACCGTCGAGGAGGTGGCCGACGCGGTCGTCGGGCTGCACGCGACCGATCCGGCCACCGTGTATCTGTCCGCGTGCGCGCGGCTGCGGGAGCCGGGGGCGGGGAAGGTGGAGCGGGCGCTGTACGAGGACGTGTCGCTGGTCAAGCTGTTGAGCATGCGCCGCACGATCTTCGCCGTGACGACGGAGCTGGCGCCGGTCGTCGGGTCCTCCACCGCGCGGGCGATCGCGGCCCGGGAGCGGGCCACGCTGCTGAAGCATCTGCGGGAGCGCGCCGAGGAGCACTGGGACGAGGCGCGGCTGGCCGAGGTGGAGAAGGCCGTGCTGGCGGCCGTGGCCGCGCGGGGGGAGGCGACGACCGCCGAGGTGGCCGAGGACGTGCCCGCGCTGCGTGAGCGGATCGTGATGGCCCCCGGCAAGCCGTACGCGGCGCGGCAGACCGTGGGCAGCCGGCTGCTGCGGCTGCTCGCCTCCGACGGCCATCTGCGCCGCTGCCGCCCGCGCGGCTCCTGGACCAGCAGCCTCTACCCGTGGGCCCCGGCCCCGGCCCTCCCCGACCTGCCCGTCCGGGAGGCGAAGGCCGAGCTGGCCCGCCGCTGGCTGGCGGCGTACGGGCCCGCGACCGAGGCGGACCTGAAGTGGTGGACGGGGTGGACGGCGACCGACACCCGGCGGGCGCTGGCCGACATCGGGGCGGAGGGCGTGGCGCTGGAGGAGGGCACGGGGTACGTGGTGCCCGGGGATGTGCCCGGGGATGTGCCCGGTGTCGGCGGGCCGGCCGGGGAGGACGAGCCCTGGGCCGCGCTGCTGCCCGCCCTGGACCCGACCGCCATGGGCTGGCAGTCCCGCGGCTGGTACCTCGACCCGGACCATGTGAAGCCGCTCTTCGACCGCAGCGGCAACATCGGCCCCACGGTGTGGTGGAACGGCCGCGTCGTCGGCGGCTGGGCCCAGCGGGCCGACGGCGAGGTGGTCTGGCGCGCGCTGAGCGACGTGGGCCGGGAGGGGGCGGCCGCTGTGGAGGCGGAGGCGGCGCGGCTGAGCGGGTGGCTGGGGGAGGTCCGGGTCACGCCCCGGTTCCGTACGCCGCTGGAGCGGGAGTTGACCTCCTAGGCCGGGGGTGTCTCCTGGGGGGCAGCCTCAGGGGAGTACGGGGGATTTCCCCAGCCCGCCGGTCCACCGATCGGTGGACGGCAGGTTCAACCTGACGCCTCTGTCCGCCAACCGCCCTGGTCAACAAGGCTTTCGGGCATGAATTCACTCACTGTGCGCGCCGCTCGCTGGAGCGCGCGGCACCCCTGGCGGGCGGTCGTCGGATGGCTTGTGTTCGTGGCGCTGTGCCTGGTCGTCGGCGGAGCCGTCGGCACCAACAGCGCCACGACGGCGGACTACCGGGTCGGCGAGGCGGGGCGGGCGGAGGCCATGGCGGCCGAGGGGCACCTGGAGCGCCGCCCCACCGAGCAGGTGCTGATCTCCGCCCGCCCCGGCGGCGCCCTCGACGGCCAGGCCGGCAAGCGGGCCGCCGAGGCGGCCGCGCGGGACCTCACGGCGCGGATGAAGCAAGTGCCCGAGGTGGCGAGCGTGGCAGCGCCGCTGTGGTCCGGCGACGGCCGGATCCTCATGGTCGAGGTGGCCATCAAGGGCGAGGAGCTGGACGCGGACGCCAAGGTCGGCGCGCTGGTCGAGCAGACCGAGGCCGTGCAGAAGTCCCACCCCCGGCTGCTGCTCGAGGAGACCGGATCCCCCTCCACCAGCAAGGGGGTCGATCAGCAGCGCAACGACGACCTGGCGCTGTCCGAGAAGATCACGCTTCCGGTCACGCTGATCACGCTGCTGATCGCCTTCGGCTCGGTCGTCATGGCCACCGTGCCGCTGCTGCTCGCCCTGTCGTCGATCGCGGCGGCGATCGGCCTGTCGATGGTGGTCTCGCACGTGTCCCCCGACGTCGGGGTGGGCACCAACGTGATCCTGATGATCGGCCTCGCGGTCGGCGTCGACTACACCCTCTTCTACCTCAAGCGGGAGCGCGAGGAGCGGGCCCGCGCCGGCGGCCGGCTGAGCAGCGAGGCGCTGGTGGAGCTGGCGGCGGCCACCTCGGGCCGTGCGGTGGTGGTGTCGGGTCTCGCGGTCATGGCCTCCACGGCGACGTTGTATCTGGCCTCCGACGTGATCTTCTCCTCGCTGGCCACCGGCACCATCGTGGTCGTCCTGGTCGCCGTGGCCAGCTCCCTGACCGCGCTGCCCGCGCTGCTGGTCGTGCTCGGGAAGCGGGCGGAGCGCAAGGCGCTGCGCCGGGCGGAGCGCGGCAAGCCGGCCCGGCGGACGCGCGGCGAGGGCGGTGGCCGGATCTGGGCGGCGCTGCTGCGTCCCGCCGCCCGGCACCCGCTCGCCACGCTCTGCGTCTCGGTGCTCGCCCTGCTCGCCCTCGCCGTTCCGCTGGGCCAGCTGAAGATCACCGAGATGAGCCGGGACACCCACTCCCGCGCCATCCCCGCCATGCGGGTGTACGACCGCCTCAACGACGCGTTCCCCGAGCGGAGGGTCACCCACGACGTGGTCGTACGCGCCGACGCCTCGCGCACCGAGGAGGTCACCGGGGCGCTGCGCAGGCTCGCCGGGCTGGCCGACCGCGATCCGCTGTTCGCCGACGGCTCGCGGATCGACACCTCGGCCGACCACCGGATCAGCGTCCTGCGGCTGAAGGTGCCGTACCTCGGCAACTCCCCCCAGGCCGAGGCCTCCCTCGACCATCTGCGCCACGACTACCTGCCCGCCACCGTCGGCCGGATCGAGGGCGCGGAGTACGGCGTCAGCGGCGACGTCGCCCGCTACGCGGACTATCCCGCCCACCAGAACTCCAAACTGCCTCTGGTGATCGGGGCGTTGCTGCTGGTGACGTTCGTGATGACGGTGTACGCCTTCCGCTCCGTCGTGCTCGGCCTGGTCGGTGTCGTCCTGAACCTGCTGTCGGCCGCGGCCGCGCTCGGGCTGCTCGTGCTCGTCTTCCAGAACACCTGGGCCGAGGGGCTGCTGGACTTCCACTCCACCGGCTCGATCGGATCGCGGGTCCCGCTCTTCCTCTTCGTGATCCTCTTCGGGCTCTCCATGGACTACCAGGTGTTCGTGGTCAGCCGGATCAGGGAGGCCGCGCTCGCCGGTGTCCCCACGCGGCAGGCGGTACTCGACGGGCTCCGCACCTCGGCGAGCGTGGTCACCAGCGCCGCGGTCGTGATGACGACCGTCTTCGTGAGCTTCGTCTTCCTGCACATCATCGAGATGAAGCAGATCGGTTTCGTCCTGGCGGCGGCCGTGCTGCTCGACGCCTTCGTCGTCCGCGTCATGGTCCTGCCCGCGGCCCTGCTGCTGCTCGGCGAGGCCACCTGGTGGCCGTCGCGGCCGGGGCGGCGTCCCGCGGCCGTGCCGGACCAGGCGCCTCACGGGCAGCCGGTGGTCGACGTACGTTGATCGGTATGACTGCTCTTGCCGGGCCCTCCGCCGACGCCTTCTGGGCCGCGTCGCTGCGCCGCTGGAACGCGGTGTGCTGGGTGCTGTTCGCCGCGATGGCCGTCGGGCTCGCCGCGATGGACCAGCCCGGCGGGAGCAGGTACGGGGCGCTGGCGCTGCTCGGCTGCGTGGTGCTGTGCTACGCGCTGCTGGACCGCTTCCCCGGCAACCCCGTCGTACGGCCGCACGTCTATCTGTCCGTGCTGGTGCTCGCGCTCGGCGGGCTCGCGTATCTGCGCAGCAGCTACGCGGCGCTGTTCATGGTGACGCTGCCGCACTACTGGATGTTCGGGCGGACCCCCAGGGCCTCCATGGGGTTCCTGGGGCTCGCGACCGCCGCGACGCTGGCGGGGAGCATTGCCCGGCAGGGCTGGTCCCTGGAGTTCTTCAGCGAGACACTGGTGTCCACCCTGATCGTCGTGGCCGTGGGCGTCCTGATCGGCCTGTGGGCCCACTCGGTGGTCGCTCAGAGCGCCGAACGGGCCCGGCTGATCGTCGAGTTGGAGCGGACCCAGGCCGAGCTGTCCGAGGCGCACCAGCGGCAGGGCGCGGCGGACGAGCGGGAGCGGATGGCGCGGGACATCCACGACACCCTCGCGCAGGGGTTCGCGTCGATCGTCGTGCTCGCGGAGGCGGCCCGGGCCCAGCTCGCCTCCGATCCGGCGCGCAGCGCCCAGCAGCTGCGCTCGATCGAGTCGACGGCCCGCGAGAACCTGGCCGAGGCGCGGGAGCTGGTGGGTTCGGCGCAGCGGCGGCAGGACGGTGCGGCGGGCGGCTCGGTGGCGCGGACACTGCGCCGCGTCCTGGACCGCTTCGCGGAGGACACCGGGCTCACGGAGGCCGCCGACCTGGCGGAGGTGGTGTGCGACCAGCAGACCCGGATCGCGCTGCTGCGCTGCACCCAGGAGTCCCTGGCCAACGTCCGCAAACACGCGCGGGCGTCCACGGTCGGGGTGAACCTGACCCGCCGGCCGTACGGGGTGGAGCTGGAGATCACCGACGACGGCACCGGCTTCGACCCGGAGGAATCGGCGGGCTTCGGCCTCGACGGGATGCGGAAACGCCTGGCGGAGCTTGGCGGCCGGCTGACGGTCACCAGCTCGGTCGGCGACGGCACACGGATCCTGGCGATGATTCCTCTGGAGACTGCTGCGGAGATTCCTCTGGAGAATCCTCTGGAGACGAGCGAGGGGGCGGGATGACCGGCGGACGAGTCCGGGTGGTCGTGGTGGACGACCACACCGTGATGCGGGCGGGCGTGGTCGCCCTGCTCGCCGGGGAGGACGGCATCGAGATCGTCGGGGAGGCGGGGGACGGCAGGGCGGCCCTGGAACTCGTCGAGCGGCACGACCCCGATGTCGCGCTCGTCGACCTGCGGATGCCGGTGCTCGACGGCGTGGGGGCGACCGCCGAGATCGTCGCCCGGCACCCGCGCACCCGGGTGCTGATCCTGACGACGTACGACACGGACCAGGACATCGAGCGGGGGGTGGAGGCGGGCGCCATCGGCTACCTCCTCAAGGACACCACCCGGGAACAGCTCGCCGACGCGATCCGCTCGGCGGCGCGCGGCGAGACCGTCCTCGCGCCCCGGGTGGCCGAGAAGCTGATCGCGCGCATGCGCCGCCCGGTGCAGGACCCGCTGACCGCACGCGAGACCGACGTGCTCAACGCGGTGGCCGACGGCCTGACCAACGCGGAGATCGGCAAGCGCCTCGTCATCACGGAGGCCACGGTCAAGACCCATCTGCTGCGGCTGTTCGCGAAGCTCGACGTCAACGACCGGACCAGGGCGGTGGTGGTGGCCATGGAGCGGGGCCTGCTGCGGCGGCCCTGATCCGCCGGACACTCCCCGGAGGCAGACGGCCCTGGAGGCAGACGGCCCAGGAGACGGGCGGACCTGGAGACGGGCGGACCTGGAGACGGGCGGCCCAGGAGACGGGCGGACCTGAAGACAAGCAGCCCCGGAAACAGGGGAAAGGAAGCCGCCCCGCGGCGGGGGTCCACGGGGCGGCAGCTGGGGGGTGGCGGCGGCGCGAGTGGGCTAGGCGGCGACCTTCCAGGTGCGGGAGCCGGTCAGCAGCTTGCGCACGGCGGGGTCCTTGACCGCCGTGGTGTTGTCCGTGGCCGTGGCGGTGACGGTGTGCGTCCTGCCGTCGGCGGCGACGCCGAGGGAGGCCGGGGTGACCGACTTCTTGCCGCGCGCGGCGGTCACCTCCTTGCCGTCCACGGACCACTTGACCGACGCGGAGGACGGGAGGGTGACCTTGATGGCCGCGTCGCGCTTCACCGCGGTGTCCGTGCCGGTCGGGCTGGAGAGCACCTTGGCGTGGCGGTAGAAGCCCGCGATCATCGCCTCGCGGCCGGGGAGGCTGAACTCCTGGCCGAGCGTGCGCATGATCGAGTTCTCGGTGGGGCGGTTGATGCCCTTGGGGTAGTAGCGGCCGCCCTCGAACGCGCCGACCTTACCGCCGTCGGGCGAGGTCTGGCCGATCCAGCGGTACCACTTCTTCTGCTGGGAGGTCAGCTGGGCCGCCGTCAGCTTGGTGGCGTTGGACTCGCTGGGCTCGGCGCCGGTGTAGGTGCCGTACTCGGCGTAGAAGTACTCGTCGGCCAGCTTGCCGAGGGAGTGGCCGGTCTCGTGCACGGCGACCTGGTCGGAGTCGGCGTGGTCGGAGGAGGCGGTGGCGATGCCGTCGTAACCGACCTGGGAGGTGAGGGTGTAGCCCGCGCCGCCGTACTTGGTGGAGTTGGAGAGCACGACGACCAGATCGGCCTGCGGGGCCTTGGCGGCGTACGACTCGACCTTGTCGGTGTCGACGCACAGCAGCCGCTCGATCCCGTCGCACCAGAAGTACGACTTGAGGGCGGTGTCCCGGACGACGTCCTTGCCCGGGTCGCCGGAGACGCCGGACTGGTTGGACACCGCGTCCACCGCCCAGACGTTGAACAGCTGCTTGTACGAGAAGTACGGCTCGACGGCGGAGATCTGCTCCCACTTGGACCGCACGTCGGCGTGGAAGTCCTCCTGCTGGGCGGCCGTGTAGCCGTCGCCCACGAACACCACGTCGAGCTTGTCGGCGACCGGGCCGGTCTGGATGACCGAGCTGACGTCGCCGTCGGCGGCGGCCTCGGACGCGGAGAGGGCGCGGTGGGCGCGGGCCAGGCGGTCGGGGGTGGCGGCCGGCACCTCGGTGTGGCGGGGGTGGCCGCCGGGGCGGGTGAAGTACTCGACCTCATGGGTGCGCTGGGCGGCGTGCGCCGAGCTGTCATGGGCCCCCGCGAGGCGGGTGGGGGGCGGCTCGGCCGGGGTGGCCGACGCCGTCGCCGCCAGGGCCGACGTCAGGACCAGGCCGCCGGCGACGGCCGCGGTGCGTATGGAGAAACGTCCGGGCAGACGTCTGCGCACGGTGGAGTACCCCCCGGAACTCGGCCTTATAAGCGGCCAGTTAAGCAGGATTAAGTCGCCGCTCAACCTAGGGGTTCCAGGCGCCGTTCGGCAATGGGAATTAGGGAAGTCTCTAGTCGGCGTCCGTGGCCGGCTGTCGTCACCGGTGTCGCGATGGTTGCCGGGAAACCGTCCTGACCAGGTGTTTCATGGTGTGTGGCAGGTGTTTCCCGGTGGGCGGCAGGTGTTTTCGCGGTGTCCGACACGTGGTTCACGAGGTTTCGTCGCGCGCCAGCCGCAGCAGCCGGTCCAGCACCCGGTAGCCGTCCACCCGCAGCGCGTCGTGTTCGTATTCGTCCGTCACCCAGGTGCGCAGGCCCCGGATGGCCCGGGCGGTGGCCAGCGAGTGCCCGGCGTCCACATACAGGTCGTCGTGGTAGATCGCGGCGGCCACCGGCACCGTGTTGCGCGCCAGCCGCTCCGCGTCGTACAGCGGCCCCCAGCCGGTGCGGGCGGCCAGCAGTTCGGCGGTGTCGCGCAGCGGGCGCAGCGCCGCGTGGGTCCGGAGCATCCAGGGGTGGACCGTCTCACCCGTGAACAGCACCGGCCGGTCCTCGGCGATCGCCCGCCCCGCGTCGAACTGCGGGAACGCGGCCCGCACCCGGTGCGCCGACCAGTCGGTGGCGCGGCCGTCCTGGGCGTAGATCGACTCGTGCAACAGCGTGTAGAGCGGGCTGTCGGCGCGGGACAGGACCGCGGCGACATGCTCCCGGAACGTGTCGTTCAGCCGGGGCCCGTCGGCGGTGGGCGCGAAGGCGTCCTCCAGGAGGTAATGCAGCCGGTGGGAGCCGTCGCAGGTGCCCAGCAGGATGCCGAGCTGCTGGAACGCCTCGACGGTCAGCACGGTCCCGTCCGGCAGCACCTCCTCGCGCTCGGCGAGATGGCGCACGATGCGGCGGGCGGCGGCGACGTCCCCGGGGTAACGGTCGTAGTGCGCGAGCGACTTGCGCACCATCCGGGGGTAGGCGGCGCGATAGACGGCGTCGGCGGGGACATCGGACCCCAGCGCCGGCAGACCTCCGGCGATGAGCGCCGTGTCGAGCCCTTCGGGCGCGTACGAGAGGTACGTCACGGCGCAGAAGCCGCCGAAGCTCTGGCCCAGCACGGTCCAGGGCCGGTCGCCGGCCAGCCGCCGCCGGATCAGCTCGCAGTCGTGGACGATGGCGTCGGCGCGGAAGTGCGCCAGGTACTCCGCCTGCTCGGCCGGGGTGCCGCGCAGCGGGAGGGTCTGGCGGTTGGCGGGGGTGGAGCGGCCGGTGCCGCGCTGGTCGAGAAGCAGCACCCGGTACTCCTCCAGGGCGCGGTCCAGCCAGCCGGAGCGGCCCACGGGGCGGTCGGCGCCGAAGCCCGGCCCGCCCTGGAGGTACACCAGCCAGGGCAGACCGTCGCGCCGCGCCTTCCCTGTCTTCTCCTTCCCCGCCTTCTCCGCTTTGTCGGTGGCGATCACCTCGCGGGCGTAAACGGTGATCTGCTCGCCGGCGGGAGCCGTATGGTCGAGCGGTACGTCGAAGTGGTGGTCGGTGAGCAGGAGTCCCGGCTGACGTACGGTCGCCGCCTCGGGCCCGGTCGGCCCCTGATCCATCGTCTTCGACATCTTTCAATCCTCACGTAAATGGACTTAGCTCGGCAATTAAGTTAGCTCCGGGGAGAAGAGGGCACGGTGGGCGAGAGAAGCGCCGGGGACGTACGGACGGCGGAGGGGGCCGCCGAGATCGGGCGCCGGGTGCTCCGGCTGCGCACCGAGCGGGGGTTCACCCAGCGTCAGCTGGCCGAGCCTGCGTATACCGCCGCGTATGTCTCCACCCTCGAGTCGGGCAAGGTGCGCCCCTCCGAGGCCGCGCTGCGCCATCTCGCCGAGCGCCTCGGCGTCAGCTACGAGGAGCTGACCACGGGCCGCGACCCGCGCGACGCGATCCGGCTGCGGGCCGGACTCACCGACGCCCGCAAGGCGCTGGCCACCGGCGACGCGGAGGAAGCGGCCGGGCGCTTCCAGGAGCTGATGGCCGAGGCGGAGCTGCTCGGCCTCCGGGACGAGCGGGCCACCGCCCTGGTGGGGCTCGGCGACTGCGTCCTGGAGACCGGCGAACTGGCCGCCGCGCGCGCCCACTACGAGGCGGCGGAGCGGCTGCTGGCCGACGAGCCGCTGCCCCGGCGGGTCCCGGCGATCCGCGGCCGGGCCGTGGTCCACTTCCTGTCGGGCGAGCTGCGTTACTCCTGCTACCTCCTGGAGAACGCCATCGACGAGCTCAACGCCTCGGGGCTGCACGATCCGAACGCCCTGCTGCTGCTCTACACCGCCGCCATCGCCCCGTACATGGACATGGGCGCCCACGCCCGCGCCGCGCGCTCCGCCGAGCTGGCGCTCGCGCTGGCCCCCAGCGTGGACGACCCGGGGCTGATCGCCCGGATGCACCGCGGCGTGGCCCGCACGCTCATCGCCGAGGGCCGCACCGCCGAGGCGGACGCCTCGCTGGCCAAGGCGCAGGAGCTGTACGAGCAGCTGCGGATCCACACCGACCTGGCGCACTGCCACTGGATGCGCGGCTACGTCCACGCGCAGGACGGCAACCTGGAGCGGGCGGAGCGCGAACTGCGCATCGCCCGGGACATGCTGGCGTCCAAGCGGGCCGCGCTGTACACGGTGCAGGTGGAGGTGGAGCTCGCGGACGTGCTGCGGCGGCGAGGGCGGACGGCGGAGGCGGAGGCCCTGCTGCTGCCGCTGCTGAGGCGGCCTCCGGCGGACGGGGAGGCAGCGGGCGGAGAGGACTCGGCAAGGGGGACGGCGGCGGGCGGGCCGACGGCAGGCGGGCCGACGGCAGGCGGGCCGACGGCAGGCGGGCCGACGGCAGGCGGGCCGACGGCGGGCGGGCCGACGGCAGGCGGGCCGACGGCGGGCC
>NZ_BAAASD010000042.1:0-89829 GCF_039532705.1 Streptomyces sparsogenes subsp. cuspidosporus | reverse complement strand
CGCCGGGGCGGGGCCGTGCCCGCGCCGCCCGCCCCGGGGCCGTACCCGCGCCGCGCGCGTCAGCGCACCCGCGTGCGGCCGGATTTGTCCGGTGACGAGCGGCGGGTGCCGGTGGTGGGGGTCTCAGTGGTGGGGGCGTCGGCTGTCAGGGTGCCTCCGCCGCTGATCCGGGCCATGGCCGCCGCGGCGGCCGCGCTGAGGCGGGGGTGGCGGGCCGCGGCGGTCAGGGCAGGGACGGCACGCTCGTCGCCGATGGCGCCGAGGCCCTCGACGCACGCCCGGGCGATCGGCCAGTGGCGGTCGCGCGCGGCCAACTGGCGTTCGAGCGCGGCGACGAGGGCGGGGACGGACTCGGGGGCGCGCAGCTCGACGAGCAGCCGGATGGGGTGCAGGGAGTAGGCGGTGCGCAGGGGGTTGGTGGCCAGCGCGGCCGCCGCGCGGGCGGTGCGCGGGTCGCCGAGGCGGGCCAGGACGCGGGCGGCGGTCGCGCAGCGGGCCGGTTCGCGGTAGTTGAGGAGGAGGACGAGGGTCTCGAAGGCGCGGCGGTCGCCCGCGCTGCCGAGCACGAAGGCGGCGGTCTCCCGGGCCCACAGGGGCTGCTCGGGCGCGACGAGGATGCGGGCGAGCTGTTCGCGGGCGGCGGGGGTGCCCTGCCGTACGAGCGCGAGCAGCGACGCGTGGGCCCTGGCCTCCTCCGGGGACGAGAGCGATGCCCGCACCCGGTCGGTGAGTACGCGGAATTCTTCGTCCATGTGGTGGTCTCCCCTCCCCGGTGACCGGCGCCCCGGCGCGCAGGTCACAAAACAAGCTCTGGCGTCTTGGTTACCCGCCGGTTAAACTGGCGACACGAGCAGCACCCCTGCTCTGGCGGCCTGGTGACGCAGCCGCCGGGTGAAGTCGGTTCGGCAGTGCGGTTCGGTACGGCGTGGCCCCGGGACAGGGCCGGCCGCGTGTCTCCCACGGGCAGTCTGCTCCGTGTGGCGCTGTTCGTCAGGGAGCGTGCAAGCCCTTCCGTCGGAGTTTCGTGTCAGCCCGCCGCGCATGACCGAAAGCTCCTCTCAGTCGTCACTTCATCCCCGCGTCCGGGGAACACCCTCTGGAGTCCGCGATGGACCGTCTTCCGACCACCGACGCCAGCCGTACCTCCGGCCGTACGTCCGGCCCCGCGCCCGGCCGTACGCCCTCCCCAGATCTCTCCCCCTCCGGGGCCCCGCTCACTACTGTGGCCGTCATCGGTCTCGGCACGATGGGCACCGGAATCGCCGAGCTGCTGGCCCGGGCGGGCCGCGAGGTGATCGGCGTCGACATCAGCGAGAGCGCCGCCCGCCGGGCGGTCGCCGCGCTGGAGGCAGCCACCGCCCGCGCCGTGCGCCGCGAGCGGATGACCGAGCGGGAGCGGGAGGCGGCGCTGGCCCGCTTCCGGGTCTCCACGGATCTGCGGGCCGCGGCCGGCGCGGATCTGGTGATCGAGGTCGTGCCGGAGAGCTACGACATCAAGCACGAGGTCTTCACCGCCCTGGACTCCGTGGTGCGGCCCGACGCGATCCTGGCGACCGGCACCAACGCCCTGTCCGTGACCCGGCTGGCCGCCGACTCCGCCCACCCGGAGCGCGTGCTGGGCCTGCACTTCTTCCATCCCGCGCCCGCCATGAAGCTGGTCGAGGTGGTCTCCAGCGTGCTGACCGCCCCGGCGGCCGTCGCGGCGGTCACCGCGCTCGCCCGCGACCTGGGCAAGGAGCCGGTGGCGCTGGGCGACCGGCCGGGGTTCGTCGCCGACGGGCTGCTGTTCGGCTATCTCAACCAGGCCGCCGCGATGTACGAGTCGAAGTACGCGGCGCGCGAGGACATCGACGCCGCGATGCGGCTGGGCTGCGGCCTGCCGATGGGGCCGCTGGCGCTGCTCGACCTGGTCGGCATCGACACGGCCCGTACCGTCCTGGAGGCGATGTACGCGGCGTCCGGCGACCGGCTGCACGCGCCCGCGCCCGTCCTGGGCCAGCTCGCCGCGGCCGGGCTGACCGGTCGCAAGGCGGGCCGGGGCTTCTACACGTACGAGGCGCCCGGCAGCGGGGTGGTGGTCCCGGACGCGCTGACGCCGGACCCGGCCGGGGCGACCCAGGCCGCCGCGCGGGAGGTCCGCGCGGTGGGGGTCGCGGGCTCGGGCACCATGGCGAGCGGGATCGCCGAGGTCTTCGCCAAGGCGGGCCACGACGTGGTGCTGGCCGCCCGCACCCCGGGGAAGGCGGAGGCGGCGAAGGACAGGATCGCCAGGTCCCTGGCGAGATCGGTGGCCAAGGGCCGGCTGACCGAGCAGGCCCGCCAGGAGGCGCTGGCCCGGATCGTCCTGGCCGCGTCGCTGGACGCCTTCGAGGACGTGGACCTGGCCGTGGAGGCGGTCGCGGAGGACCTGGCCGTCAAGCAGCAGCTCTTCGCGACGCTCGACAAGGTCTGCAAGCCGGGCGCGGTGCTGGCCACCACGACCTCGTCGCTGCCGGTCATCGCCTGCGCCCGGGCGACCTCGCGCCCGCAGGACGTGGTCGGCCTGCACTTCTTCAACCCGGCGCCCGCGATGAAGCTGGTCGAGGTGGTGCGCACGGTCCTCACGGCGGAGGAGGCGCGGGCCACGGCGCACGCGGTGTGCCGGGCGGTGCGCAAGCACCCGGTGGACTGCGGCGACCGGGCGGGGTTCATCGTCAACGCCCTGCTGTTCCCGTACCTCAACAACGCGGTGAAGATGGTTCAGGAGCACTACGCCTCGCCGGACGCCATCGACGCCGCGATGAAGCTCGGCGGCGGCTATCCGATGGGCCCCTTCGAGCTGCTGGACGTGGTGGGCCTGGATGTGTCCCTGGCCATCGAGAAGGTGCTGCACCAGGAGTTCCGCGAGCCGGGCCTGGCGCCGGCGCCGCTGCTGGAACACCTGGTCGCGGCGGGGTGCCTGGGACGGAAGACGGGGCGCGGCTTCCGCGAGTATGCGAAGGCCTGAGGAGCGGCCGGGGTGGGGCGGCCTGCTGGATCCCTCCGCGGGTCCGCCCCCGCACGAGCACCGCGCACCAGACCGCGCACCAGCCGGGGGCCAGGGGGCATCGCCCCCGGAAATGCAGTACGTTCCCCACATGTCCCAGCCTCTGAAGGCCGCTCGTACGCCAGCTGTGAACCGCTCCGGCCCCTCCGGCGGCGGCGGCGCCGGAGCCCGCCGGGCCAGCGCGCAGCGCCTGACCATGCGCCGCAAACTGGCGGCCGCGGCGATGGAGTTGTTCGCCACGCAGGGTTACGAGGCGACGACGGTCGATGAGATCGCGGCGAGAGCGGGGGTCGCCCGCCGCACCTTCTTCCGCCACTTCCGCTCCAAGGAAGAGGCGATCTTCCCTGACCACGACGACACGTTGGTGCGGGCCGCGGACGTGCTGGACGCGGCGCCGCCGCATGAACACCCGCTGGACACGGTGTGCCGGGGGATCAAGGAGGTCATGCGGATGTACGCCGCCTCCCCCGCGGTCTCCGTGGAGCGCTACCGGCTGACCCGCGAGGTGCCCGCCCTGCGCGAGCGCGAGATCGCCTCGGTGGCCCGCTACGAGCGGCTCTTCACCCGTTATCTGCTGGGCCACTTCGACGAGGGCGCGCACCACGACGGCAACGACGACCCCCTGCTCGCGGAGGTCGCCGCCTCCGCCGTGGTCACCGCCCACAACCACGTCCTGCGGCGCTGGCTGCGCGCGGGCGGCGAGGGCGATGTGGAGGCCCAGCTCGACCACGCCTTCGAGATCGTGCGCCAGACCTTCGGCACCGGCATCGCCGGCCGCCCCGCCACGGGCCTCCCAGCGGCCACGGTCTCCCCCAAGAGCGAGGAGGAGGACGTGGTGGTGATGGTGGCCCGCACGGACGCCCCGCTGGACGAGGTGATGCGGACGATCGAGCGGGCCCTGAAGCGGTAGCGCCTCCGCGAGGCGCCGACCCACCACCACCGCACCACCGAGCGGCGGCGGCCGTCCCTTTCCGGGGCGCCCCCCGCCGCTCATGTGTGCCGTGCAGATGACAACTGAGAGAATTTGTTGGCACGCAGTGTCTTGCGAGCTGGCACAGCGTGCCATACCGTGATGTTGTCCGGGCGGAACGGCGCGCCCCACACAGGGCACGCCGGCTGTCCCCGCAACCCGCTTTCGCGCGCCCGGACGGCCTGCGTCACCAGGCGCCCCGCGCTACCCGCGCGCCACTCAGCACCACCTCCGCCGGACCGACGGCACCAGCAGAACCCGTCAGAGAGCCCAGCGTTCCCTCAAGCGTCCCCGACGCTTCGCCGGAGGCACCGATGAACGAAATCCTTGACGCGATCCTGGCGTCGACCCAGTCCGACCACGGCTCCCCCGCCCTGGGGCCCGCGGACTTCGCGGCCCTGCCCGTCCCCGAGTCGTACCGCGCGGTGACCGTGCACAAGGACGAGGCCGAGATGTTCGCCGGCCTGACCACCAAGGAGAAGGACCCCCGCAAGTCGCTGCACGTCGACGAGGTGCCGGTGCCCGAACTGGGGCCCGGCGAGGCGCTCGTGGCCGTCATGGCCAGCTCGGTGAACTACAACTCGGTGTGGACCTCGATCTTCGAGCCGCTGCCGACCTTCGCGTTTCTGGAGCGGTACGGCAAGCTCTCCCCGCTCGCCAAGCGCCATGACCTGCCGTACCACATCATCGGCTCCGACCTGGCGGGCGTCGTGCTGCGCACCGGCCCCGGGGTCAACCTCTGGAAGCCGGGCGACGAGGTCGTCGCCCACTGCCTGTCCGTCGAGCTGGAGTCGGCCGACGGCCACAGCGACACCATGCTCGACCCCGAGCAGCGCATCTGGGGCTTCGAGACCAACTTCGGCGGCCTCGCCGAACTCGCGCTCGTCAAGTCCAACCAGCTCATGCCCAAGCCGGACCATCTGACCTGGGAGGAGGCCGCCGCACCCGGCCTCGTCAACTCCACCGCGTACCGGCAGCTCGTCTCCAGCAACGGCGCCCAGATGAAGCAGGGCGACAACGTGCTGATCTGGGGCGCCAGCGGTGGGCTCGGCAGCTACGCCACCCAGTTCGCCCTGGCGGGCGGCGCCACCCCGATCTGTGTGGTCTCCTCGCCCCGCAAGGCGGAGATCTGCCGCGCCATGGGCGCCGAGGCGATCATCGACCGCAGCGCGGAGGACTACCGCTTCTGGAAGGACGAGCACACCCAGGACCCCAGGGAGTGGAAGCGCTTCGGCAAGCGCATCCGCGAGCTGACCGGCGGCGAGGACGTGGACATCGTCTTCGAGCACCCCGGCCGGGAGACCTTCGGCGCCAGCGTGTACGTCACCCGCAAGGGCGGCACCATCGTCACCTGCGCGTCCACGTCCGGCTACACCCACGAGTACGACAACCGCTACCTGTGGATGTCCCTCAAGCGGATCGTCGGCTCCCACTTCGCCAACTACCGCGAGGCCTGGGAGGCCAACCGCCTGATCGCCAAGGGCAGGATCCACCCCACCCTGTCCAAGGTCTACCCCCTGGAGGAGACCGGCCAGGCCACCTACGACGTGCACCGCAACGTCCACCAGGGCAAGGTCGGCGTGCTGTGCCTCGCCCCCCAGGAGGGCCTGGGCGTCCGCGACCCCGAGCTGCGGGCCAAGCACCTCGACGCCATCAACCTCTTCCGGGACGCCGCATGACAGCCCGCGGCAGGCGTAAAAAGGATCGGCCCTGGCTGATGCGGACCTACGCCGGGCACTCCTCCGCCGAGGCGTCCAACGAGCTGTACCGGCGCAACCTCGCCAAGGGGCAGACCGGCCTGTCCGTCGCCTTCGACCTGCCCACCCAGACCGGCTACGACCCGGACCACGTCCTGGCCCGCGGCGAGGTGGGCCGGGTCGGCGTACCGGTCTGCCATCTGGGTGACATGCGGCGGTTGTTCCGCGACATCCCGCTGGAGCGGATGAACACCTCCATGACCATCAACGCCACCGCCATGTGGCTGCTGGCGCTGTACCAGGTGGTCGCGGAGGAGCAGGGCGCGGATGTGGCCGCGCTGCAGGGCACCACGCAGAACGACATCGTCAAGGAGTACCTGTCGCGCGGGACGCACGTCTTCCCGCCGGGGCCCAGCCTGCGGCTGACCACCGACATGATCGCGTACACGGTCGCCGCCATCCCCAAGTGGAACCCGATCAACATCTGCAGCTACCACCTCCAGGAGGCCGGGGCCACCCCCGTGCAGGAGATCGCCTACGCGATGTCCACCGCCATCGCCGTGCTGGACGCCGTCCGGGCCTCCGGGCAGGTGCCCCAGGAGCACTTCGGCGAGGTGGTGGCCCGGATCTCCTTCTTCGTGAACGCGGGCGTCCGGTTCATCGAGGAGATGTGCAAGATGCGCGCCTTCGGCCGCATCTGGGACCGGATCACCCTGGAGCGCTACGGCGTCCAGGACCCCAGGCACCGCCGCTTCCGCTACGGCGTCCAGGTCAACTCGCTCGGGCTGACCGAGGCCCAGCCGGAGAACAACGTCCAGCGCATCGTGCTGGAGATGCTCGCGGTCACCCTCTCCAAGGACGCCCGCGCCCGCGCCGTGCAGCTGCCCGCCTGGAACGAGGCGCTGGGGCTGCCCCGCCCCTGGGACCAGCAGTGGTCGCTGCGCATCCAGCAGGTCCTCGCCCACGAGAGCGACCTGCTGGAGTACGACGACATCTTCGCCGGCTCGCACGTCGTCGAGGCCGAGGTGGCCGCGCTGACCGAGGCCGCCACGGCGGAGATCGAGCGGATCCAGGGGATGGGCGGGGCCATGGCCGCCGTCGAGTCCGGCTACCTCAAGGCGCAGCTCGTCGCCTCGCACGCCGAGCGCAGGGCGCGCATCGAGGCGGGCGAGGAGAAGATCGTCGGCGTCAACTGCTACGAGTCCACCGAGCCCAACCCGCTCACCGCCGACCTGGACACCGCGATCATGACGGTGGACCCGGCGAACGAGGCGCGGGTGGTCGAGGCCCTGCGGGCCTGGCGCGACGGGCGCGAGGAGGGCCGGGCCCAGGACTCCCTGGCGGCGCTGAAGAAGGCCGCCGCGGGCAGCGACAACCTGATGGCCGCGACCCTGGAGTGCGCCCGCGCGGGGGTGACCACCGGCGAGTGGGCGGGGGCGCTGCGCGAGGTGTTCGGCGAGTTCCGCGCCCCGACCGGGGTCGGCGGGGCGCCGGTGGCGGTCGCCGCCGAGACGGGCACCCCGCTGGCCGCGGTCCGCGCGAAGGCCGCCGCGACCGCCGCCGACCTCGGCGTCGGGGCGCTGCGGCTGCTGGTCGGCAAGCCCGGCCTGGACGGGCACAGCAACGGCGCCGAGCAGATCGCCGTACGGGCCCGGGACGCCGGCTTCGAGGTGGTCTACCAGGGGATCAGGCTGACCCCCGAGCAGATCGTCTCGGCGGCCGTCGCCGAGGACGTGCACTGCGTCGGCCTGTCCATCCTCTCCGGCTCGCACGCCGAGCTGGTGCCGGACGTGCTGGCCCGGCTGCGCGCGGCCGGCGCGGCCGACATCCCGGTGATCGTCGGCGGGATCATCCCGGCCGCGGACGCCGCCGCGCTGCGCGAGGCCGGAGTGGCGGCCGTCTTCACCCCGAAGGACTTCGGTATCACAGAGATCATCGGCCGTATCGTCGACGAGATCCGTACCGCGAACCAGCTCGACCCCCTGGAGGTCCCCGCATGACCGCGCCGTCCCCCATCAACCGTCTGCGTCCGCGCCGCTCCTGCCTCGCGGTCCCCGGGAGCAATCCGCGCTTCCTGGAGAAGGCCCAGGGCCTGCCCGCCGACCAGGTGTTCCTGGACCTGGAGGACGCGTGCGCGCCGCTGGCCAAGCCGGAGGCGCGGCACACCATCGTCAAGTACCTCAACGAGGGCGACTGGACGGGCAAGACCCGGGTGGTGCGCGTCAACGACTGGACGACCGAGTGGACGTACCGCGATGTCGTGACGGTGGTCGAGGGCGCGGGCCCCAACCTCGACTGCATCATGCTGCCGAAGGTGCAGAGCGCCGAGCAGGTCGTGGCGCTCGACCTGCTGCTGACGCAGATCGAGAAGACGATGGGGTTCGAGGTCGGCCGGATCGGCATCGAGGCCCAGATCGAGAACGCCCAGGGGCTGAACCACGTCAACGCGATCGCGCAGGCCTCCCCGCGCCTGGAGACGATCATCTTCGGCCCGGCCGACTTCATGGCGTCGATCAATATGAAGTCGCTGGTCGTGGGCGAGCAGCCGCCCGGCTACCCGGCGGACGCCTACCACTACATCCTCATGAAGATCCTCATGGCCGCCCGCGCCAACGACCTCCAGGCGATCGACGGGCCCTATCTGCAGATCAAGAACGTGGACGGCTTCCGCGAGGTCGCCGGCCGGGCCGCCGCGCTCGGCTTCGACGGCAAGTGGGTGCTGCACCCCGGGCAGGTGGAGGCCGCCAACGAGGTCTTCTCGCCCTCGCAGGAGGACTACGACCACGCCGAGCTGATCCTGGACGCGTACGAGTACTACACGTCCGAGGCGGGCGGCAAGAAGGGCTCGGCGATGCTCGGCGACGAGATGATCGACGAGGCCAGCCGCAAGATGGCGCTGGTGATCGCCGGCAAGGGCCGGGCCGCCGGCATGGCCCGTACGTCCCGCTTCGAAGCCCCGGAGGCGTGAGCGCCATGCAGTTCGGCCGCACCTACGAGGAATTCACGGTCGGCGACGTCTACCGGCACTGGCCGGGCAAGACCGTCACCGAGTACGACGACCACCTCTTCTGCCTGCTCACCATGAACCACCACCCGCTCCACCTGGACGCGAACTACGCCGAGCGGACGACGGACTTCGGCAGGAACGTGGTGGTCGGCAACTACATCTACTCGCTGCTGCTGGGCATGTCCGTGCCCGATGTGTCCGGCAAGGCGATCGCCAATCTGGAGATCGAGTCGCTGCGGCACGTCGCGCCCACCTTCCACGGCGACACCATCTACGGCGAGACGACGGTGCTCGACAAGACCCCGTCGAAGTCCAAGCCCGACCGGGGCGTGGTCCAGGTGGAGACCAAGGGCTACAAGCAGGACGGCACGCTCGTCTGCGTCTTCCGGCGCAAGGTGATGGTGCCGACGGCCACGTACATCAAGGAGCGGGGCGGCGAGCAGCCCGGCCGGCCCACGCTGGGAGAGGACTGAGATGAGCCGCCTCGCGCAGACCGACGGCCTGACGGACGTCCAGCAGGAGATCCTGGCCACCGTCCGCGACTTCGTCGACAAAGAGATCCTTCCGGTGGCCACCGAGCTGGAGCACCGGGACGAGTACCCGGCCCAGATCGTCGAGGGCCTCAAGGAGCTGGGCGTCTTCGGGCTGATGATCCCCGAGGAGTACGGGGGGCTCGGGGAGTCGCTGCTGACCTACGCGCTGTGCGTGGAGGAGATCGCCCGCGGCTGGATGAGCGTGTCGGGCATCATCAACACCCACTTCATCGTCGCGTACATGCTCAAGCAGCACGGCACGGAGGAACAGAAGGAGTACTTCCTGCCCAAGATGGCGCTGGGCGAGATCCGCGGCGCCTTCTCGATGTCGGAGCCGGGTCTCGGCTCGGACGTGTCCGCGATCACCACCAAGGGGGTCCGGGACGGCGACGACTACCTGCTCACCGGCCAGAAGATGTGGCTGACCAACGGCGGCACCTCCACGGTGGTGGCGGTGCTGTGCCGCACGGACGAGGGTGCGGAGGCGGAGGGGGCCGGGACCGCCCCGCACAAGTCCATGACCACCTTCCTGGTGGAGAAGGAGCCGGGCTTCGGCGAGGTCCGGCCCGGGCTGACCATCCCCGGCAAGATCGAGAAGATGGGCTACAAGGGCGTCGACACCACCGAGCTGATCCTGGACGGACTGCGCATTCCGGCGGATCGGGTCCTCGGCGGCACCACCGGCCGCGGTTTTTACCAAATGATGGACGGAGTGGAGGTCGGGCGGGTCAATGTGGCCGCCCGCGGCTGTGGCGTGGCGCGCCGCGCCTTCGAGCTGGGCGTCGCATACGCACAGCAGCGGCACACCTTCGGCAAACCCATCGCCCAGCATCAGGCCATCCAGTTCAAACTGGCAGAAATGGCCACAAAGGTCGAGGCAGCTCATGCGATGATGGTCAACGCGGCCCGCAAGAAGGACTCGGGCCGACGCAATGACCTGGAGGCCGGGATGGCGAAGTACCTGGCCTCCGAGTACTGCAAGGAGGTCGTGGAGGACGCATTCCGCATCCATGGCGGCTATGGCTTCTCGAAGGAGTACGAGATCGAGCGCCTCTACCGGGAGGCCCCGATGCTTCTCATCGGTGAAGGCACCGCCGAGATCCAGAAAATGATTATCGGACGACGTCTCCTGGAGGAGTATCGCATCCAGGGCTGAATGTCCCTTTCGGCATGGTATTGCGGTGGTATCCGCGAGAAGAAGATCACACCACGCCGGGGAGACTTCGGCCATCGACAGGCCCTGGCGCTTGCCCAGTTACCGCTCGCAACCGATACCATCCCGGAAAGCCGCCGTCCCCAGTCTCGTGTCGCGGCATCCTCCGCTACGAAGGTCATCCATGCCCCACAGCCATTCCTCTGCACCACGCGACAGCCTGGCCGGCGTACGCCTCGCGCGCGGAGCGTCGCCGTGGCTCCTCCCGACCGTCGCCACCGCGGCGGTCAGCCTCACCCGCGCCCGCCGCTCCGGCCGCTGGGCGGCGGTCGCCGTGCCCGCCACCGCTCTCGCGGCGGGCATGCTGTGGTTCTTCCGCGACCCCGACCGGGAGATCGCTCAGGGCCGGGTCATCTCCCCGGCCGACGGCGTGGTGCAGAGCATCATGCCGTGGAAGGACGGGCGCACCCGCGTCGCCATCTTCATGAGCCCGCTGAACGTCCACGTCAACCGCGCCCCGCTGGCCGGCACCGTGACGTCCGTCGAGCACATCCCCGGTGGCTTCGTTCCCGCGTTCAACAAGGAGAGCGAGAACAACGAGCGGGTCGTCTGGCACTTCGACACCGAGCTCGGCGACATCGAGATGGTGCAGATCGCCGGGGCCGTCGCCCGGCGCATCGTGCCCTACGTGCCCCAGGGCACCAAAGTCGAGCAGGGCGAGCGGATCGGCCTGATCCGCTTCGGCTCGCGCGTCGACATCTACCTGCCCGAGGGCATCGACGTCGACGTCGAGGTCGGCCAGGCCACCACGGCGGGGGTGACACGCCTTGACCGTGCTTGATCCCGACACCCAGGCCGCCACCTGGGCCCCCGACGCCGAGGTGGACGAGGACGTCGACGAGACGGACGACATGCCGCTCTCGACGCGCCTGTCGATAGCGGACACGCTCACCCTGGGCAACGCGACCTGCGGCTTCCTGGCGGTGTACTTCACCACCACCGGCGTCCTCATCCCGCACCTCACGGGCAGCGAGGACGGCGGCATGACCCGGCACAGCGCCGCCTCCGCGGTGATGCTGATGCTGCTCGCCTCCGTCTTCGACCTGTTCGACGGGCTCGTCGCGCGCAAGCTGCGCAGCTCGGCGATGGGCGCGGAGCTGGACAACCTCTCCGACCTGATCAGCTTCGGGCTCGCCCCCGCGTACTTCGTGGCCGTGTGGGGCATGGTCGCCGACGACGCGTACCAGCGGGTCTCGGCGGTGGCCGCGATCGTGGTGCTGCTCGCGGTGGTGCTGAGGCTGGCCAGATTCTCCTGCGTGACCATGCCCAACGGGGTCTTCCAGGGCATGCCGAGCCCCTTCGGCGCGCTGACCGTGGTCTCGGTCGTGCTGCTGGGCCTGCCCTTCGTGCCCACGCTGCTGGCGATCATCGGCGTGGCCTGGCTGATGGTGAGCCGGGTGGAATACCCCAAGCCGCGGGGCCGGCTCGCGGTCGCCATGCTGAGCTGGATCGTCACCAGCATGGCCCTCCTGGCGGCCTGGGCCTTCGAGGCCCCCGGCGGCGAGCTGCTGCTCCAGACGGCCTGCGCCCTGCAGGTGGTCCTCGGCGCGGTGATCCCCCTCTTCGCCACGGCCCGCCGGGTCAACGCCTTCCGCGACAACCGCCGCGAGGCGAGGGCAGCGCAGCTGCCGTAGCGGGACCAGTCATACGGAAACGGGGTGGGCCCGAGCGAAGGAATCGCTCGGGCCCACCCCGTTTCCGTATGCGCCCGCTCCCCCGCCTCAGGCCAGGAAGTCCGCCGCGAGCCGCTCCGCCGCGCGCTCCAGCAAGGGACCCGCCTCGGCGATGCAGCGGGCCGGGTCCGGCTCCAGGGCGGTCAGCGGGTAGGCGCGGCTGATACCCGCCCCCGCGAGGGCCGCCGGGGTCAGCGCGAGGCGGCCGCAGACCGCGACCACCTCGACGCCGCGCGCCCGGGCCGCGGCCGCCACGCCCGCCGGGGCCTTGCCGTGCAGGGTCTGCTCGTCGAGCGACCCCTCGCCGGTGATCACCAGGTCGGCGCGTTCGAGCGCCGGGGCGAAACCGAGCACGTCCAGCATCACCTCGATACCGGGGCGGAAGACCGCGCCCAAGCCGATGAGCGCGCCGTAGCCGATGCCACCCGCCGCGCCCGCGCCGGGCGCCTGCGCGTACTCCGCGGCACGCGGCCCCACGGCCCGCTCCAGGACCGCCGCGTAGTGGGCGAGGGCCCCGTCCAGGAGCACCACATCGGCCATGGTCGCGCCCTTCTGCGGGCCGTACACCGCCGCCGCGCCCTTCGGCCCGGTCAGCGGATTGTCGACATCGCTGGCCAGGACGATCTCGGTGTCCGCCAGGCGCGGGTCAAGACCGCTCAGGTCCGCCGTGGCCAGCTCCCGCAGCGCGCCGCCACCCGGCCCGACCGGCTCGCCCGCGGCGTCGAGCAGCCGGGCGCCCAGCGCGGCCAGCATGCCCGCGCCGCCGTCGGTGGTCGCGCTGCCGCCGACCCCGAAGACGACCGTACGGGCGCCCGCGTCCAGCGCCGCGCGCAGCAGTTCACCGCTGCCGTACGTGGTCGCGGCCAGCGGCGCGAACAGCCCGTCCGGCAGATGGCGCAGCCCGGACGCCTCGGCCATCTCCACCACGGCCACCTCGCCGCGCAGCGCGTACGCCGCGGTCACCGGCTCGCCCAGCGGCCCGGTCACCCGCGCCTCGCGCCGCTCGAAGCCCGCCGCGACCGCCGCGTCCACGGTCCCGTCGCCGCCGTCCGCGACCGGCAGCGCCTCGACGCGCACCGCCCCCGCCCCGCCCGGCGCGCCGCGCCGCAGGCCGGCCGCCACGTGCTCGGCCACCTGGACCGCCGTCAGCGAGCCCTTGAACTTGTCCGCGGCGATCAACACCCGCGTCGGCGCCTTGGCCTCCGCCCGAACCCGCCCGGTCTCCGCCACCGTCGTCACCCCTCGCTCTCGCCCCCAGCCGATCCGCCCACCCCGCGGCGACCCTATCCGGGCCGCTCGCCGGGCGCGATGGTGTCGGCCTGCGGCGGGGCGCCGGCTCGGGTACACCTGACACATGACCCTTGCCGGGAGCGCGCTCGCGGACCGGATACTCGGCGGCTGGCTCGGCCGCATCGCCGGGAACATGCTCGGCAAGCCCGTCGAGCGCGGTGACCATTGGACCCGCGAGCGGATCGACCGCTATCTGCGCCGCGCGGACGCCCTCCCCCTGACCGACTACGTCCCCGCGCTGGAGCCCCCGCCCGACCCCGTGGAGTTCGAGCTGCGCCCGGAGTGGCAGGAGTGCGTCCGGGGCCGGATCGACGGCAGCTGCCGGGACGACGACATCGACTACACCCTGCTGGGGCTGCACCTCCTGGAGACCCACGGCTTCGGCTTCACCACCGAGCAGGTCGGTGACCTGTGGCTGCTGCGCCTGCCGTATCTCCAGACCTTCACCGCCGAGCGGGTCGCCTACCGCAATCTCACCGCCGGGGTGAAGCCACCGCTCACCGCCACCCTCGACAATCCGTACCAGGAGTGGATCGGCGCCCTCATCCGCGCCGACATCCACGGCTGGGCCAACCCCGGCGACCCGCGCACCGCCGCCGCGATGGCCCGGCGCGACGCCGTGCTGTCGCACACCGGCAACGGCGTGTACGGGGCGATGTGGGCGGCCGCGCTGATCGCCGCCGCGTTCACGGCCGACGGCCCGCGCGAGGCGATCGAGGCCGCCCTGGAGCGCATCCCGCCGCGCTGCCGGCTGGCCCGTACGGTCCGCAAGGCCGCCGCCCTGCACGAGACGGGGATGGCCTGGGCGGCCGCGCTGGACCAGCTGGAGCGGGAGACGGCCGGGCTGCACTGGATCCACGTCGTGCCCAACGCCGCCGTCATCACGGCCGGGCTGCTCTACGGCGAGGGCGACTTCACCTCCACCATCGCCCTCACCGTGCGCGGCGGCCTGGACACCGACTCCAACGGCGCCACGGCCGGGTCGGTGGCGGGCGTCCTGTGCGGGGCGGCCGCGATCCCGCCGCAGTGGACCGAGCCGCTGCGGGACCGGGTCCGCAGCGCGGTGTTCGGCTTCGACGGCGCGCGGATCAGCGACCTGGCGGCGCGCACGCACCGGCTGGCGCTGATGGGTGCGCGTCGTCTCGCCACCCAGCCGCTCGCGGACTGAACCCGGCCGGGTTCAGTCGCCCGCCACGTACCGCACGAACCGGGCCCAGTCGGCGCGGCCGACCTTGATCTGGCGCCCCAGCGCGCGGAACAGATCCACCGCGCCGTCACCCGCGTCCTCGTCCGTCGGGTCCGCCACCTCAGCCCACCCCCTCGCCATACGCACCCGGGCAGTCACCCTGCGTGCGGGACTGGATTTCGGTCAGCGTAGGGCGGATCGGCCACCGCAAGAGCCGAAGGGCCGGAATATCACCCTGACGAGTGAATGATAGGAACGGGGTATCATGGCGCCATGCTGTATCAGACGCCCCACCTCGAACCCGTGGACCTCAAGGTCCTGGACGAGGTCGACACCATGCGCGCCCAGCTGCGGCACGCCGTGCAGCAGGTGCCCATGAAGTGGACGCTCGACCTGCGCAAAGCACTCACGGCCAGCGCGATCGCGGCGTCGAACACGATCGAGGGCTATCAGGTCGACGTCCGGGACGTCGCCGACCTCATGGACGGCGAGCGCGAGGTCGACGCCAGCGACGAGAACAAGGCGGAGACGCTGGCTTATCAGCAGGCCATGACCTACATCCAGTCCCTGCACGACGTCGCCGACTTCCGGTACGGCAAGGAGCTGCTCAACAGCCTCCACTGGATGCTCCAGGGCCACCATCACCCGCGGAAGACAGCGGGCCAGTGGCGCAAGTCGGCCATCCGCATCACCGCTCCCGGCGATGAATTCGCCACGGACTACGAGGGCCCGGACCAGGAGCTGGTGCCCGGCCTGATGAGCGAGCTGATCGACTGGCTCAACGAGGGCGAGCTGGACCAGCACGTCCTCATCCGCGCCGCGATGGCGCACCTGAACCTCGCGAAGATCCACCCGTGGTCCGACGGCAACGGCCGGATGTCCCGCTCGCTGCAGACCCTTCTGATCGCCCGCGGCGGGGTCCTCGCTCCCGAGTTCTCCTCCATCGAGGAGTGGCTGGGCATGCCGGGCAACACGTGGGAGTACTACAAGGTGCTGCGCACGGTCGGCGGCCCCGTGTGGTCACCGCAGCGGGAGACACTGCCGTGGATCAAGTTCAACCTCCTCGCCTACCACCAGCAGGCCCAGCGGGTGCAGCGCCGCGTCGAACGGTCCAACGACTGCTGGACGCAGCTCATGGAGGCGACCGCGGAGTACGGGATCACCGAACGGCAGGTGACCGCTCTGCACGAGGTGGCCATGGTGGGCCGGGTACGGCGGTCCCGCTACGAGAAGGCCGAAGGGCTCAACACCCAGCAGGCGACGCGGGACTTGCAAGCCCTGACGAAGTCCGAGCTGCTGACCGCCGTCGGGCAGACGAAGGGCCGGCATTACGTCGCGGGGCCCCGGTTCCCGCAGAACGTGCTGGCGACCGCCCAGCGGCGGCACACCATCATCGACCCGTACAGCGCCTGACCGCTCGCCTCACCGGTCCACCGTGTCCCACGCGTTGCCCAACCAGCCCTCGTGACTGTTGAGCAGCGCGACGAGCGAGGCGGTCACGCGCTCGTCCCACCCGTCCGCCTCCACATTGAGCTCGAAGGTGTCCACCCCGCCGTTGCGGTAGTCCAGCACGACCCGGCCCTCCGCGCGCCACCTCGTACGGCGTGGCATGCGCGCGACATCGCCGCTGCCGGAGACCAGGCTGCCGACCGCGATGGCCATCTGGATCGGGAAGAGCAACCACCACACGACCCACCAGAAGGGCCGCCCCTTGAGCCCGACGGCGGGCTGCGCCCCGGGGCGCTGGACGGTCCAGCGGGTGCGGACCCGGCCGCCCCTCATGGCGGGTTCGTGCAGGACGAGGGCCAGTGGCTCACCGGCGGCGCCCAGCACCTCGTACGTGGCGGGGCCGCCCTTGGTCGCCGACTTGGTGACGACCTGCGCGAACACCCCCGCGCGGTACGGGTCGGCCCAGAGGGTGAAGGCGCGGACGCCCTGCTTGCGGGCGGCGCGGTACTCCTTCGGGCCGCCGCCGGGCGGGAGCCGCCGCTCCGGGTAGGCGAGGGTCCGGATGGCCCGGCCGCCCGCCGGGTCGGGGCCGTCGGAGGTGCGTATCTCCCAGGTGACGCGGCCGTCCTCGGGCGGCGGATCACCCTTCCGCCGCACGCTCGCATCGCTCAGCCACACAGACCGTGTCATCCGGACCTCTCCGCCTCGCCGCACCGATCACCTGACGATCACCTACGGAGCCGGACTTTACCGCTCCGCGAAAACGCGTTCGCCGCCGTCCGCGCCCGGTGCGTACGCTCGCCCCATGAGCACCGAAGCGACACGCCGGCCCCTCGTGGCGATCCTGAGCGGGGCGGGCATCTCCACGGACTCCGGAATCCCCGACTACCGGGGCCCGCAGGGGCTTTGGCGGCGCGATCCGGAGGCCGAGAAGCTGGTGACGTACGAGTACTACATGTCCGACCCGGACATCCGCCGCCGCTCCTGGCAGATGCGTCGCGACAGCCAGGCGCTGCACGCGAAGCCGAACCGGGCGCACGAGGCCGTGGCCCGGCTGGAGCGGTCGGGCACCCCGGTCCGGGTGATCACGCAGAACGTGGACGGGCTCCACCAGCTCGCCGGGCTCCCCGCCCGCAAGGTGCTGGAGCTGCACGGCACGGCGCGGGCGGTGGTGTGCACCCGCTGCAAGGCGCGCTCGGAGATGGCGGAGGCCCTGGAGCGGGTGGCGGCCGGCGAGCCGGACCCGGCGTGCCTGGTGTGCGGGGGGATCCTGAAGTCGGCGACGGTGATGTTCGGCGAGAGCCTCGACCCGGAGGTCCTGACGGGCGCGGTCGCGGTGGCGAAGGCCTGCCAGATCTTCATCGCGGTCGGCACCAGCCTCCAGGTCCAGCCCGCCGCCTCCCTCGCGGGCATGGCCGCCGAGTCGGGCGCCCGCCTGATCATCGTCAACGCCGAGCCCACCCCGTACGACGAGCTCGCGGAGGAGCTGATCCGCGAACCCATCGGCACAGCCCTGCCCGCGCTGCTGGACCGGATCGCGGCGGAGGGGTGAGGGCCCGGGCGCCCGGCCGGGCGGAGCGGACGGACGCCCACCATCCGCTCGCCCATGTCGCGAGCGCGCCGCGACGAATTGGCGGAAGCGGCGCTCTTCCTCGTCATCCATGGTTTCCCGTCATCGGTCGTCCTCGTCTCGCGGTCGTCTGTCACCTCCTTGGACGTGCGCGGGGTCATGCCGCTATGCCGGGTCCGTCAGAAAAGTTGGAGACCGGGCTGCCGCCCCCGCGCCTCGAACTCCAGCAGTTGCCGCTTGCGGTCGAGGCCGCCGCCGTAGCCGGTGAGGCTGCCGGTGGAGCCGACGACCCGGTGGCAGGGGACGATGATGCCGACCGGGTTCTTGCCGTTGGCCAGGCCCACGGCGCGGGCGGCGGTCGGCTGGCCGAGGCGGTCGGCGAGTTGGCCGTAGGAGAGGGTCTCGCCGTACGGGATGCGCTGCAGCTCGGACCAGACACGGCGCTGGAAGGGGGTGCCGGACATCCGCAGCGGCAGGTCGAACTCGGTCAGCTCGCCCGCGAAGTAGCCGCGCAGCTGGCGGATGGTCTCGGCGAACGGGGCCTCGTCGGGGTCGCCGGGGTCGCCGAAGGTCTCCTCGGCGGGGCGGTGGCGCTGGTCGGTCATGTAGAGGCCGGTCAGGGCGGTGTCGTCGGCGACCAGGGTGAGCGGCCCGTACGGGCTGTCGACGACGGTGTGGGTGCGGGACATGAGGGTTTCTTCCGGCTCCGGATTGCTTGCGGGTTCGGGTGGCTTGCGGGTTCGGGTGGCTTGCGGGTTCGGGTGGCTTGCGGCTTCGGGTGGCTTGCGGGTTCGGGTGGCTTGCGGGTTCGGGTGGCTTGCGGGTTCGGGGTGGTTGCGGGTTCGGGTGGCTTGCGGCTTCGGGTGGCTTGCGGGTTCGGGTTTCAGGCGGGCAGGTGGTTGATGGGGTGGTCGTCGGTGGCCCACAGGTACTGGACGGCGTACGCGCGCCAGGGCCGCCAGCGGGCCGCGTACCGGGTCAGCGCCCCCGGCGTGGCGGGCAGCCCCAGCTCGGCGGCCGCGCGCCGTACCCCGAGGTCCGTCGGGAGGAAGGCGTCCGGGTCGCCGAGCGCGCGCATCGCGATGACCTCGACGGTCCACGGCCCGATCCCGGGCAGCTCGGCCAGGCGGGCCCGCGCCTCGTCCCAGTCGCTGCCGACGCCGAGGGCGACGCGGCCCGAGGCGAGGGCGTCGATCAGCCCGATCAGCGTGGCGCGGCGGGTGCGCGGCATGGCCAGGGCCTCGGGGTCCAGGCCCGCCAGGGCGCCCGAGGTCGGGAAGAGGTGGGTCAGCCCGCCCGCCGGGTCCTCGATCCGCTCGCCGTGGGCGGTCACCAGCCGGGCCGCGTGGGTGCGGGCCGCCGCCGTGGACACCTGCTGCCCGAGCACCGCGCGCACCGCGAACTCGTCCGCGTCCACCGCGCGCGGCACCCGCCGCCCCGGTGCCTTGTCGACCAGCGGCGCGAGGTCGGGGTCGGCGCGCAGCAGGTCGTCCACGGCGGTGGGGTCCGCGTCCAGGTCCAGCAGGCGCCGGCAGCGGCTGATCGCCCCGGCCAGGTCGCGCAGGTCGGTGAGGGACAGCTGGCAGCCGATGTGGTCCGGCGCCGGGCGCAGGGCCACGACCCCGTGCCCGTACGGCAGGCGCAGCGTGCGGCGGTAGGCGCCGTCGCGCCACTCCTCCACCCCGGGCACGGCGGTGGCGGCCAGGTGGCCGAAGAGGTTGTCCGGGCACAGCGGCGCCCGGAACGGCAGCCGCAGGGTCAGCACGCCGGGCGCGGCGGACCTCTCACCGCGCCGGGCCCGCCGGCGCAGCTCGGTGGGGGTGAGCGCGAAGACCTCGCGGACGGTGTCGTTGAAGGCCCGGATGCTGGCGAACCCGGCCGCGAAGGCGATGTCCGCCATCGGCAGCCCGCTGGTCTCGATGAGCAGCCGCGCGGTCTGGGCGCGCTGCGCGCGGGCCAGGGCGAGAGGGCCGGCCCCGAGTTCGGCGCGCAGCTGCCGCTCGATCTGGCGGGTGCTGTAGCCGAGGCGGGCGGCCAGGCCGGGCACCCCGTCGCGGTCGACGACGCCGTCGGCGATCAGCCGCATGGCGCGGGCCACCAGGTCGGCGCGCTCGTTCCACTGCGGGGAGCCGGGGCTGGCGTCGGGGCGGCAGCGCTTGCAGGCCCGGAAGCCGGCCTGCTGGGCGGCAGCGGCGCTCGGGTAGAAGCGCATGTTCTGGGGCTTGGGGCCGACGACCGGGCAGCTGGGCCGGCAGTAGATGCGGGTGGTGACCACGGCGACGAAGAACCAGCCGTCGAAGCGCGCGTCCTTGGCCTGGGCGGCGCGCAGGCACCGGTCGGTGTCGGTATGCATGACGTCAAGCATCGGGCATCGGAGGAGGGCCTGGCTCGCGAGAATCCGACATGGACCTTCGTGGCCCGAGCGCCGGCTCGTCAGGGGCGAGTTGCGGCGAACGGCCAGACCAGAGGCGCTGTGATCGGCATCATGGGGGTGTGACGGACTACGCCGAGATACTGCTTGCCGACGACACCTCCGTACGCCTGGAGCTGGCCCCCGTGCGCGGGGCCGCGCGTGGCGGGCCCGGCGGCGAGGGGGGCGGCCCGCGGCCCCCGAGGCCGGAGGGGACCGGTGGTGTGGGCGGGGTCACCCCGGTGGGGCGCGGCTCACGGACCGCGGCGACGCTGGCCACGGACGCGCTGCGTACGGTGCTGCGGCCGCTGGGCCCGGTGCTCCAGGAGGTGCACGACGCGGTGCGCTCCGCGCCGAACCCGCCCGATGAGATCAATGTGCAGTTCGGGGTGCAGGTGGGGCAGGACCTGAAGCTCGGCATCGTGGGCGCGAACGGGCACGCGAGTCTGACCGTGTCGGCCACGTGGAAGCTGTCGGAGGGCCCGGGGCAGGCGGATTCCGGCTCCGGCCAGGCGGGTGCCGCGCAGTCGGGTTCCGGGCAGGCGGCTGCGGCCCCGGCCGGTCCGGGGCAGGCGGGTCCGGGCGGCGGGCCCGGCTCCGGCCCCGCCGCCTGAGCCGTGGGGTGGTTCCGCCCCTGCGGGCCGGCCGCGCGGCCCGCGGTCTCCGTCCTGGCCGAGGCCGATGGCGAGCCCGCCGGCTCCGGCGTACTGCTGCCCGGACAGCACCTGCTGACCTGCGCGCACGTCGTCAACAGCGCCCTGGGCCGACCCGACCTGCTGGCCGCCGACCACCCGGGCCCGGTCGCGGTACGGGTGCGGATCATCGCCCCCGGGGTCACCGTCGAGCGCGAGGCCGAGCTGAGGGCCTGGATACCGCCGAGAGTGGAGGACGCCGGACTGGGCGGCTACGAGTGGAACGGGGACCTCGCGGTGCTCCGGCTCGCCGAGGCGCTGCCGTCCTCGTTGCGGCCGCCGGTGTGGCACCCCATGACGAAGGCGCAGCGCGTCCGCGCCTGGCACGGCAGCGGCGAGCCGGGGGTCTTCGCCGACGCCGAAGTGACCAGCTGCGACGGCCGGTTCGGATACTTCGACGGGCATGACCGCTCCCTGGATGTCGGCCAGTCCTACAGCGGCGGCCCGCTGTGGTCGGACGACGAGAGCGTCGTGGTCGGGCTCGTCACCGCGAAGCTGGACGTCCACGGCGGCCTCGTCCGCCGCGCCTGGGGCATCCCCTGGCAGCGCGTCCGGCGGGAGCTGGCGGGGGCGGGGCTGGCCCATCTCACCGCGCGGCCCGGCGACGGCGCGCCCGACCACCCCGCCTACCCGGACCTGGTCGCCCTGCTGGACGGGCCGCCGCCCACCTCCGATGGCTGGGCGCGCTGCGGGCGGGCCGTGGCCCGGCAGCTGGGCCTGGGCCACCGCGAGGGCGGAGAGCCGTCGGCCGAGGAGTTCGCCCGGCTGCTGCTCACCCATGAGCGGGCGCTGCCCGCCCTGGTCGCGGCCGTGCGCGCCATCTCCGGGGAACTGGCCGAGGAACTGTTGGCCCTGGCGCGCTCGCACAGGCTGCCACGGCTGCTCTCGCCCCAGGAGTACGAGCGGCTGGTCCGGCTGCTGGACGCGCTGCCCGCGACCGCCGCGGCCAGGATCCCCGCCGCGGTGCGGGCGGCGCTGCCGCTGGCCGCCGTGCCCGCGGAGCTGCTGAGCGGCGGCGGGTCCTGGGCCCCGCTGGTCGAACACCTGGAGGCGCTGCACGGCGACAGCGCGGCCGATCCGTACGGCGGGGTGGCCGTGCCGAGGCTGCTGCGGGCCGTCGAGTACGTGGCGGCGGCCTGCCACCCGGCCGGTGGGGACGGTGGGGACATGAGCGCGGCGCTCCAGGACTGGTGCGGCCGGGTCGCCGCCCGGCTCGGCGTGCCCGGGACGGCTCTGCGGGACCGCCGCAAGGACGCGGCGGAGTGGGCGAAGCAGGGGCGGACGGCCCCGCCGCGCGTGCTGGTGGACCTGCGCGCCGTACCCTCCCGGGATGACGGCCCCGAGCGCTATCGCATGCGGCTGTGGTGCGACGACGGAACCGGCCCGCAGCCGGTGTCGGAGCAGGACCGGCGGCCGCGTACCCCGGGCGAAGTGGCCCGGGAGATCCTGGCGGTCGTCGGTCCGCTGCGCAGGGCGGGCGGGAGTGTGCTCCCCGTCGTCGAGCTGGTCGTGGACCGGGACTCGCTGGAGCTGCCCCTCGACGACTGGGAGGACCCGGACCAGCCGCTCCCCCGGGTGCTCGGCGCCGAGTACCCGGTGGTGGTCAACTGCCCGGAGCTGCGTGAGATCGGCGGCGACGGGATCCTGTCCGACTGGCGGGAGCGGTGGCGGCGGCTGGACAGCGAGGAGCCGCTGTACATCGACGACGAGGCGGCCGAGAGCACCCGGGCCCTGTACGGGCTGCTGATGGAACGGCGGTTCGCGGGGCGGGCGGACATCGTGGCGTCGCGGCAGCGGCGTTCCGCCGCCGTGCAGACGTGCCTGGCGGCGGGGGTGCCCGTGGTGCTGTGGGACCGCGGCGACAAGCCCGGCTCCCCCGCCATGGGTCACTTCGCCGACCGGCACGGGCACTTGCCGGAGCAGGTGCGGATCTACCGCGCCATGGCCCTGCGCCGCCCCCTGACCTGCCCCGGCCGTCCGGTGCTGGCGTGGGCCGACCCTGACCTGCTGCCGCCGGAGGGCGCGGGGCGGCCGGTGCCGGAGGAGGACGAGCGGTCGTACGCGCTGACGGAACTGAAGGATTCACTTTCGTCCGAGCCGGCCTACCGGGTCTCCGAGCCGTCGTCCAGCACCATCCCCATACCCGCCCACGAGTGGGAGCGAGTGCGCCACAAGCAGGGCGCGGTCCGGGGGCTGGAGCACATGTCGGCCGCCGCTCGGGACACCGGCGAACCACCGCCGCCGGACACCGACTGGCCGCCGCCGGACACCGACTGGCCGCCGCCGAACGCCGGCCGGCCGCTGCCCGTGCTGGAGCTGGCAGACCCGACCGACTCCGACCCGGAGGATTTCGCATGGTGACCACATACGACGGCTGGCGGCTGTTCCACGGAGACGGCCGACAGCGCCCGGTGGAGATGCCGCCCGCCCCGCCCTGGCGCACCTTCGGCCCGGTCGCCCCGGAGGCCGACCCCGCGCAGGACCCCGCCCCCGCCCGGCCGTACCTCATCTCGCCGGAACACGCCGACGTGGTGAACGCCGCGCTGCACCTGCGGCGCCCGCTGCTGGTCACCGGCCACCCGGGGACGGGCAAGTCCTCGCTGGCCCGCGCGATCGCCCATGAGCTGGACCTGGGGGACGTCCTGCACTGGCCGGTCAACAGCCGCTCCACCGTGCAGGACGCGCTCTACCGCTACGACGCGATCGGGCGGCTGCGGGAGACCGCGCTCAGCCGCGACCGCGGCGAGGCCGAGCCTCCCCTGGGCAGCTTCGTACGGCTCGGGCCGCTCGGCACGGCGCTGGTGCCGGGTCCGCGGCCGCGCGTGCTGCTGGTGGACGAGCTCGACAAGGGCGATGTGGATCTGCCGAACGACCTGCTGACGGTGTTCGAGGAGGGCGAGTTCGAGATCCCGGAGCTGGCCCGGCTGCCCGAGGAGCAGTCGGTGGTCGAGGTGCTCACCGAGCGCGCGGACGAGCGGGCCACCGTACGGCGGGGGCGGCTGCGCTGCCAGGAGTTCCCCGTCGTCGTGATCACCAGCAACGGCGAGCGGGACTTCCCGCCCGCCTTCCTGCGCCGGTGCGTCCGCCTGGAGCTGCCCACCCCCGACGAGGCCCGGCTGCGGGAGATCGTCACCGCGCACCTGGGCGAGGACGCGCTGGACGACGTGGACCGTCTCCTCGAGACGTTCCTGCACCGCCGCTCCGCCCGCCAACTGGCCACGGACCAACTGCTGAACGCGGTGTTCCTGCGCGCGCGGGGCGTGGACCTGTCGGCGGACGGGCTGCTGGACGCGGTGCTGCACCGGCTGGGTGGGGTGGTGTGACCCGTGGCGGGAGGGGACGGGCGGGGCGGGCCGCCGGGGCAACGGCTCGGGCGGCTGGACGACGCGCTCGCCATCCTGAGGGACAGCGGTGCGCAGCTGTCCCAGGAGCAGCTGCTCGACGCGCTCTGGCTGGCCACCCGGCTGCCCCCGGGCGCGGCCGAGGCGGGCGCGCCGCTGGAACGGGCCCGTACGGACGGCACAGCAGGCACGGCCGACGTGCCCGACACCCCCGCCCGGCCGCCGGGCCCCGCCGACCGGCCCCGCCCCTCCGTACCCGCCGCCACGCCGCCGCCGCCCGGCTCGCCCGGGCCTCAGGCCGAGCCCCCGCAGGCATCCCGGCGCGGCGACAGCAGCGGTCTGTACGGCGCGATCGAGGCGCCGGCCGAACCCGGCGCTCCCCCACCGCCCGCCGCGCGCCGCGCCCTGCCGCTGCGCGTGCCGGAGTCCAAGGCGCTGCCCGCCGAGCTGCCCATCGGCCGGGCGCTGCGCCCGCTCAAGCAGCACCGGCCCAACCCGTTGAAGCGGGAGGTCGACGAGGTCGCCACCGCGACCGCGCTGGCCGAGACCGGCCTGCCCGACGTGGTCACCCGCCCGGCCCGCGAGCGCTGGCTGGATCTCGCGCTCGTGGTGGACGACGGGATGTCGATGCTGCTGTGGCAGCGGCTGGCGGTCGAGCTGCGCACCCTGCTGCAGCGCGCCGGCGCCTTCCGCGTCGTACGGGTCCTGGGCCTGCACACGCGGGGCACCGGCCCGCCGCTGCTGCGCGCCAGGCCGTACGACCCCGACGCACCCACCCTCCCCGTCACGGCGGTGTCCGACCCGTCGGGGCACACGCTGGTGCTGGTGCTGAGCGACGGCGTGGGCGCGGCGTGGCGCGACGGCCGGATGTCCGCCGTACTGGAGCGCTGGGCGGGGCTCGGCCCGACGGCCGTCATGCACGCCCTGCCGCCACGCCTGTGGGAGGGGTCGGGGATCCGGGCGCAGCGCTGGCAGGTGCGCACCCGCAGGCCCGGTTCGCCGGGCACGGACTGGACGGTCGCCGACCCCGTCCTGCCCCCGGAGCTCGCCCGCTTCGACGGCCTCCCCGTGCCCGTGCTGGAGCCGGAGGCCGGGCCGCTGGCCGGCTGGGCCCGGCTGATCGCCTCGGCGAGCGGCACGGCCGTGCTCCCCCTGCTCGCCCCGCCGCGCCCGCGCCGCCCGGCCGCCACGCCTTCCGTCCGGTCCCCCGCTGCCACGCCCGCGGACGAGCTGAGCCGCCTGAGGCGCTTCCGGGAGGCCGCCTCGCCGGAGGCGTACCGCCTGGCGGCCCATCTGGCCGCGGTCGCCCCGCTGCCGGTGCCCGTGATGCGGCTGGTGCAGGCGGCGGTCCCGTGGCAGGCGGAGACGGGGCATCTGGCCGAGGTCTTCCTCGGCGGGCTGATGCGCCCGACCGAGCCCCCGACCTCGGCGGGCCCTGGCCCGTTCCCGCCCCACCACCGCCCCTTCACCTTCACGGACACGGTCCGGCGCGCTCTGCTGGGCGCGGTGCCCGCGCCCGAACTCGACGAGACCCGCGAGCTGATCGGCACCCGGCTGAAGGAACTCGCGGGCAGCTCCCCGGACTTCCCGGCCTGGCTCGCCCACCCGTCGGGCGCCGACCGGCTCCCGGCGCGGGCCCGGCCCTTCGGGGTGATGGATCAGCGGCTCGCGACCCGGTTGGGCGCGCCGCCGGTCGGGAGAGCGGTGCCGCTGCCGGCGCACCGCTGGCGGCCGTTGCGGCCGGAAGACCCGCGCACCATCGGCCCGTACACGCTGCGGATGACCGACCCGTCGGGGTTCTGCGTCACCACCTACGTCGGGGACGAGGACGCGTACGGCGAACAGGTCGTCATCCACACCGCGCTCGCGGCGAACGGGCCGCGGGCGGGCGACCTGCTCCGCGTACAGGCGGAGGCGCTGCGCCGGATGAACGGACGGTACGCGGCCAGGCTGCTGCGGCAGGATCTGGACTGCGCGACTCCGTGGATAGCCGAAGAGCCTTTCATCGCGGAGCGCCTGACCCACGTCCCGCTGAGGGGCGACAGGGACAGGGCGTTCGCGATCGGCCTGCGACTCGCGGACGCGGTGCGGGTGTGCGCCGCGGAGGGCATGGCGCACGGGGACCTCCAGCAGTCCACCGTCCACGTCTCCGATGACGGGCTCTTCCTGACCGGCTGGTCCACGGCCAGCATCGACGGCGTCCCGTCACCGGCCTACCCGAGCCTGGTGCCGACCCCGCAGGACAATGTCCACGAGCTCGCCGAGATCCTGCTGGACCTCGGCGGCGGGGCGCGGCCCGACGACTCCCGCCCGCGCCGCCCCCACCTGTCGCTGTCGCACTGGCGCGGCCCCTGGCGGTCGGTACGCGATGTGGTGCTGGCCGCTCTGGCGCCCGATCCGCGCGACCGGCCAACGGCGCGGGAGATCTGGGAGTGCTTCGAACGGCTCGACGATCCGGCCCAGGCGGGCCCACCCACCCGCGCCGGCGAGCGCGCCCCCGCCACCGCCCCTGTCCGCACCGCCGAGCCCGGCCGGGACCAACGGCCCCACGGCTGGGCCCCGCTGTCGGACGCCGACCCGCGCCGGCTCGGCCCGTACACCCTGCGCTGCCGCGTCCACGCCCGCAGCGGGGCGACCGCGTATCTGGGGCGGACCGCGGACAGCGACGCGTACGCCGTGGTGCGCACCCTGGACCCGGAGTCCGGGCGGCGGGGTGCGGTCACCCGGCTGAGCACGGAAGCGGAAGCGCTGCGCCGGATGGCGGGCCGCTACGCGCCGCGGCTCCTTGCGCAGGACCTCGACACCGAGCCCCCGTGGATCGCCGAGGAGCACGTCCTCGCCGCCGACGGCGCCCCGGCCCGCACCCTGACCGCGCTGCTCTCCGACGGCACGGCCCGCGGCTGGGACGCGCGGACTTCCGCGACCATCGGCCGGCATCTGGCGGAGGCCGTGCGCCGGTGCGCGATCCAGGGGATGGCACACGGCCGGCTGAGCACGGACACGGTGCTCGTCGCCGACCGCTCCGTGAAACTGGTCGGCTGGGATGTGGCTGTCATCGACCCGTCGTTGTGGCGCCGGCTCGGGCGTGGCTCACCCACGGAGGACGTCTTCGCGCTCGGTGAGATTCTGCTGGCTCTGGGTGGCGGCCGGAAGACCACCCGCCAGGAAGTCGTGGGCATGGGGGACCTCGGCCATCCCGAATTCGCCTACATAAGGGGCGTCGAATGGGGCGCGTCCACGGCGTGGCGGGGAGAGACGTGGGGACCGGTGCGCCAGATCGTCGACGCCTGCCTGGACGACCGCCGCCGCAAGCGCCCGACGGCCCGCGAGGTCGCGGACGTCTTCGCCCAGGTCCTCAGCCGTACCGCGCCCTGACCGCGAGGCCCCGCCCCCGGCCGGTGTCCGGGGCGCGCGGCGGAGGGCCTATCGTGTACGGCATGTCGTCCACCGACCTCATCCGCATTGTCTCCCGCTCCTCCCCCATGGCCCTCGCGCAGGTCGAGCGGGTCCGCGCCGAGCTGGCCGCGCTGCGGCCCGGCATCCGTACCGAGGTGGTGCCGGTCACGACGTCCGGCGACCGGTGGATGGGCGATCTGTCGGCGCTCGGCGGGAAGGGCGCGTTCACCAAGGAGGTGGACGCGGCACTGCTGGCGGGCGAGGCCGATCTGGCCGTGCACTGTGTGAAGGACGTGCCCGCCGACCGGCCGCTGCCGGCCGGCACGGTCTTCGCCGCGTACCTCAAGCGCGACGACATCCGCGACGCCCTCATCCACCCGGATGGTCTGACGCTTGATCAGATGCCGGAGGGCGCGCGGATCGGGACCTCGTCGGTGCGCCGCATCGCGCAACTGGCCGTCTCCCACCCGCACGTGCGATGCGTGCCGATGCGCGGCAACGCCAACCGCCGTCTGGAGAAGCTGGACGCGGGCGAGTGCGACGCGCTGCTCCTGGCCGTGTCGGGTCTTGAGCGCATCGGCCGTACGGACCGGATCACCGAGATCCTGCCCGTCGAGACGATGTGCCCGCCGATCGGGGCGGGGGTGCTGGCGCTGCAGTGCCGCGAGGACGACGCCGCGACCATCGAGGCGGTCTCCGGACTCGGCGACGCCGACGCCTGGAAGGAGATCACGGCCGAGCGCATGCTCCTGCATGTGCTCCAGGGCCACTGCAACTCCCCCATCGCGGGCTTCGCGCGGGCCGAGCGCGACGGCCGGCTGTCCCTGCGCGCCCGGGTCTTCAGCCCGGACGGCAAGACGGTGCTGGACGCCCACGAGTGGGCGGGGCCGCTGGACCCGGCCACGCTCGGCACCTCGGTGGCGGTGGCCCTGCTGCGCCAGGGGGCGCGCGAGGTGATCGACACCATCCCGCACTGAGCCGCCATGGGATTCGCGGTGAGTATGGGACAGCGACACGCCGTGGCGTCGGCGTGTCGCTGTCCCATACTCACCGCGAATCCGCTTACGCCCCGGGGATCCGGACCGCCCGGCCCGTGACGCGGCTGCGGTCGTCGTCGGGCGTCAGGTCGACGAGGAGTTGGCTGGGGCGTCCCATGTCCTCGCCCTGCCGGATCTGCACCCGCGTCGGCTCGGTCACCAGCCCGAGCGCCCGCAGATAGCCGCCGAAGGCGGCGGCCGCCGCACCGGTGGCGGGGTCCTCCACGACGCCGCCGGGCGGGAAGGGGTCGCGGGCGTGGAAGTCGAAGCGGTCGGCGGACTCGCGCCACACCAGGTGGACGGTGGTCCACTCGTGGCGGGCCATCAGCTCCTCCAGCGCGTCGAAGTCGTAGTCCAGGTCGGCGAGCCTCTCGCGGGTGGCGGCGGCCAGGACGAAGTGGTCGTTGCCCCCGAAGGCGATGTGCGGCGGGAGGGCCGGGTCCAGGTCGTCCCGGGTCCAGCGCAGGGCCTTCAGCACCTGCTCGGTCAGGGCCTCGTCGGCGGGGCGGGAGTGCGCGGGCGCGCTGGTGAGCGTGGCCTGGGGCGCGGAGCCGTCCCCGTCCGCCCCGTCGGCCAGGGTCGTCGCGACGCGGATCTCGCCCACGGGGGTGTCGAAGACCAGCTCCCCGGGGCCCGTGCGCTCGGCGAGGGCGACTGCCGTGGCGATCGTGGCGTGGCCGCAGAAGGCCACCTCGGCGCGGGGGCTGAAGTACCGCAGCCCGTAGCGGCGCGCGGCCTCGTCCCGGGCGGTGACGAAGGCGGTCTCGGAGTAGCCGACGCGGGCGGCGATGGCCACCATCCGGGCATCGTCGAGCGCCGTGGCGTCCAGCACCACACCGGCGGGGTTGCCGCCGGAGGGGTCGGTGGTGAAGGCGGAGTAGTGCAGGACGTCGTCGGTCCCGGGGGCGTCGGCCTCGGGGGCGGGGGCGGTGGGTGCGGCGGGCGCGGTGTGTGCGGTCATGGAACTACCGTGTCACCGCACCCCCTATCGCGTCCAACGATTGTTTTCGCTTGAGTCCATCGGTTCCCTCGATACCCGAGCCCGCCCGCGGCTAGGCTGGGGTGTCGATGGACACCAGACTTCTCCGCACCTTCGTGACCCTCGCCCGCACCGGCAGCTTCACCGCAGCCGCCGCCGAGCTGCACCTCGCCCAGTCCACCGTCACCGTCCAGATCCGCTCGCTGGAGCGGGAGCTCGACACCCGCCTGTTCGACCGGCTGCCCGGGGGCACCACGCCCACCCGGTCCGGGCGGAGGCTGCTGGAGGAGGCCGAGCGGATGCTGGACGCCGAGGCCCGGCTGCGGGCCGTCGCGGCGGCCGGGAGCGGCGAGGGGGCGGACGGCGCGGTGGAGGGGCAGGTCGCCCTCGGCGCCGGCGAGTCGCTGTGCTCGTCCCATGTGCCCCGGGTCATCGCCTCGCTGCGGGGCACCCACCCGGGGGTGGACGTCCATCTGCACGCGGCCGGCACCGACGCGGCCGTGGAGGGGCTGTCCTCGGGGCGGCTCGACCTCGCGCTCCTCCTGGAGCCCGAGGTCGAGGCGGCCGACCTGGTGGCGCGGCCCATCGCCCACGAGCCGCTGGTGTACGTGGCCGCGCCCGGCCATCGGCTGGCCGGGCGCGCGGCGGGGTGGCCGGAGCTGGCCGAGGAGAGCTTCTTCGTCCACGAGGAGGGCTGCTCGTACAGCGATCGGCTGGTGAGCACCCTGCGCGCGCTGCCCGACGCGCGGCCCCGGCTGACCCGGTTCGGCAGCATCGAGGCCGCCCGTGCCTGTGTGGCGGCCGGGCTCGGGCTCACACTGCTGCCGCGGGCGACCGTCGAGCGCCAGCTGCGGGACGGCCTGCTGGCCGTGGTCGACGGGCCCGTGATGCCGCCCGTACCCGTTCAGCTCACCCGGCACCGCAGGCGGTGGACCTCCCCGGCCGCCCGGCTGGTCGCCGAGGAGCTGACCCGGCTGATCGGCGGATGACTCGCGGATGCCTCACCGATGATCCGGCAGCGACCTCGTATGCCTCAGTGGTCCTCGGCCGCCGGTTCGAGGACGAAGACGGGGATCTCGCGGTCCGTCTTCTTCTGGTAGTCGTCGTAGTCGGGGTACGCCTCGACCGCGCGCGCCCACCACAGGGCCTTCTCCTCCCCGTGGACCTCCCGCGCCGTCATGTCCCGGTTCACGGTGCCGTCCCGCAGCTCGACCCGGGGGTCGGCCACGACGTTGTAGTACCAGACGGGGTGCTTGGGGGCGCCGCCCAGCGAGGCCACCGCGGCGTAGACGCCGTCGTGCTCCACCCGCATGAGCGGGGTCTTGCGGATCCTGCCGGTCTTGGCGCCCCGCGTGGTCAGCAGGATGACCGGCAGCCCCCGCATGGTCATCCCCTTGGTCCCGCCGGAGCTCTCGATCAGCTCGACCTGGTCACGCACCCACTTCTCGGGGCTCGGCTCGTACTCGCCCTGCAGAGGCATGGCTTCCGTCCCATCGTCGACGACTTACGGTGACTTACCGCGTGCGCTGGATGCAACGCCCCGTGGCCGTCCCGGCATTCCGGCGGGCGCCGGTCAGCCGTGGCCGCGCAGCCGCCGCCACACCGCGCGCGCCGCGTGGTGTCCGGACATCCCGTGCACCCCGGGCCCCGGCGGGGTGGCCGACGAACACAGGAAGACCGACGGGTGGGCCGTCGTGTACGGGACGCGGGTCAGCTTGGGGCGGATCACGGTCTGCAGGCCCGCGAAGGCCCCGCACGCGATGTCCCCGTCGACGTAGTTGGCGTTGCGCGCGGCGATCCGCGGCGGTCCGGCCACGGCGCGGGCGAGCACCAGGTCCCGGAAGCCGGGCGCGAAGCGCTCGATCTGCCGCTCTATGGCCTCGGTGGCGTCCCCGTCCCAGCCGCGGGGCACATGGCCGTAGGCCCAGAAGGTGTGCTTGCCCGCCGGGGCGCGCGAGTCGTCGATCAGGCTGGGCTGGGCGGTGATCAGGAAGGGCACGGCGGGGGCGTGGCCCTTGGTGGCGGCGCGCAGCGCGGCGCCGATCTCGCCCGAGGTGGGGCCGATGTGGACGGTGCCGGCGCGCCGGGCCTCCGGCGTGGTCCAGGGCACCGGGCCGTCCAGGGCGTAGTCGATCTTGAAGACACTGGCCCCGTAGCGGAAGCGGCGGTAGGCGTCGCCGAGCCCGGCGATCCGGGCCAGGGCGGTGGGCGAGGTGTCGAAGACGTACGCGCGGGCGGGCGGCAGCTCGTCCAGCCGCTTGACCTCGACGCCCACGTGGATCGCGCCGCCCTGCTCGCGCAGATACGACCCGAGCGCGTCCGAGATGGCCTGCGAGCCGCCGCGCGGGACCGGCCAGCCGACCGCGTGTCCCGCGAGCGCGAAGAGCAGCGCCGGGCCGGCGGTGCCGAGCCCGCTGGTCGGCGCGATGGCGTGGCCGGCCATCCCGGCGAGTATCGCGCGCGCCTTCTCGTCGCGGAAGCGGCGGGTGAGGAGGGAGACGGGCTGGGCGGCGTGCAGCCCGAAGCGGGCCCAGCCGACCGGGTCCGCGGGCAGCCCGTTCCACTGGGTGCGCAGGAAGTCCCGGGCGAGCGTGTCCCAGCGGCCGAGGTACGGCGCGACCAGCCGGCGGTACGTACCGGCGTCGCGCGGGCCCAGCGACATGGCCGTCTCACCGACCGAGCGGGCCAGGACGGCGGCCGTGCCGTCCGGGAAGGGATGGGCCAGCGGCAGCTCGGGGTGCAGCCACTCCAGGCCGTGCCGGGCGAGCGGCATGGCGCGGAAGGCCGGGGAGCCCACGCCCAGGGGGTGCACCGCGGAGCAGGGGTCGTGCCGGTAGCCGGGGAGGGTGAGCTCTTCGGTGCGCGCACCGCCGCCGATCGTCCCGGCGGCCTCGAAGACCTCCACGGCCAGGCCGCGGCGGGCCAGTTCGACGGCCGCGGTCAGTCCGTTCGGCCCGGCACCCACCACGACCGCGTCGAGCATGGACGGCACGTCGGGTCTCCTCCCCGTCCTCGAGGGATGTCGAGGACTCCTGAGAGTCTGTCAGCCGGCGGCTGCCAGCAGGCTCAGGATATGCCGTACGGTCGCCGCGTCCCGCGCGGCCGCGAAAGGAAGCGCGTTTCCGCCCGCGATGCGGAACGGCTCACCGGCCAGCGTCGCGCTCGCGCCGCCCGCCTCCTCGACCAGCAGCAGGCCCGCGGCGTGGTCCCAGGCGTTCTCCCAGGTGAACGCGAGCGCGTCGAGCAGGCCCCGGGCGATGTTCAGATACTCCAGGCCGGCCGAGCCGCACGGGCGGGGCGCGACACCCGGTGTCCGCAGTACGGACAGGGCGAGCTTCTCCGCGTCCGTGGTGAAGTCGTAGTGCGAGATGGCGACTTCGAGGTCCCTGCCGGGCTCCGGGTGGCCGGAGCGTATCGGCTCGCCGTTGAGCACCGCTCCCCCGCCGCGGCGGGCGACGGCCATCAGGTCGAGGGCCGGGGCATGGGTCCACGAGGCGAGCAGCTCGCCGCGGTGGGCCAGGGTGACGAGGGTGGCGAAGCCCGGGTCGCCGTGGACGAACTGCCGGGTGCCGTCGACCGGGTCCACGATCCACACCGGTACGTCGCCGCCCAGCGCGCCGAGCACGGCCGGGTCGGCGTGCACGGCCTCCTCGCCCACCACGGCCGAGCCGGGCAGCAGCGCGGTGAGCGAGGCGGTCAGCTGCTCCTCGGCCCGCCGGTCGGCGATCGTCACCAGGTCGTGCGGGCCGTTCTTCTCGACGATCTCGTGGTCGGCGAGCTGCCGGAACCGCGGCATGACCTCGGCGGCGGCCGCCTTGCGCACCGCCTCCTCGACGTCGGACAGGTCACCGGCGAGAAACTGCTCGATCATGCCCTCATCGAACCATGCCCCGGCGACGGCCGGTGACCGGGCGGCGGCCAGGGGATGGCCGCGGCGTGAACGGCCTCAGCTGCCGTCGCAACCGTCATAACCGATGGCTATCACAGCGGCTCTTGGACGGCGCCCACCCCTACGACGCACCGTGAACCGCGAGGCGGGCGCCGCTCCCGGCGCCCGGCCGAGTCACCGGAGAGGACCCGACCGCGATGCGCGCACTGCTGTACGACCCCGAAGCCCCCCAGGGCCTGCGGCTCGGCGAGGCCCCGGAGCCGGTGCCCCGGGAGGCGCAGTCGCTGATCGAGGTCCACGCGGCCTCCCTCAATTTCGGCGAACTCGCCTACCGGGAGGAGCGGGCGCGCCCCGGGCAGGTGCTCGGCTGGGACGCGGCGGGCGTGGTCGTCCGACCGGCGGCCGACGGCTCCGGCCCGGCGGCCGGCACCCGCGTGGTGTGCTTCGGGCCGCCCGGGGCATGGGCCGAACGGCGGGCGGTGGACCTCGCCGACCTCGCGATGGTGCCGGAGGCCGTGGAGCTCGGCGCAGCGGCCACACTGCCGGGCGCGGGGGTCTCGGCGCTGCAAGCCGTGCGCCGGCTGGGCCCGGTGCTGGGCCGCCGGGTGCTGATCACCGGCGCGTCGGGCGGCCTCGGGCGCTTCGCGGTCCAGCTGGCCGCACTCGCGGGCGCGTACGTCATCGCGGCGGTCGGCAGCGCCCGGCGCGGCGAGGGGCTGCGCGAACTCGGCGCCGACGAGGTCGTGGTCGGCCTGGACGGCGTCCGGGCGCCCGTCTTCGGCGTGCTGGACAACGTGGGCGGGCCGCTGCTCGCGGAGGCGTTCTCCCTGGTCGAGCCCGGAGGCTCGGCCCTGTCCATCGGCAAGGCGTCCCGCCGGCCGACCAGCATCGACTTCGAGCGGGAGCGGCTGGCAGGGGGCGACAGGCGGCTCGAACCGTTCGTCGTGCGGTCGCCGTTCGGCCCGGACCTGGCGTATCTGGCGGGCCTGGTGGCCGCGGGGCGGCTCGACCCGCAGATCGGCTGGCGCGGCCCGTGGGAGCGCGCGCCGGAGGCGGTGGCGGCGCTGCTGGGCCGCCGGGTGCGGGGGAAAGCCGTGCTGGACGTCAAGGGTCAGGGCTGACGCGCCGTCCCGGAGGACTTCGGGACGGGCTCGGACGAGGACTTCGCGGCGGGCTTCGCCGGGGGCTTCGGGGCAGTCTTCGCGGCGGGCTTCGCCAGGGACTTCGGGGCGAGCTTCGGCGGGGTCTTCGTGGCGGTCTTCGTGGCGGTCTTCGCGGCGGTCTTCGCGGCGGTCTTCGGCGGGGTCTTCCCGGTGGACTTCGGCGGGCACTTCTCGGCGTACGGCCCGGCGCCATCCCCCGGGCCGTACGCGGTCAGGAAGCGGTCCCGGAAGGTGTCCATCCGCCACACCGGGGTGTCCCGCCCCGGCCTGAGGCCGTCCTGCCATCCCCAGCCGGAGATCCGCTTCAGCACGGCCGGGTCGTGCGCGACGATCGCGACCGGCACGTCCCGACTGGCGTGGTCGCCGCTGACCCGCGCGAGCGGCTGGTGGTCGCCGAGGAAGACGAGCACGGTGTTCTTGTCGCCGTACCTCACCACGTAGTCGATGAGGCTGGTCAGCGAGTACTGGATGGACCTGCCGTACTCGGTGCGCACCTGCGTGGAGTCCGTGAACACGTCCTTGGGGTCCTTGCCCGCCTTCTTGATGCCGTCGTAGACCGAGCCGTCCCCGACCTCGTCCCAGCCGATCATCCTGGGGATGGGCGCCCAGGGCTGGTGGCTGGAGGTCAGGATGATCTCCGACATCAGCGGCTTGTCGTGGCGCCTGCCGTGCTCCAGGCGCTCGAAGGCGGTCAGGGCGTACTGGTCGGGCATGGTCGACCAGCTGAACTTCGGCCCCCGGTAGCCGAGGTTCCGGGAGTCGTAGACGTGGTCGAGGCCGTAGAACCTCGCCTCCGGCCAGTTCTTGGTGACGCCCGGCATGATGCCGACCGTCCGCCAGGCGCCGGTGCGCTGGAAGGCGCGGGTGAGGGACAGGTGGTCGCCCGCGGTGACGGTGCGGTAGCGGTTCTGGTTGTCGATCCACAGGCCGGACAGGAAGGTCGAGTGGCCGAGCCAGCTGGAGCCGCCGTACGTCGCCGAGGTGAGCCAGCCGCTCTTGGCGGAGTATCCGGCGGCGCGCAGCTCCTTCGTCTTCTCGTCGAGCAGCGCGTCCACCCCGGGCGCGATCAGCGGGTCCTCGATCGCGCTGCGGCCGTAGCTCTCGATGAAGGTGAAGATGACGTCCTTGCCGCGCAGCCCGGTCAGCAGCCGGTCCCCCGGGGTGTCGCCGAAGGTGTCGACCGCCGCGACCTTGGCGAACTCCCGCTCGTCCCGCAGGGTGGCCTTCACCCGCTGCACCCGGTCCTCGACGCGCTGGGTGGTGCTCCTGGAGGCGACCGGCAGGCCGGCCACCTGCACGCCGAATGTCGCGCACACGACCCAGGCGGTCCCGAGCACCAGGACCGTGCGCGTCGCCACGGCGCTGTTCCGGGCCATCACCTCGCCGAGCCGCAGACACGCCAGGGCCATGAGGGCGAGCAGGACGAGGACGAGGACCCCGGCCCCGATCGCGGCGGCCGTCGCGGTGGCCGAGCCGAGGGAGTCCTCGAGGTACGACTGGGCGTCGTCCAGCAGGATCCAGTCGAGCACCACGTTGAACCCGCGGCCGAGGAACTCGTTGAAGCCGATGTCGAGGAGGTTGAGTACGGTCAGCAGGCCGAGGAACACCCCCACGAGCACCGCCGCCACCCGCCTCGGCCTCCGCGGCAGCATCAGCAGCACGGCGGCGCCCACGACCGCCTCCACCGGGATGTGCGCGAAGGCGCCGGGCGTGACGAGCGCGAGCCGGTTCGGCAGGAGGAGGGCGCCGAGCACCAGCGCGGCGGAGACGGCGGTCGTCCCCCACGCCACGGCCCGCGCCGCGACCCGGCGCGCCTTCGCCTTGTCACGGACCGGCAGTTGACGAAAGCGTGTGAAGGGCGGCACCCCGAAGTTCCTTCCGTACGCGCGAAGCCTGATGGTGGCACGGCGGACCGGTCTCGGGAGGTCGGAGCCGCCACTGTCCCTTACGGCTCGCGGGCGGCTCCGGTTCAAAAGTGCGGTCCAAGGCGCCGCGTTGGGTTCCCGACTGTCATGCCCACGGCTACAGTCCAGAAATGGGAGCGCTCCCATATGCTCCCGTACCCCCGAACCCCCTCGTGCTCACGGACCCACCGACGAAGGCCCCGAAGGAGTCCCCCATGGCACCGTACGTACGCACCCTCGCGGCCACGGCCGCCTCGCTGGCCGTGACGGCGGCCCTCACCACCACCGCCGCCACCGCCGCGCCCACGCCCTCGTCCCCGTCCCCGTCCTCCTCCGCGCCCGCGCGGGCGGCGGCCGCGTGCTCGGCCAACGGCTTCTGCGAGGACTTCGAGTCCCAGACCGGGACCGTGCCCTCCGGACGCTGGACCACGAGCGTGGCCAACTGCTCGGGCACCGGCACCGCGACCGTGGACGCCACCGTCGCCCACGGCGGCACCAAGTCCGTCCGGGTGACCGGCAGGGCCGGGTACTGCAACCACGCCTTCGCCGGCACCTCCCTGTCCGGCGTGCCGGGCGGCTCCGAGCTGTACGCGCGCTTCTGGGTCCGGCACACCACCGCGCTCCCCGCCCAGCACGTCACGTTCGCCGCCCTGCGGGACACCAACGACGGCGGGAAGGACCTGCGGATGGGCGGGCAGAACAAGGCGCTGCAGTGGAACCGGGAGTCCGACGACGCCACCCTGCCCGCGCAGAGCCCGGCGGGGGTGGCGCTGTCCACCCCGCTGCCGGTCAACACGTGGACGTGTCTGGAGTTCCGGCTCGACCGCTCGGCGGGCCGCCTGGACACCTGGGTCAACGGCTCCCTCGTCACCGGTCTGGTGGTGGACGGCACCCCGACCCAGGACGTCGACCAGCAGTGGCTGGCGAGGGGCGGCTGGCGCCCCGCGCCCACGGACCTGCGGCTGGGCTGGGAGAGCTACGGCGAGGGCGATGACACGCTCTGGTACGACGACGTCGCCGTCGGGACCTCGCGGATCGGCTGCGGCTGAAGTCAGAGCCGAGGCCGGGCTGAGGCCGAGCTGAGGCCGAGCTGAGGCCGAGCTGAGGCCGAGCTGAGGCCGAGCTGGGGTCAGAGTTGGGGTCAGAGCTGGGGTCAGAGGGGCGGGCTCTCGTTCTGCGCGCGGTAGCCGCCGGGAGTGCACCCGAACGCGCGGCGGAACGCGTCGATGAAGGCGCTGGCCGAGGACCACCCGCAGCGGTGCGCGACCGCGGTGACGGTGACGCCGTCGGAGAGCAGCAGCAGCGCGTGGTGCAGCCGCAGTTGGGTGCGCCACTGAGGGAACGTCATCCCCATCTCCGCCCGGAAGAGCCGGGTGAGCGTACGGGCGCCGGCCCCGGCGCGGGCGCCCAGCTCGGCCAGCGGGCGGGGGTCGGCGGGGTCGTCCTGGAGGATGGCGCACACGGCGGCCAGGCGCGGGTCGCGGGCCGTGGGCAGGTGCAGGGGCTGCTGGGGGGCGTGCCGCAACTGGTCGAGCAGGACCGCGAGCAGCCGGCGGGACTCGGCAGCCTCCGGGTCGGCACCCGGGCGGCTGTACTCGATGATCAGCTCGCGCAGGAGGGGGCCGACCGCGAGCACGGCGGGCCGGTCCAGGCCCAGCGGGTTGGCGTCCATGGGCAGGCCGACGCCGTGCAGCACGGTGCGCCCGTAGGCCCGGTGTTCGTGCAGGGTGCCGACGGGGACCCAGATGGCCCGGGTGGCCGGCGCCACCCAGCTTCCGGCCTCAGTGGTCACCGACAGCACCCCCCGGCCCGCGTAGACGACCTGGTGGACCTCGTGGCGGTGGGCGGACACTCCGGTGCCCGGCGCCAGGAAGCGGGTCGTCGTCGGCGTGTGCGACACCCGGACCGGGACGGCCCCGCCGGGGGCTTGGCGGGAGCGGCCGGGGGCTTGGCGGAATACCGACATCACCTGGCAGTTTATCGGAAGTGCGCCAGCCGCCGCCCGCCGAGGATCGTGGGGGTGACCAAGAAGGACCACTCAGTTTCCAGACCCGTCGTCATGATGGCCGTCGGCCACGCGACCGTGGACTTCTACCAGGGGGCCGTGCCCACGCTGGTGCCATTCCTGGTGGCCGAGCGCCACTACGGCTATGTGGCGGCGTCCGGCATCGTGCTGGCGGCCACGCTGCTGTCCTCGATCGTGCAGCCGTTGTTCGGGGCGCTGACGGACCGCTGGACGATGCCCTGGCTGATCCCCGCGAGCTCGCTCGGCGCGGGTCTCGGCATCGCGCTGTCCGGGCCGGGCGACTCGTATGTGCTCACCTGGCTGGCGGTCGCCCTCTCCGGCATCGGGGTCGCCGCCTACCACCCCGAGTCGGCGCGGCTGGCCCGGACGGCGAGCCGCGGCAGCCATGTGGCGATGGGCTGGTACTCCCTCGGCGGCAACATCGGCTTCGCCCTCGCGCCCGTCGCCGTGTCCCCGGTGCTCTCCTCCGGCGGGCTGGACGCGTCGTGGTGGCTGGTGGCGCCCGCGGTGGCCGGGGTGGCGCTGACGGCCTCGGTGATCCGGTCCCTGGCCCGGCGCGCGGCGGTGGAGCGGGCCGCCGGGCGGGGCGCGGGCCGGGACGACTGGCCGGTGTTCGTGCGGCTCTCGGCGGTCGTCGTCTGCCGTTCGATCATCTTCGTGGGGCTGAGCGCGTTCATCGCCCTGTACGCCCAGCAGCGGGTGCCCGGCGGCTCCGCGACGGGGTCGGCGGCGCTGTTCACGCTGTTCGCCGGGGGCGCGGTGGGCACCGTCCTGGGCGGCCCGCTGGCCAAGCGCTGGGGGCGGGTCCGCACGCTCCGCGCCGCCTACGGCGCCGGGGTGCCCGCCGTCGCCGGGCTGGTGTTCATCCCCGGGCCGGCCCTCTACGTCTTCGCCGCCCTGACCGCCGCCGCCCTGTACGTGCCGTTCTCGCTGCAGGTCACCCTGGGCCAGGACTACCTCCCGAACCGGGTCGGCACGGCCAGCGGCGTCACCCTGGGTCTGGCCGTCAGCGTGGGGGGCGTGGCCAGCCCGGGCATCGGGGCCCTCGCCGACCTCGTCGGGCTGCGCGCCGCGCTCGCCCCGCTGATCGCCGTGTGCGCCCTGGCCTGGCTCGTCGCGGGCACGCTCACCGAACCGGACGCCGACACCGACGCCGGCTCAGGGCCCGCGCCCCGTTCCGCGGTCGAACCGGGGGCCGAAGCCCCCGGCGCCCGCTGATCGAACGGCTCCTCACGCCGCGGGGAACGGGCGGTCGCGCCGGGCGTCGTGGAGGACCGAGCCCCACCACTGGAGCTGGTCCAGCATCGCCTTGGCCGCGGCGGCCGGGCCCTGGGGCTCGGTGAGGGTGCCGTCGGGGCCGAACAGCTCGTAGTAGCGGGGGAAGGAGACGTAGTCGCGGACCGTGTGGGCCTGCAGCTCGTTGAACACCTGCCGCAGTCCCTCGATGGCCAGCAGGCCGCCGCTGGCCCCGCTGTAGCCGACGAAGCCCACCGGCTTGGTCTGCCACTCGGTGTAGTGCCAGTCGATCGCGGCCTTCAGCGCGGCCGGGTAGGCGCGGTTGTAGTCCGGTGTCACCACGACGAACGCGTCGGCCGCCGCGAGCCGCGCGGTGAGGTCCGCCATCTCGGCCGGGCGGCGGAGGTTCGGGTCCATCGCGGGCGGCACGGGCGGCAGGGCGAGCGGCAGCGAGGTGTCGGCCAGGTCGATGAGGTCCACGTCGAACCCGCCGTGCGCCCCGGCCTGTTCGGCGAACCAGTTCGCGACCGTCGGGCCGAACCGGCCCTCCCTGACGCTGCCGAGGATCACCGCGAGCTTGAGGTTCTGGCTGGACATGGGTGGGTCACTCCTTGCGTGAATTCCTGGGCGGCCGGGTGGTCGCCGGTGTGGCCGGGAGGGCCACGCCCTCAAACCTGCCGGGCCGCGCCGGGGCCAGGAAGGCCGGGCGGAGACTGGTAGTGGCAGGGCCATCATCCGGCTCAAAGCGGCTGCTACGTTCGGGGCGTGAGCGACAACGAGCTGGGCATGTTCCTGCGCCTGCGCCGGGAAGCGGTCACCCCCGCCGAGGTGGGGCTGCCCACCGGCCCCCGCCGCCGCACGCCCGGCCTGCGCCGGGCCGAACTGGCCACCCTGGCCGGGGTCAGCGTGGAGTACGTGACCCGGCTGGAGCAGGGGCGCGACCGCCGGCCCTCCGCGCAGGTGCTGTCCGCGCTGGCCGACGCGCTCCGCCTCACCCCCGCCGAGCGCGTCCATCTGCACCGGCTGACCAAGGGCGCCGAGAGCGGCTTCACCTGCCGGGGCGACGCGGGCCCGGCCCGCGCGGTCCGCCCCACCGTGCGGGCCCTGCTGGACCGCCTGGAGCCCGCCCCGGCCGTACTCGTCAACCGGCTCAGCGAGATCCTCGCCCACACCTCCGGCTACGAGCGGCTGGCCGGCCCCGTCGGCCTGCTGGACGGCGACCCGCCCAACCTCACCCGCTTCGTCTTCACCGACCCCCGCGCCCGCACCGCCTTTCCCGACTGGGCCCGCGTCGCCGACGACCAGGTCGCCGCCCTCAAGCAGGGCCCCTTCCGCACGGACCCCCATGTCGCCCATCTCGCCGACGAGTTGACCGTCACCGCCGGCGACGCCTTCGCCGAGCGCGTGGCCACCCTGCCCGGCCTCCCCAGGGCCAGCGGGATCACCCGGCTGTGCCACCCCGAGGCGGGCGGGCTGCGCCTGGCGTACGAGACCCTCGACCTGCCCACCGACGACGACCAGCGACTCATCGTCCACCTCCCCGCCGACGACGCCACCTCCGCGGCCCTCGACCGACTCACCGGCCGCCACCCGGGGGCGCTGCGGGCGGTGGCCGGCTGAGGTTCCCCGCCGCCGCCCTCGTCCGCCACGATGGGCGTCATGTGGTGCGCTCCGACGACGACCGGCGCGCTGCTGACCCAATTTGGTGTGCAGCGCGGAGAAAGCCGGCTTCACGGGTCTCCTGGTGGTGCTGGCCCGCACCGCGGACGCCCCGGCGCAGTTGCGCCAGCCGGGCCCCTCGGCGGCTGCCACACTGATCGCGTGTTCGACTTCGGGATCGAGGGTTACCGGCCGCACTGGCTGAGCGGCCCCCGCGCGGTCGGGAAGGCCCACGGGGCCCGGCTGCGGGCCCTGGCCGGCCGCACCCTGACCCGGCTGTGGGTGGTGTGGGACGCGGCGGACGACGAGTGGTTCCCGGACTGCCCCGTGCTGCTCGACTTCGACGGTGAGCAGGTGGAGGTCAACCACTGGAAGCTCGACCAGCTGTCCCTCACCTGGAACTCCATCGAGCCGCGCCGCCCCATCCAGTGGCCGGGCTTCTCCCTGCGCTGGCGCGACGACGCGGTGCCCGAGGCGGCAGCGCCCCTGCTCGGCAGCCCCCTGCGGGACGTACAGCTCCTCGAATGGACCGGTCACGACGCGGCCCGGGGCACGGTCGAGGTCGGCTTCGTTTTCGCGCGGGGCCGGATCACCGTCCACAACGCCCTCGACGAGAACGGTCTGTCCTTCGACCCGCCGGATCCCCGGTCCCGGCCGTACCCGGTCGGCTGATGCACGGGGGGCGCTCCCCCGTGGCGGAATAATCCCGGGTGCCCGGAGAGCTGGGAAGACAGGAGCCGACAAGGACAAGGGTGTGCGGATGCACGGTGAGTACAAGGTGCCGGGCGGGAAGCTCGTGGTCGTGGACCTCGGGGTCGAGGACGGGAGGCTGCGGGACGTCCGGGTCGCGGGTGACTTCTTCCTGGAACCCGACGAGGCGCTGCTCGCCATCGACCGCGCGCTGGAGGGCGCGCCCGCCGACACCGACGCGCGCGGGCTCGCGGCCCGGATCGAGGCGGCCCTGCCGGAGGACGCGGTCATGTTCGGGTTCACGGCCGAGGCCGTGGGCGTCGCCGTGCGGCGGGCGCTGGCGCACGCCACCGACTGGACGGACTACGACTGGCAGTTGATCCACGAGGGTCCGCAGTCGCCCGCGCTGCACATGGCGCTGGACGAGGTGCTGACGGAGGAGGTCGCGCTGGGGCGGCGGCCGCCGACGCTGCGGGTGTGGGAGTGGGCCTCGCCCGCCGTGATCATCGGTAGTTTCCAGTCGCTGCGCAATGAGGTGGACCCGGAGGGCGCGCGGCGGCACGGCATCGAGGTGGTGCGGCGGATCAGCGGCGGCGGGGCGATGTTCGTGGAGCCCGGCAACACCATCACGTACTCGCTGTACGTGCCCGAGTCGCTGGTGTCCGGCCTGTCCTTCGCCGACTCGTACGCGTATCTCGACGACTGGGTGCTGGGCGCGCTCGGCGACATGGGCATCGCGGCGTGGTACCAGCCGCTCAACGACATCGCGACGGACGCGGGGAAGATCGGCGGCGCCGCGCAGAAGCGGGTGGTGACCGGGTCGGGGGCGGTGCTGCACCACGTGACGATGTCGTACGACATCGACGCGGACAAGATGCTGGAGGTGCTGCGCATCGGCCGGGAGAAGCTGTCGGACAAGGGGACCAGGAGCGCGAAGAAGCGCGTGGACCCGCTGCGCCGGCAGACCGGGCTGCCGCGCGCCGCCGTCATCGACCGGATGATCGACTCCTTCCGGGAGCGGTACGGGCTCGCGGGCGGCACGGTGACGGAGGAGGAGACGGCGCGGGCGCGGCGGCTGGCGAAGGAGAAGTTCGGCTCGCCGGAGTGGACCGCGCGGGTCCCGTGACGGGACCGCCGCCCCCGCTCAACCGGCCGACGCCGGGATGAGGCGTCCGCGCCCCCGCTCAGCCGGCCAGCGCCGGGATGACGCGTTCGCCGTACGCGTCGATGGTCGCCTCCTTCGCGTCGTGCATGGCGTAGACCGCGAACTGGTCGACGCCCAGGGCCCGCAGGGCGCGCAGCTTCTCGATGTGCGCCTCGGGCGGGCCGAGCAGGCAGAAGCGGTCCACGATCTCGTCGGGGACGAAGTCGGTGCTGGGGTTTCCGGCGCGGCCGTGGTGGCTGTAGTCGTAGCCGGCGCGCTCCTTGACGTACGCGGTCAGGGACTCGGGGACGGCGTCGGAGTGTTCGCCGTAGCGGCTCACCAGGTCGGCGACGTGGTTGCCGACCATGCCGCCGAACCAGCGGCACTGTTCGCGGGCGTGGCCGAGGTCGTCCCCGACGTAGGCGGGCGCGGCGACGCAGATGGTGACCGCGTCCGGGTCGCGCCCGGCCTCGGCGGCGGCGGTCCGTACCGCCCCCACCATCCACTCCGTCAGATACGGGTCGGCGAGCTGGAGGATGAAGCCGTCGGCCTTCCGACCGGCGAGGGCGAGCGCCTTGGGGCCGTAGGCGGCCATCCAGACGGGCAGCTTGCCGCCGGTGACCCAGGGGATGCGCACGGGGGTGCCGTCGACGACCGCCTCCCGCCCCTCGGCCAGGCCGCGGATGGCGTCGATGGCCTCGCCGAGGCGGGCGAGGGTGTTGGGTCTGCGGCCCGCCACCCGCATGGCGGAGTCGCCGCGGCCGATGCCGCACACGGTGCGGTTGCCGTACATCTCGTTGAGCGTGGCGAAGGTGGAGGCGGTGACCTCCCAGGTGCGGGTGGACGGATTGGTGACCATGGGGCCGACGATCAGCCGCTCGGTGTGCTCCAGCACGCGGCTGTAGATGACGAACGGCTCCTGCCACAGCACGGCCGAGTCGAACGTCCAGCCGTGGCTGAAGCCGGCGTCCTCCGCGCGCTTCATCAGGCCGACGACCGCCGACGCCGGCGGATCGGTCTGCAGGACGAGTCCGAAGTCCATACCCGCTCCCAGCTAGTCCAGGTATTGGCAGGTGTCGCGCGGGAGGTACCGTCCGTGGCCCGCGCGCCCGGTGAACCGCCGCCGGTCGATGACGGTCTCGCCGCGCGAGAGCACGGTCTCCACCTGTCCGGTGATCCGCTTCCCCTCGTAGGCGGAGTAGTCGACGTTCATGTGGTGGGTCTCGGCGGAGAGCGTCTGCTGGGCCCGCGGGTCGTAGACGACGAGGTCGGCGTCGGCCCCGGGGGCGATGGTGCCCTTCTTCGGGTAGAGGCCGAACATCCGGGCCGGGGTGGCGCAGGCGATCTCGATCCAGCGGCGGCGCGAGATGTGGCCCTCGACGACCGCCTGATGGAGGAGGTCCATCCGGTTCTCCACGCCCGGCAGCCCGTTGGGGATCCTGGAGAAGTCGCCGCGGCCCAGCTCCTTCTGGCCGGTGAAGCAGAAGGGGCAGTGGTCGGTGGAGACGACCTGGAGGTCGCCCGTGCGCAGACCCCGCCACAGCGCGGCCTGGTGCTCGCGCGGCCGCAGCGGGGTGGAGCACACGTACTTGGCGCCCTCGAAGTCCGGCTCGGCGAGGTTGTCCGTGGACAGGAAGAGGTACTGGGGGCAGGTCTCCCCGAAGACGGGCAGCCCCTTGTCGCGGGCCTGGGCCAGCTCCGCCACGGCTTCCTCGGCCGAGACGTGGACGACGTACAGCGGGGCGCCGGCCACCCGGGAGAGCTGGATCGCGCGGTGGGTCGCCTCGGCCTCCAGCAGCACCTTGCGGACCTCGCCGTGGTAGCGGGGGTCGGTCCTGCCCTCGGCCAGGGCCTGTTCGACGAGGACGTCGATGGCGATGCCGTTCTCGGCGTGCATCATGATCAGCCCGCCGTTGGCCGCGCCGCGCTGCATGGCGCGCAGGATCTGTCCGTCGTCGCTGTAGAACACGCCCGGATAGGCCATGAAGAGCTTGAACGAGCTCACCCCGAGCCCGACGAGGGTGTCCATCTCCTTGAGCGAGGACGTGGTCACATCGGACATGATCATGTGGAAGCCGTAGTCGACGGCGCACTTGCCGTCGGCCTTCTCATGCCAGGTGTCGAGCCCCTCGCGCAGGGAGTGGCCCACCGACTGGACGGCGAAGTCCACGATGGTGGTCGTCCCGCCCCAGGCGGCGGCGCGGGTGCCCGTCTCGAAGGTGTCGGAGGCGTGGGTGCCGCCGAAGGGCAGCTCCATGTGGGTGTGCGCGTCCACGCCGCCCGGGATGACGTACTTGTCGGTCGCGTCGATCGTACGGTCGGCCGTCCAGCCCTGGGCGTACGCGCTGTCGGGGGCGGCGAGGGCGGCGACGCGGCCGTCCTCGACCAGGACGTCGGCCCGGGTCTCCTCGGCGGCGGTGATGACAAGGCCGCCGCGGATCACGGTGCGGGACATCAGGGTGCGCTCCTTCCGACGTCTTCGGCCACTTCCTCCGAACCGTCCGCCATGGCCTGCGCCGTGCGCAGCGCCGCCGCGAGGACCTCCGCGCCCTCCTCCGCCTCGGCGGCGGTCAGGCTCAGCGGCGGGGCGATGCGCAGCGCGCTGGTGTTGTGGCCGCCGCCCTTGCCGATCAGCAGCCCGCCCTGACGCGCGGCCTCCAGGACGGCCGAGGCCGCCTCGGGCGAGGGCCTGCCGGTGCCCGGCTCGACCACCTCGATGCCGATCATCAGCCCCCGGCCGCGCACCTCGCGTACGACGTCCAGGCCGGCGCAGGCGGCGCGCAGCCGCTCCATGAGCAGTGCGCCCACGCGGCGCGCGTTGCCCTGGAGGTCGTGTTCGAGGAGGTGGGTGAGGTTGGCAAGGCCGGCGGCCATGGTGACCGGGCTGCCGCCGAAGGTGGAGATGGAGTTGGCGCCCAGGCAGTTCATGATCTCGGCGCGGGCGACGACGCCGCCGATGGACATGCCGTTGCCGACGCCCTTGGCGAAGGTGAGGAGGTCCGGCGGGCCGGAGGCGGCGTGCGCCTGCCAGCCCCAGAAGTGGTCGCCGGTCCGCCCCCAGCCGGTCTGCACCTCGTCCGTGATCCACAGGATGCCGTGCCGGTCCAGGACCTCACGGAACGCGGCGAACAGCCCGTCCGGCGGGGAGGTGAACCCGCCGACGCCCTGCACCGGCTCCGCGATCAGCGCCGCCACCTGGCCGTGCGCCTGGCCGAGGACGTCCTCCAGATCGGCGACACACGCCTTGACGAACTCGGCGTCCGACAGCCCGGCGTACGGGCCGCGGCCGCGCACCCCGCCGTGCACGAACAGCGTCTGCAGCGCGGACAGGCTGGTCGGCGACCAGGAGCGGTTGCCGGTGATGCCGACGGTCGAGAACGACCGGCCGTGGTAGCTGTTGCGCATCGCCAGGATCTGGTTGGAGCGGCGGTACGTGGTGGCCAGCAGCAGGGCGGTGTCGTTGGCCTCCGTGCCGGAGGTGGTGAAGAACACGCGCGGGTCGGGGATACCGGACAGCTCCGCGACGCGCTCGGCCAGCTCCACCATGGGGCGGTCGAGGTAGAGGGTGGAGGTGTGCAAAATCCGCGCCGCCTGCTCGCTGACCGCCTTGGTGACCTCGGGGAGGGCGTGGGCGGTCATGGTGGTGAGGATGCCGCCGAAGAAGTCGAGGTAGCGGTTGCCGTCGGCATCCCAGACGTGGCGGCCCTCGCCGTGGGTGATCTCGATCGGCCGCTCGTAGTAGAGGGCGAGCCAGTCGGGCAGGACGGCCCTGTGCCGCTCGTACAGCTCGCCGCTCACGGTTTCACCAGCCCGTCGTACGCGTCGGGCCGTCGATCCCGGTAGAACGCCCACTGCCGGCGCACCTCGTCGATCAGGCCGAAGTCCAGGTCCCGGACGATCAGCTCCTCCTCCTTGTCGCTGGCGGCCTCGCCGACGAGCCGGCCGCGCGGGTCCACGAAGTAGCTGGTGCCGTAGAAGTCGTTGTCGCCGTACTCCTCCACGCCGACGCGGTTGATCGCGGCGACGAAGTACTCGTTGGCGACGGCGGCGGCCGGCTGCTCGAGCTGCCACAGGTACGCCGACAGGCCGCGCGAGGTCGCCGAGGGGTTGTAGACCAGTTGGGCGCCGGCCAGGCCCAGCTCGCGCCATCCCTCGGGGAAGTGGCGGTCGTAGCAGATGTAGACGCCGACCTTGCCGACGGCGGTGTCGAACACCGGCCAGCCCAGGTTTCCCGGCTTGAAGTAGTACTTCTCCCAGAACCCCTTGACCTGCGGGATGTGGTGCTTGCGGTACTTGCCGAGGAAGCTGCCGTCCGCGTCGATCACGGCGGCGGTGTTGTAGTAGAAGCCGGACTGCTCCACCTCGTACACCGGCACCACCATCACCATGCCGGTCTCCCGGGCCAGCTCCCGCATGCGGCGGACCGTCGGCCCGTCCGGGACCGGCTCCGCCCACCGGTAGTGCTCGGCCTCCTGCACCTGGCAGAAGTACGGGGCGTTGAACACCTCCTGGAAGCCGATCACCCGCGCGCCCTGGGCGGCGGCCTGCCGGGCGTACTCCTCGTGCTTCGCGATCATCGATTCGGTGTCGCCCGTCCAGCTGCACTGGACGAGCGCGGCACGTACGACATTGGCCATGATCAGCTCCCTCGCGGGCGTCTACGCACGTAGATCCGGGCTGTGGGAAGAACGTAGAAGCGCACGGACCACTCTGGCAATACCGCGGCGGTTACTCAACGAAGACGCCCATGTTTCGTGTTATGTCAGGCGACGTCGGTACGTCGGCTTCCGGCCTCGGGGCCGCTGCACCGGCTTCCGGCCTCGGGCGGGGCCGCTGCACCGGCTTCCGCCCTCAGGCGGGGCCGGGTACGCCCGGCAGGCCCGCGACGCGCAGGGCGTGCGCGAGGTCGTGGTGGCTGCTGGAGGACACCCCGCTCGCGGCGTCCAGCAGCAGCGGCACCAGCTCGGCCGGCGCGTCGGCCGCGGCCCGCGCCGCCTCGTCGGGCCTGCGCGCCCTCACCAGCGCCTCGAGCAGGAACGCCGCTTCCGCGCGGCCGCCCGCGGCCAGCAGGGCGAGCGCGGTCTGCGCCACCTCGGTGACCGGGCGGGCGACGCTCTGCCGCAGCAGCCGCGCGCCGTCGTCGCCCCGCCCGGCGGCGGTGAGCGCCCGCGCGGCGGCGGCCAGCGCGGGGGGCGGCAGGCAGGCCGCCGCCCACAGCAGGGTGGCGACGTCCGCCGCGAGGCCGGCGCGCTCCAGCTCGGCGGCGAGCAGAGGGAGCCAGGACGCGGGCCGCGCGGCCGCCTCGCACAACAGGACGTGGGCCTCCCCACCCCGCCCCTCCGCCCGCAACCGCGCCAGCCGCCCCACGGCCTCGACAGCCCCCCGCTGCGCCTCGGCACCTCCCGCGGCCTCCCCGCGCCGCCGCGCCTCGGCACCTCCCACGGCCTCCCCGCCCCGCCGCGCCTCGGCACTCCCCGCAGTTTCCCGCGCGGCGTGCCGCCGCGCCTCGTTACCTCCCGCAGCGTCCCGCGCGGCGCCCCGCCCGGCTTCCTCCTCCCGCGCTTTGCTCCGTCCGCGCCGCCGAGCGCCGCTCTGCCCCTCGTACGCCCCGGCGAACCGCGCTCCCCGAGGCGTGGCCGGGGGGCCGGCCGCGCCCGGGGGTGCCACCGGCTCCCCGCCCACTCCCCGGGCCGTGGCCCGCTCCCCGTCCGGTACCCCCACGGCCTCGCCGGGCGGGCCCGCCACCGCCCCCGCGAACCGCGCCCCGCGCGGAGGCGCCACGCCGGCGGACTCCTCCACCCCGGCAAACCGCGCCCCACGCGGCCGAGGCCCCCCGCCACCCGCGCCGCCGGGGCCCACGGCCCAGTCACCGTGCTCGGCACCCGCCGCGCCGGGGCCCGCCGGCACCCAAGGGCCGGGGGCCGCGCCCTCGGCCCACCCGGGCGCGGGCTCGGCGGGCGCCTGCCCGCCGTCCGATTCGTCGGACGGCGGGGCGAACCGCAGGCTGCGCGGGCCGGCCGGCGAAGCGGAGGTGGCGGCCAGCGCGGCGAGGCGGGCGCGGAGTTCCTCGCAGCGGGCGGTGGCGCGTTGGCGGTCGTCGCGGGCCCAGGCGAGGTCGGAGGAGAGTCGCTCGCGGGCCTCGGCGTCGTCCTGGGCCGCGGCGGCGCGCACGGCGGCGTGGAGTTCGCGTTCGCGCCGGGCCGCGTGCCGCTGCTCGCGGAGCATGGCCTGGAGCCGGTCCCGGAGGGCTGCGCGGTCGCCGACCGTGGTGTCGTGGGCGGTGACGGAGGCGCGGTAGAGGACGGCGGCGCGGGCGGCGGCCTCCTGGGCCGTGTGGGGACCGCGCTGGGCGGAGAGGTCCTGGAGGAGGGCCTGAACGAGGTCCCAGGGCGGCACCTCCCGGCCGTCCAGACAGGCGCGTACGCCCTCCGGGTCGCGCTGCGCGAAGACGGCGTACCAGCCCTTCGCCGGGTCCAGCCGTCCGGTCAGGGCGCGGAGGTAGCGCGCGAACTCCACGACCTCGGCCGGGAGTCGACCGCCTGCCATGGTCATCCCTCTCCCCCCTGGGCGCATCCCCCGACGAGTCCCCCGCCACGTTCCCCGACGAGCCCCCCGCCGAGTCCCCGAGGCCCCGAGTCCCCAAGGCCCCGAGGCCCCGAAGGCTCCGGCGTATCCCCCGCCGAGTTCCCCGCCGAGTTCTCCTCGGTGCGCACGCATTCGACACCCTGCGTGTTACGGGAACGGTTACGAACGTGCTACGGGCGTTTTTCCGGCTCCGCACACACCGGCCGGACCGCACCTGTCCGCCCGGTGTGTGCGCTGCGCCCGGCCGCGCCGGGCGCGGCCGTCACTTCTGCGGGGTGACCACCATCGCCGAGCCGCCCCCGCGCCGTACGGTCTCCGCCGCGGCCAGCCAGCGTCCGCCGGGCAGCCGCTGTACGCCCGTGGCCGCCCCGATCTCCGGGTTCTGCTTGAAGGAGTGGCCCAGCGCCGTGAGCTGTCCGCGCACCGGGCTGTTCCACAGCCCCGGTTCCAGCTCGGTCTGCGCGGCGTTGCGCTGGCTGGCGCGCGGCGCGGCGATCGCGTCGACCAGGGGCATGCCGCGGTCCAGGTGGTTGAGCAGGGTTTGCAGGACGGTGGTGATGATGGTGGCGCCGCCGGGCGAGCCGAGGGCGAGCACCGGGCGGCCCTTGTCGGTCACGATCGTCGGCGACATGGACGAGCGCGGCCGCTTGCCGGGGCCGGGCAGGTTCGGGTCGTGGACGGCGGGGTTGGCGGGCGCGAAGGAGAAGTCGGTGAGTTCGTTGTTGAGCAGGAAGCCGCGGCCGGGCACGGTGATACCGCTGCCGCCGGTCTGCTCGATGGTGAGGGTGTAGGCGACGACGTTGCCCCACTTGTCGGCGACCGTCAGGTGCGTGGTGTTCTCGCCCTCGTACGTGGTGGGGGCCGCGGTGCCGCCGCTGTCGCAGCCGGTGGGCCGGCTGGGGTCGCCGGGCGCGACCGGGCTGGTCAGCACGGAGTCGGCCTTGATCAGGCAGGCGCGGGAGTCGGCGAACCGCTGGGAGGTGAGGCCCTTGGTCGGCACGTCCTCGAAGGCCGGGTCGCCGACCCAGCGCCCCCGGTCGGCGAAGGCTATCCGGCTGGCCTCGATGTAGCGGTGCAGGTAGTCGCGGTCGCTGAGCTTGGTGAGGTCGGTCTTCTCCAGGATGTTGAGCGCCTCGGCGACGGTGGTGCCGCCGGAGGAGGACGGGGCCATGCCGTACACGTCGAGGCCGTGGTACGAGGTCCTGGTCGGGGCCTGGCGCTTGACCTCGTACGCGCGCAGGTCGCGCTCGGTGAGGTCGCCGGCCCGTACGACGCGCCGCGCGGCGGGGTCCACGGGCGGCTTGCGGACCGTGTCGACGATGTCGCGGCCCAGCTCGCCCTTGTAGACGGCGCCGACGCCCTTCTTGGCCAGCAGCGCGTAGGTGCGGGCCAGATCGGGGTTGGTGAAGGTGGAGCCGACGACGGGGAGTTCGCCGCCGGGCAGGAACAGCTTGGCGGTGTCGGGGAAGTCCTTGAAGCGGGCCTGGTTGTCGGCGGTCTGCTGGCGGAACGTCGCGTCGACGGTGAAGCCGTCGCGGGCGATGCGCTCGGCGGGCTTCAGCACCTGGGCGAGCGAGCGGGTGCCCCAGGTGTCCAGCGCGGTGTCCCAGGTGGCGGGGGTGCCGGGGGTGCCGACGCTCAGCCCGCTGGTGACGGCGTCGGCGAACGGGATGGGCTTGCCGTCCTTGTCCAGGAAGAGCTTCTCGTCGGCGCTGCGCGGGGCGGTCTCGCGCCCGTCGAGGGTGAACACCTTGTGCTGCTTGGCGTTGTAGTAGACGAAGTATCCGCCGCCGCCGACGCCCGCCGAGTACGGCTCGGTGACGCCGAGCGCGGCCGCGGTGGCCACGGCCGCGTCGACCGCGTTGCCGCCGTGCCGCAGCACCTCGATGCCGGCCGCCGAGGCGTCGGCGTCCACGCTGGAGACCGCGCCGCCGTAGCCGACGGCCACGGGCGTCTTGGCGGGCGTCTTCCCGGGCGTCGGGGCGGCCGAGCCGGCCGGGGCCGTCCCGCCCGCTGCGCCGGCGTGCGCCCCCGCCGGGGCGATGCCGAGGGCGAGGACCAGACCGGCCGTGGCGGCGAGGGCCGGCAGTCGGCGCAGCGCGGTGGACGTGGCGGTGGACGTGGCGGTGGTGGCGGCTGGTGTCGAAGACGACGCGGCTGGTCTGGCGGCGTGTTGCATCCGGACCTCCATGCAGGCGACAGGGGGCCGGAGCCTACCCGTGATCGTCCCGGATACGACAGGGGGCGCGCGAAGGGCGAGCGCGCCCGCATGCTCGAACAGACACCCGGTTCGCGGCTACGATGCGCGGCCATGACTGACACCGTGCAGGACCTGATCGCTTCCGCCGCGGCCCTGGTCGTGGGCCTGGCCCTCGGCTGGGCCGTGCACTCGGCCCACGCACGCCGCAAGCGGACGCGCGAGCAGCGGTTCTTCGGTCTGCCGGACGGCTCCGAGTGCGTCCTGGTGACGCACCGCGACAGCACCTCCGCGCACTGGAGCATCCCGCGCCATGACGCGCTCGCGCTGCTGGGCCTGGCCGCCGTCATAGAGAACTGCGGCGCGCACGCGGAGGTGGCGCCGCACGACACCGGGTTGCAGGGGTTCGGGGCGCGCACCGAGTTCTGCGTCGGGGACCCGACCGCGCACCGCAGGCTGGCCGCCCATATGGCGAATCTGCTGCCGGGTGTCGCGGTGCACCAGGGCGACGAGACCCAGGAGCGGGGCGCGTTCACCATAGGCGGGACCGAGTACCGGCCGGAGCCCGGCGCGGTGGAGCATGTGCTGCTGGCCCGGCTCACGGCGGCCGACGGCGGCCGCCCCGTCTTCCTGGCGGCCGGTCAGCGCCCGGTCACCCACCGGGCGGCGATCCGCCACCTGGTGCGCAACCGCGCCCGGCTGGCCCGCAAGTACGGCGCGCAGGGCTCCTTCTGCCTGCTGCTGAAGGTCGTCAACTCGCAGGCGTACGGCCCGGATGTGGTGGAGCTGGTCGCGGACGTCACCAAGGCCGCGACCGCGGCCCCGGGCCGCTCGCGCGCCGCGCACAAGTCGGAGTGAGCGCGTTTGCGCTCAGGCGGGGAAGCCGGGGGTGTGCCACAGCTCGCCGGTGGCGGTGACCGCCAGGGCCTCGTGGGTGTCGAGGGCGGCGGTCCAGGCGCGGGCGCCGTGGCCCATCGCGAAGGCTGCCGTGGCCAGGGCGTCGGTCCAGGTGAGGCCGGGGCCGGTCAGGGTGAGGGAGGCCAGGGCGGTGGCGGGCTCGTCGGTGTGCGGGTCGAGGACGTGGGGGCCGCGTTCGGCGGTGCCGGAGGTGGCGACGGCCAGGTCGCGGCCGGTGACGACGGCGCACAGCGCGCCGGGGCGCAGCGGGTGGGCGATGCCGACGCGCCAGGGGACGCCGGGCGCGGCCTCGCCCCGCAGCTGGATGTCCCCGCCGCCGTTGACGCAGGTGTTGTGCGCCCCCGCCTCGTACAGGATCCGCGAGGCGCGTTCCACGGCCCAGCCCTTGACCATCCCGGACGGGTCGAGCCGGCCGCCGGGCGTAGGGGTGAACCAGCCGCCGGTGGCGCGCGCCGCGGCCTCGCACAGCTCCAGCACCTCGGCGACCTCGGCCCCGCACCGCTCGGGGGCGAGCTCGCCGCGGCCGAGCCGGCTGACGGTGCTGGCGGGGCGGTAGGTGGAGAACACCTCGTCCACGTGGTGCAGCCAGGCCACCGCCTCCCGGAGGGCCCGTCCGACGGCGGGGGTGGCCGGGTCGCGGATGTCGAAGGAGACGACCGTGCCCATGACGTGCTCGGCGTGGCGCACCCCGCGCCGCCCCTCAGACACCGGCCTTGTCCAGGGCGCTCTGCAGGGACTGGACATAGCCCTCGCTGGTGTAGGTGGCGCCGGACACCGCGTCGATCCGGGCGCTCTGGGCGCTCAGCGTCTCGCTGGTGAGCTGGGGTACGGCGTAGGAGGCGATCTGCTGGGAGCGGCCGTCGCCGGACGGGGTCTGCAGCGCCTTCACGGCGGTGATCTTCCCCTGGGCGAGGGTGACGGCGAGTTGCACGGGGCCGTAGCGGGTGGTGAAGGTGGCGCCGGTGTAGGTGCCGGTCGGGCTCGCGGACGTGGTGCGGGAGGTGGACGGGGACGGTGACGGCGCGCCGCTCGACGGGGCGGACGACGGGGCGGACGGGGAGGGGGCCGCCACCGCGGGGGCGGCGTTGACGTGGGGTTTGAGCGACAGCAGCAGGACCACGCCCGCGACGGTCGAGACGGTGGTGACGGCGGCCTTGCGCACAGCCGGACTCCTTTTCTCTGGGCTGGAACGGCGAACGACGCGGCTAGAACGCGAATGACTCGTGGTGGACGCGGTGGCGCGGCACCCCGGCCCCCCGCAGGGCCCGCTTGGCGGCCTCCGTCATCCCGGGCGGCCCGCACAGGTACACCTCGCGCTCGGCGAGGTCCGGGACCAGCCGGCGCAGGGCGTCCGGGGTCAGCGGGGAGGAGTACACGGCCGGCTCGTCCACGACGTAGTGGACGACGGCCCTCCGCGCCGCCGCGAGGTGGTCGAGCTCCGCGCGCAGCGCCAGATCCTCGGGCCGGCGGGCGCGGTAGATCAGCGTCACGTCGCCGGGCAGGGTCTCGAACAGCGCCCGCAGCGGGGTGATGCCCACCCCGCCGCCGAGCAGCAGCACCTTGGGGGCGCGCCGGCGGCGGGCGGTGAACGCCCCGTACGGGCCCTCGGCCAGCACCCGGGTGCCGGGCGCGAGCCGGGCCAGGGCGGCGCTGTGGTCGCCGGCCGCCTTGACGGTGATCCGCAGGTACGAGGGGTGGGCGGCGGCCGAGAGGGAGTACGGGTTGGCGGCCCGCCACAGGCCGGGGGCGAGGAAGCGCCAGCGGAAGAACTGGCCGGGCTCGGCGCTCAGCTCCTCCAGCCGGTCGCCGGTCACATACACCGAGACGACGCCGGGCGCCTCCGGCCGGACCTCCAGGACCCGCAGCCGGTGGCGCAGGGCCCGCCGTACGGGGACGGCGAACCGGAACCACAGCAGCAGCGCCGCCACCGAGCCGTACAGCGCGTACCAGGCGAGCTGGGCCGGGCGGTCGCCGACGAAGTCGGCGCCGTTGGAGAGCTGGTGTCCGAAGACCAGGAAGACCGCCAGGTAGGTGGCGAGGTGCAGCAGGTGCCAGGTCTCGTACGAGACGCGGCGGCGCACCGCGCGGGCGGACAGGACGCCGGTGGCCAGCAGGAGCAGGAAGCCGGCGGTGCCCTTGAGGAGGTCGGGGTAGTGGAGGACGAGGGTGGTGGTCTGGTCCACGACGCCGGTGTGCGAGGTCAGCGCGTACCCCCAGATGATCAGCAGGGTGTGCGCGAGGGCGAGGGAGACGGTGTAGCGGCCGCCCATGGCGTGCCAGCGGGCCAGCCGGTCGCTGCCGACGTGGCGGTCCAGGAGCGGCACCCGGGCCATGAGCAGCAGCAGGACGGCGCAGGCGTAGCCGGCGAGCAGCCCGGTGATGCGCCCGGCGCCGGTCAGCCAGCCCGCCGCGCCGACCACGGAGGCGGTGTGGCGCCACCACAGGGCGAGGACGGCGGCGGCGCCCGCCCAGATGGCGAGCCGGGTGAGGGCCGGGACGAGGCCGGGCGGCCCCGGGGCGGGCCGCCGGGCGCGCCGGGTGGCGGCGCGCCGGTGGGTGACGGTGGTGGCCACGGGGGTTTCCTTTCGCAGGCGGCATGGCTGTGCTCGGAGCCGTCAGCTTCACAAGGGTTCTTCTGAGGAGCCTCTGAAAAGCCTTTGAAGTGCGGCTTGAGCCCGTGATTCAGAGGAGACTCAGAGCGAACTCAGAGGGTCCGGAGAGCCCGCCGGGCCGGGGGCCGAGAGATGCTGGATGTGCCATGGAGAACGACGTCACCAGCCCCTTCCTGCTCCGCGCCGACGGCACCCCCGTCCGCGTCCTCGTCGTCGACGACGAGCCCGACCTGACGGAGGTGGTGTCGGGCGCCCTGCGCTACGAGGGCTGGGAGGTGCGTACGGCGTCGGACGGCGCGTCCGCGCTGGCCACGGCCCGCACGTTCCGTCCCGACGCGGTGGTGCTCGACTGGATGCTGCCGGACACCGACGGTCTGACGGTGCTGCGCGGGCTGCGCGCCGAGCTGGAGGGCGTGTGTGTGCTCTTCCTCACCGCGCGCGACGCCGTGGAGGACCGGATCGCGGGGATCACCGCGGGCGGCGACGACTACGTGACCAAGCCGTTCAGCCTGGAGGAGGTGCTGGCCAGGCTGCGCGGGCTGCTGCGCCGGGCCGGGATGGCGCGCGGGCCGGACCTCCAGCAGGCCGACCGGCTGGTGGTGGGCGATCTGGTGATGGACGAGAGGGCGCGGGAGGTCACCCGGGGCGGGGTGGTGGTCGAGCTGTCCCGCACCGAGTTCGAGCTGCTGCGGTTCCTGATGCGCAACCCGCGCCGGGTGCTGTCGAAGGCGCAGATACTGGACCGGGTGTGGTCGTACGACTTCGGTGGCAAGGCGCATGTGGTGGAGCTGTACATCAGCTATCTGCGGAAGAAGATCGACGCGGGGCGGACCCCGCTGATCCACACGGTGCGCGGGGTCGGGTACGTGCTGAAGCCGGACGCGCCGTGAGGCGCCCGCCGCTGCCGCGGGCGCTGCGGGCCGTGCTGCCCCGGACGCTGCGGGCCCGGCTCACCGCGGGGCTGGTGGTGCTGCTGGCGGTGGCGTCGCTGGCCGTCGGGCTGACCACGGTGCTGGCCCTGGAGGGCTTCCTGGTGCGCCGCCTGGACCAGCAGCTGGTGGCGGCCGGGGGCCGTTTCCCGGCGAGCCTGGAGCACGGCGAGCGGCCGGACGCCGACAACGGCCCGGATACGCGCGGCCAGTCCGCGTACACCTTCGGCGCCCGGCTGAAGGGCGGGGAGACGACGCGGGCCGCGGTGGTGCGGGACAACACGGACGCCCATGTGCCGCTCACCGACGCCGACCGGCGGGCCCTGGCGGGCCTGCCCCCCGATGGGCGCGGGCACGACGTCCGGCTGTCGGCGATCGGCGCGTACCGGGTCCTCGCGGTCCCGGGGGACGACGGCGATGTGCTGGTCACCGGCCTGCCGCTGCGTCCGGTGGAGGAGACGGTGCACCGGGTGGTGCTGGTGGAAGGCGTGGTCTTCGGGTCGGCGCTCGCGGTGACCGGGGTGGTGGGGGCGCTGTGGGTGCGGCTGTCCCTGCGGCCGCTGCGGCGGGTGACCGCCACCGCGGCCGGGGTGGCGCGGCTGCCGCTGGCCAGCGGGGAGGTGGCGATGCCGACGCCGGTGCCGGACACCGATCCGCGCACCGAGGTCGGCCAGGTGGGCGCCGCGCTGAACCGGATGCTGGGGCACGTCGGCGACGCGCTGGCCAGCCGGCACGCCGGCGAGGAGCGGCTGCGGCAGTTCGCCGCGGACGCCAGCCACGAACTGAGGACGCCGGTGGCCACCGTGCGCGGCCACGCCGAGCTGGCGCTGCGCCACCCGGGGCCGGTGCCCGGCCAGGTGCGCCACGCGCTGGAGCGGATCCAGTCGGAGTCGGAGCGGATGAGCGCGCTGGTCGACGATCTGCTGCTGCTCGCGCGGCTGGACGCGGGCCGGCCGCTGGCCCGCGGGCCGGTCGATCTGACGCGGCTGGTGCTGGACGCGACGGGCGACGCGCGTGCCGCGGGGCCGGAGCACCGCTGGACGCTGGAGCTGCCCGAGGAGCCGGTGACGGTCACGGGTGACGAGCACCGGCTGCAGCAGGTGGTGGCCAATCTGCTGGCCAACGCGCGGGCGCACACCCCGCCGGGCACGGAGGCGGCGGTCGGTCTGGTGGCGCGCGCGGGGCGGGTGGAGCTGACGGTGGCGGACGACGGGCCGGGCATCCCCGAGGCGCTGCTGCCGGAGGTGTTCGAGCGCTTCGCGCGCGCCGACCCCAGCCGCTCGCGGGCGGCGGGCGGCTCCGGCCTGGGGCTGTCGATCGTACGGGCGGTGGTGGCGGCGCACGGCGGGACGATCGGGGTGACGAGCCGGCCGGGCAGGACGGTCTTCCGGGTGACGCTGCCGGAGGCGCGGGAGGCGGAGGCCGGGCTGCCGATCGTTGCCCAGGCGTAACGGGGCGGGGCCGGTCAGGTCTGGGTGTCGCCCGGGAGCACCGTGGCGGGCGCGGCCGGGGCCACCTCCACCGCCCCGGTCTTCACGCTGCGCCGCTCGCGCTTGGCGACCCAGGTGGCGAGCCAGGACAGCAGCATGCACATGCCGATGTAGACCGGGGAGATGATCATGACGACCGGGATGAAGGGGAGGCCGTAGTCGAGGTTGCCGGCGATGAGCTTGCCGGCGTGGAGGAACTCCTCGTAGGTGATGAGGAAGCCGAGCGAGGTGTCCTTCAGGGCCACCACCAGCTGGCTGATGATGGCCGGCAGCATCGCGCGCACCCCCTGCGGCACCAGGACGTGCGTCATGACCTGCGTCTTGTTCATGCCGAGGGAGTACGCGGCCTCGCGCTGCCCGCGCTCGACGGAGTTGACCCCCGCCCGGAACACCTCGGCGAGCACCGAGCCGTTGTAGAGGGTCAGTCCGGTGACGAGCGCGGGGAGCGGCTGCACCTTCAGCGCCACGAACACGAAGAAGATCATCACCAGCAGCGGCATCGCGCGGAAGAACTCCACGACCAGGGTGGCGACCCAGCGCACCGGGCGGTGGTCGGAAAGTCGCCCGGCGGCGAGGACCCCGCCGAGGGCGAGGGAGAGGACCGCGGCGAGGCCGAAGGCCTTGAGGGTGTTGCCGAGCCCGCGCAGCAGCAGGAGCTGGATGCCCTTGTACTCGAAGGGCCGCCACTTCTCGGCCGCGAACTGGCCGGTGTCGACGAGCGCGTACCCGACCCAGCCGAGCAGGAGCAGCAGGACGAGGCCGGCGAGGAGGGCGTAGAGGCGGTGGCGGGCCCGCGCGTGGGGGCCGGGGATGTCGTAGAGGGCGCTGGCGGCGGTCATCGGGGCACTCCCCAGCGGCGCTCCAGCACATGGAAGAGCCCGCTGATGGCGAGCGTGATGATCAGATAGCCGACGGCGATCCAGAGGAAGGTCCAGATGATGCTGTAGCCGAGTTCGTTGAGCGGTTTGTAGGTGCCGAGCAGCTCGGTCACGCTGAACGAGCCGGCGATGGCGGAGTTCTTGGCGAGCGCGATCAGGGTCGAGCCGATGGGCGGGATGACCGTGCGGAACGCCTGCGGCAGGACCACCGCGCCGAGGGTCTGGGGGAAGCTCATGCCCAGGCTGCGGGCCGCCTCGCCCTGCCCGAGCGGCACGGTGTTGATGCCGGAGCGCACCGCCTCGCAGATGAAGGCCGAGGTGTAGCAGCCGAGGGCGAGTACCGCGAAGGTGAAGAACGGCAGGACGAGCCCGAAGCGGGGCAGGCCGAGCATCACCGCGAAGAACAGCAGGGTCAGCGGGGTGTTGCGGAGCACCGTGACCCAGGCGGTGCCGAAGGCCCGCAGCGGGGCGACCGGGGCGACGCGGAAGCCGGCCATCAGGACGCCGAGCCCGAGCGCGAGCAGCGAGGCGTAGACGGTGAGCTGCACGGTGCCGAGGAAGCCCTCGCCGTAGAGGGAGAAGTTCTGCGTGAGTACGTCCATGGGGGTGGGTCCTGGTCTGGTGTTGGTACTGGTGCTGGTGCTGGTCTTCCGGTTCGGGGGGTTCTCAGCGCGCCGGGTAGCGGTCGATGCGGGGCGGCCTGGGCGCGGGCACTCCGGAGCGGCCCAGGGTCGCGTTGTACGCCCTCCGCCAGTCGCCGTTGCGCTCACGGGCCCGGATGGCGTCGTCGAGGGCGAAGCGCAGCGCGGTGTCCTTCTTGGGCACGCCGATGCCGTACGGCTCCTTGGAGAAGGGTTTGCCGACGACCTTCAGCTCGCTCGGGGCCTTGGCCGCGTAGCCCAGCAGGATGGTGTTGTCGGTGGTGACCGCGTCCACCTGGAGGCTGATCAGGTTGTCGACGCAGACCGAGTAGGTGTCGTACGCGACCGCGCGGGCCTTGGGGTAGTCGGCCTGGAGGCGCATCAGCGGGGTGGAGCCGGCCACCGAGCACACGGTCTTGCCGGCGAGGTCCTGCGGGCCGTGGATGTCGTTCTCGTCCTTGCGCACCAGCAGCGACTGGCCGGCCATGAAGTAGGGGCCGGCGAAGCCGACCAGGCGTTTGCGCAGGGGGTTGATGGTGTAGGTGCCGACGTAGTAGTCGATCTGGCCGTTCTGGAGGGCGGTCTCGCGGTTCGCCGACGCGATGGTCTTGAACCTGATCGTTTTGGGGTCGAAGCCGAGCGAGGCGGCCATCATCTTGGCGATCTCGATGTCGAAGCCGGAGTAGCGGCCGGTGGCCGGGTCCTTCTCGCCCAGGTACGGCTGGTCCTCCTTGACGCCGACCACCAGGTATCCGCGGCGCTTGGCCTTGCGCCAGGTGGGCGAGGCGGGCAGCCGGAAGCCGGTGGCCACCTGGTAGGCGGGCAGCGCCTCGGGTTTGGGCCCCTTGACCGGGGGGCTGCCCTCCTTGCCGCAGCCGCCGGCGGCGAGGAGGGTCAGGGCGAGGGCCAGGGCCGCGAGCGTGCGGCGGATGCGCGTCATGGGATCCACCCGGGACTCAGTGCTTGAGGATCTTGGAGAGGAAGTCCTTGGCGCGCTCGGTGCGCGGCGCGGAGAAGAACTCGTCGGGCGGCCGGTCCTCGACGATCGCGCCGCCGTCCATGAAGACGACGCGGTGGGCGGCGTAGCGCGCGAACCCCATCTCGTGGGTGACCACGACCATCGTCATGCCCTCGCGGGCCAGTTGGCGCATGACCTCGAGCACCTCGTTGATCATCTCCGGGTCGAGGGCGGAGGTCGGCTCGTCGAAGAGCATCGCCTTGGGGTCCATGGCCAGCGCGCGGGCGATGGCCACCCGCTGCTGCTGGCCGCCCGACAGCTGGGCGGGGTACTTGTCCGCCTGGTCGGCGAGCCCGACCCGGCCGAGCAGCTCGCGGGCGCGCCGCTCGGCCTCCTGTTTGGTCCGGCCGCGCACCTTGAGCTGGGCGAGCATCACATTGGCCAGCACGGTCTTGTGCGCGAAGAGGTTGAAGGACTGGAAGACCATCCCCACGTCGGCGCGCAGCCGGGCGAGTTCCCTGCCCTCCTCGGGCAGCGGGACCCCGTCCACGGTGATGGTGCCGGAGTCGATCGCCTCCAGGCGGTTGATGGTCCGGCACAGGGTGGACTTGCCGGAGCCGGAGGGGCCGATGACGACCACCACCTCGCCGCGGCCGACGGTGAGGTCGATGTCCCGCAGGACGTGCAGCGCGCCGAAGTGCTTGTTGACCTCGCGCAGCTCGATCAACGGTTCGCCGACGGCCATACCCGGCCCCACCCACTTTCAGCTGTGTCGCGCTCAGCGCAAACTATCCGCACAAAAGCGGCGCTCCGTCGACGACACGCATCAATGGGTACTTAACCCTCGGGCGACCGGGGGACGCGGCTCAGATCTCCGCGACCTCCGCGTACACACGGGAGAGCTCGGGCGCGCCGTCGGCCGCCCACTCCTGCCCCGCCCCCACCACGTCGATCTCCCGCCCGGAGGCGAGCCGGACCACCGGCCGCCCGTTGGGCCACACCTGCCACAGGGCGCCGGGCACGGTACGGATGATCACCGTGCCCAGGTACAGCCCGGCGTCGTTGCCGAGCCACGTCAGCTCCTCGGGGTCGTCGCGCCAGCGCGGCAGCAGCTGGTCCAGCGCCTCGAGGGAGGCCGCCGAGTCGTCGAGCCCCACCCCCGCGGACGCCGCCCGGGCGCGCAGCAGCTCACACTCCGACAGCAACTGCGCCACGCCCTGTGGATCCGCCTCCCGGGTGGCCATGACAGCCGTACCGCGCGCCAGGTCGTATCGCTTGCGCCAGTTGCCCAAGAAAGGGATGTTCATACCGCTCAGCGTGGCATCCCCGCGCTCGGCGCACCACAGGGCGCGCGGAGCCCGTTTCCCGATCATTGCCTTGACGCCACCCACCCGTCTCCCTACGTTCGTCCCGCACCTGTCGGATCGCCGGTTGGGTTGGTTGCGAGAGGGGACACACGCATGCTCGTCGGCAGACGGTGGACAGCGACCGCGTTCGTCACGGGAGGTGTCGCCCTCTCCTTCGCCTGGCCGGCGGCGCCCGCGGGCGCCGCCACGCCGGGGCCGCCCGGTGAAGAACCCCGAAAGCCGCTCCCCTTGGAGCGGCTCTTCGACAACAGGGCGGTCAGCGACGACGCCGACCCCGGCGGGGCGGACTTCGACGGCACGGGCGACTCGCTGTCCGCGCAGGACCTGCGGGCCGCCGGCTGGACCCCGGGCCGCACCCTCACCATCGACTCGGCCCGGCTCACCTGGCCCCGAGCCGCGCGCCCCGGCGGCGCCCGCCCCGACAACGTACGGGCCGACGGGCAGGCGGTACTGCTGCGCGGGCGCGGCGACGCGCTGTCCTTCCTGGTCGCGGGCACCGGCGGCGAGGCGAGCGGCACCGGCACGGTCCGCTACCGGGACGGGTCGAGCAGTACGTACACCCTCACCGCCCCGGACTGGCGCTCGGGCCCGACGGCCACCCGGGCCGTCGCCCTCCCGCACATCAACAGCGGCGCCGGGCAGCGGGTGGAGACCGCGCGGCTGTACGCGGTGACGGTGCCGGTGGAGCGCGGCCGGGACATCGCCTCGGTGGTGCTGCCCCGGGACCCGGACGCGGCCGATCTGCATGTGTTCGCCGCCTCGGTGCGCCGCGCCGCCGACGGCTGGACCGGCAGTTGGGCGGCGAGCACCAGCGGATACCCGGCGGTCGGCCCGTGGAGCGACCAGACACTGCGGCTGGTGGTGCACACCAGCGCGGGCGGGCCCACGGCCCGGATCCGGCTGGCCAACACCTTCGCGGCCGCCCCCGTGCGGATCGGCCGGGCCAGCGTGTCCGTGCAGGCCGAGGGCGCGGCGGCGGACGGCGACCCGGTGCCGCTGACCTTCGGCGGCCGGGACGGGACCGAGATCCCGGCGGGGGCCCAGGAGTTCAGCGACCCGGTCGGCTTCGACGTCCCGCCGGACGCGAATCTGCTGGTGAGCATCCATCTGCCGGACGCGGTCCGGGCGGTGCCGGTGCACAGCCAGGCCACCCAGCGCTCGTATCTGAGCCCGCCCGGCAGCGGCGACCACACGGCCGACGCGGACGGCGGGGCGTACACCGGCACCCTGACCACCTGGCCCTTTCTGACCGGGGTGGACGTCGGCGGCGGGCCGGGGTCGGTGGTGACGCTCGGCGACTCGATCACCGACGGCACCAAGTCGACCGCCGACGCCAATCGCCGCTGGCCGGATGTGCTGGCCCGGCGGCTGCGGGAGCAGTCGGAGGTCCCCGCGTACGGGGTGCTCAACCAGGGCATCTCCGCCAACCGCGTGGTCACCGACCGCTACCCGGGCGAGGGCGTCAGCACCGACACCGGCGGGGTGAGCGCCCAGCACCGGCTGGAGCGCGATGTGTTCGCCCAGACCGGGGTGCGCACGGTCGTCGTCTTCGAGGGCGTCAACGATCTGCGCTGGGGCGCCTCGGCCGAGGAACTGACCGCCGGGCTGCACGCCATCGCCCGGCGGGCCCACGAGCGGGGGCTGCGGGTGGTGGTGGCGACGATCGCGCCCTGCGAGGGCGAGTCCCTGTGCACCGCCGACGTGGACGCCCGGCGCTCCGCCGTCAACGCCTTCATCCGGGGCGGCGGCGCCGGGGAGTTCGACGCGGTCCTCGACTTCGACGCCGTGGTGCGGGATCCGCTGCGGCCGCAGCGGATCCTGCCGGCCTACGACAGCGGCGACCACCTGCACCCCGGGGACGCGGGGCTGCGGGCGATGGCCGACTCGATCGACCTGCGGCGGCTGGTGGGCTGACGGGCCGACGGGCCGACCATGTGACACGGGCGGCCCGGCGGCCACGGTCCGGGCGGTCTCACGTCTCCGGGGAGACGTGGCCGCGGGCTCGGGTCAGATGGGCGTAGACCACGACGTTTCCCCGGTAGCCGGACCCCGGGGTGTAGCCGCCACCGCAGGTGATGAGGCGCAACTGCGGGCGCCGGGTGGGACCGTAGACGCGGTCGGCGGGGATGGCCCGCTTGGGGTGGACCTCGATGGCGTCGACGGTGAACTCGGCGGTGGTTCCGTCGGCGCGGGTGACCTGGACCCGGTCCCGCCGGTGCAGGGCGCCCAGCCCGTAGAAGACGGCCGGGCCCCGCGCGGTGTCGACGTGGCCGTCGATGACGGCGTTCCCCGCGCTGCCGGGGGTCGGGCTCTCCACGTACCAGCCCGCCACGTTCGGCTTGGCGGCCGGTGGGGCCTGGAGGTATCCGGACGCGTCCAGGCCGACGCCGGCCACCGGCGCGTCGACTCCGATCCGGGGGATGCGGATCCGCGTGGGCCGCGACAGCGGCATCGGGGATGCGACCGGTCCCCCGGCGGCGGGCCCGGTGGCGGCGGGCCCGGTGGCGGCGGGCCCGGCCGGCCACGCCTCGGCCGCGGAGGGGCTGGGCGGCGCCTGCACGTGGGTGCCGGCCTGCACCATTCCGCAGCCGAGCCAGAAGGCGACCCCGGCCGCGGTGAGGGTCAGGCGGGTGCCGCGCGGGAGAGGACCGCGCGGGGCGGTGCCGTGGGCGAAGGGACGTCGCACCTGGCTCGCCTTCCGTGGGTCGGGGGTGACGGGAGCGGGACGGAGCGCGGATCAGGGCCTCCCCTCCCCCGGCGGGAAAGGGCTCGGTGGGGCCCGGGGAGGCCCTGACCGCGTGGTGGCTACCCGGTCAGCCGGTCAGGCGCCCGCGTCGCCGCGGCGACGGCGCAGCGCCACCGCACAGCCCGCGATGGCGGACGCCACCAGCGCGCCCCCGGCGAGGGTCTCGGCCGTGTTGACCCCGGCCACCGAGCCGCCCGAGCCGGCGAGCACTCCCTTGGGGACCCGCGCGTTCGTTGTGGGGAACCCCTCCTTGCCACAGGTGATGACGGCGCTGGCGCCGCGGACGGTCACCTCCACGGTGCCCTTGCGCAGCGTCTCGACCTCGGTCCCGGCCGGCGTGGTGAACTCCGTGCCCTTGCCGTCGGTCTTGTGCTCCACGCCCTTGGTGTCCTCGACGCGGACGTCGCCGACGCCGGCGCAGGCCACGATGTCGCCGTTGACGAGTTCGAGGCTGCCGCCCTCGGTACGCCCCTTGATGGGGGTCGCCCCGCCGCCGGCCCCGCCCGCGTACGCGGGGGCGGCGAGGGCGGCGACCATGGCGAGCGCGCCGCCGGCCGTGGCTATGGCATATGTCTTCCTGCTGTTCGCAGCCGACATCAATTCCTCCTCAAGGCTTGAAGCGCCGACGGATACCGTCGGTGCTTGGCCTTGAGCTTTGCCGCTGATCCGGACATATGCCCAGATATCAGGGACAAACGGGTGACATCGGGTCACTCTGCGTAGTGACGCGACGCCTGGAGGCGTGGCTCAGACGTCGAGGTCGACGACCACCGGGGCGTGGTCCGAGGCGCCCTTGCCCTTGCGCTCCTCGCGGTCCACATACGCGTCGCCGACGGCCTTGGCGAAGGGCTCGTTGCCGTAGACCAGGTCGATCCGCATGCCCCGGTTCTTCGGGAAGCACAGCTCGCGGTAGTCCCAGTACGTGAAGGGGTGGTCGTACTTCAGGGGGCGCGGCACCACATCGGACAGGCCCAGCTCGCGCAGGGCGGCCAGCGCGTCCCGCTCCTTGGTGGTGACATGCGTCAGGCCCTCGAAGAACGACGGGTCCCACACGTCCTCGTCGGCCGGCGCCACGTTGAAATCGCCGAGGACGGCGAAGGGGCGGCCGCCCGCGGCGTCGGCCGCGGCGGAGGTCCGCAGCGCCTCCAGCCAGCGCAGCTTGTAGTCGTAGTGCGGATGCCCGATCTCCCGGCCGTTGGGCACGTACACCGACTGGACGCGGACCGCGCCGCAGGTCGCGGCGATGGCGCGGGGCTCCTGCTCGCCGTCGTAGTCCGGGCCGCCGGGCAGGCCGGGGCTCACGTCGGCCAGGCCGACCCGGGAGAGCACCCCCACCCCGTTCCACCGGCCGGTGGCGTTGACCGCGGCCTCATAGCCGAGCTCGCGCAGCGGCTCGTAGGGGAAGGCGCTCTCGGCGCACTTGATCTCCTGTATGCACAGCACGTCCGTGCCGCTGCTCTCCAGCCAGGCGAGCAGGCGGGGCAGCCGCGCCGTGATCGAATTGACGTTCCAGGTCGCGATGCGCATAGGGGACAACCTACCGCGCGGGTCCGACAGCGCGGCCCCGGCGGCTCACAGGGTGATGCTCTCCCCCGGCGCCAGCCGTACGTGCTCGGCGCCGATCCCGGGGCCCTCGGGACCCAGCATCCGGCCGTAGACCAGCGGCGCGACCTCGGACAGCAGGGCGTCGTGGACGTCGAGCGCGCGGTCCGGCCCGACCTCGCGGACGTAGTCGACGAGCTCGGCGAGCTTGTTCCACGGCGCGTGGACCGGCAGCAGCAGGGTCTCCACCGGCCGCCCGGGCACGGTGAGCGCGTCGCCGGGGTGGAAGACCGAGCCGTCCACCACGTACCCCACGTTGGTGATCCGCGGGATGTCCGGATGGATGACGGCGTGGAGCTGCCCGTGGACCTCGATGTCGAATCCCGCGGCGCTGAAGGTGTCGCCCTCGCCGACGGTGTGCACCCGCCCCGGGAAGGCGCCCGCGATCCGGTCCGCCACACTGGCGAGCGTCCAGATCCGCGCGGCGGGCTCGGCCTCCAGCGCCGCCCGCAGCCGCCCCTCGTCGAAGTGGTCCATGTGCTCGTGGGTGACCAGGATCGCCTCCGCGCCGACCGCGGCGTCCTCCTCGCTGAACGCGCCGGGGTCGATGACGAGCGACCGCCCGTCCTTCTCCAGCCGGACGCAGGCGTGGCCCTTCTTGGTGAGCTTCATGAGGATCATTGTGCTCCCCCCGGGCACACGGGCCCGCCGTGCCCCGCTACCCCCTCGCCCGCATACCCCCCTCGCCCGCGTCACCCCTCGGGCGTGGTCTCCTCGCGGATGACGCGCTGGGCCACGGAGAACGCCGAGTTCGCGGTGGGCACCCCGCAGTAGACGGCGGTGTGCAGCAGCACCTCCTTGATCTCGGCCGGGGTCAGCCCGTTGCGCAGCGCGGCGCGGGTGTGGAAGGCCAGCTCGTCGAGATGGCCGCGGGCGGCGAGCGCGGTGAGGGTGATCACGCTGCGGGTGCGCCGGTCGAGGCCCGGCCGGGTCCACACCTCGCCCCAGGCGTAGCGGGTGATGAACTCCTGGAAGTCGCCGGTGAACTCGTCGGCGCCCGCCTGGGCTCGGTCCACATGGGCGTCGCCCAGCACTTCCCGGCGCACCCGGAGCCCCTTCTCGTACGTGTCCGCACGGCCGTCGGCGACGGCCGGGACGGGCTCGGCGGTGTAGGCGATCTCGGCGACCGGGGCGCCGCTGGGCGGCGCGGTGGCGAGCGCGGCCCGCGCCGCGGGGGCGGGGATCGCGGTCATCCCGGTCGGCTGGTCGGCGGGGAGCCAGGAGGTGGTGAAGTGGCGCACCAGAAGGTCGGTGACGGCGGCGGGCTGCTCCACCGGCGCCAGGTGGGAGGCGCCGGGGACCAGCGCGAGCCGGGCGTCGGGGATCCCGGCGACGAACACCCGGGCGTCGGCCGGCGGGGTCACCTCGTCGTCGGCGCCCACCACGACCAGGGTGGGCACGCCGATGCGGCCCAGCTCGGCGCGGATGTCGAAGGCGGCGAGGGCCTCACAGGCGGCGATGTAGCAGCCGGGGTCGGTGGTGCGGACCATCTGGACGGACCAGTCGACGATGGCGGGCTGCCCGGCGGCGAAGGCGGGGGTGAACCAGCGCTCGGGGGTGGCGCGGGCGATCGGGTCGAGGCCGTTGGTGCGGACCACGACGCCGCGCTGCCGGTAGGAGTCGGCGGTGCCGAAGCGCGGTGAGGCGGAGACGAGCGCGAGGGAGCCCACTCTGAGCGGATGTCTGAGGGCCAGCTCCGCGCCGACGGCCCCGCCGATCGAGCAACCCGCGTAGCCGAAGCGGTCGACACCCAGCCCGTCGAGCGTGGCCAGGAGCCGCTCGGCGAGGTCGGAGACGGCGGCGGCGGGGTGGGCGGGCGCGCCGCCGTGCCCTGGCAGGTCGAAGCGCAGCACGCGCCAATGGCGGGACAGCTCGGGTATCTGGCGATCCCACATGTGCCAGGTGGTGCCCAGGGAGGGCCCCAGGATCAGGACAGGGGCGTCTTCCGGCCCGTCAAACCGGTACTGCAGGGTGTTCGGTCGGGTCTCGCTCACCCGTCTGACCCTCTCATGTGTCATGAAATCCCACATCGCCGGTCCGAACCTAACGTCCTTTTCCCTCCTGCTGCGAGCCGCGCTCCGGACGCTGTCGGTGGCGGGTGGCAGCATCGCGCGTATGACGGACATCACGGCATTCGACTGGCGGTCCTTCCTGCTCGGATGGAGCGGGGAGTGGGCGGATTCCCTGCCTGACGGCGAGACGCGGGGCGAGGACGACGAGACCGCGCGGCGGGCGCGGTGGCTGGGGTTCCCGCCCGCGTCCGAGGAGCGGATCGCGGACATGGAGGAGCGCCTCGGCCGGCGGATGCCCCCGTCGTACCGGGAGTTCCTCAAGGTCAGCGACGGGTGGCGGCACGCGGGCGGGTTCGTGCGGCTGCTGGCGGGGACCGGGGACGCGCGCTGGCACAACGACGCGTCGGGGCTCGCGGTCGCCTTCGAGGGGTATCTGGACGAGAACGCCGGGCCCGAGGAGTGGCGGGAGGCGGACCTCTGGCGGCGCGGGTTACAGCTCGACGTCGAGTCCGACATCACCTACGTGCTCATGGATCCCGAGGACGTGGACGAGGACGGTGAGTGGGCCGTCTACACGTGGTCGAGCTGGCTGGCCGCGCCGCCCAAGCGGCACGCGAACTTCCTGGAGTTCATGCGGGCCATGCACCGGCAGTTCCACAGCCTGGAGGCGCACAGCGGCGACGGGGAAACGGAGTTCGCCAACGACACAACGCGAGAGCTGGACATCCAGGTGGAGGAGGCCCGGCTGGAGGCGCTGCGCGGCGGCTGGGAGCGGGCCGCGAAGGCGCTGGACGAGGCCAAGGAGTACGGCAGACCGCGGGCCGCCGGGCTGGGCGACCAGATACGGCGCCTGCTCGGACAGACCTACATGGTGCGCTTCAAGGGCTTGGTGACGGACCCGCGGTACGCGCCCGAGCTGTTGCCTCTGTTGATCGCCGAGCACGCGGCGCACTCGTACCGGGACGACTCCTCGCTGACGTTCCATCTGCAGGGCGCCGACGACGAGCTGGTGTCCCTGGCATACGCGATCCTGGAGGAGGTGCGGCGCGGCACGTACCGGTACACGGCGGCGGGGCCGTTCGGGGCGGCGGTCGAGCGGGCGCGGGAGCTGGCGCGGTGGGGGGACACCGACGGGGCGTGGCGGACGCTGATGAGCGCCGTGCCGCTGTGGGAGCCGCTGGGACCGGACCACCTGGCGCCGCTGGGGTGGGTGGCCGACCCCGTGCTCGGGCCGCTGCTGACCCCCGAGCGGGGCCGCGAGCTGCTGTCCACTCCACGGGGCGGGCAGCCGGGCGAGGCGCCGGGCCCGGCCGCCGGGCTCGACCCGGGCGGCCTGGCGTGGCTCGCGGAGCCGGACCCGGGCGGCAACCGCACGTCCTACCGGTTCGTCCTGGTGGAGGGGGTGGAGCCGGAGGAGTTGCCCGGACGTCTCGCGGACGGGGACGACGCCGTGCTGAGCCGACCCATGACCTTGTGGGAGGCGCGCCACGCGCTGCGGGACAAGAGGGAGTTCTCGTCCTACGACGACCGGGCCCTCATGGCGGTCGGCCGGGCCGGCCCCGGCTGGAGCTTCGCCTTCGACGGCGATCCCGCCCCGTTCGGTCGGCAGCGGTTCGTCTCCCCGGCCGCGGCCGCCGGCGCGGGCACCCGCGCGGTGGTGGTGTGGAGCGGTCTGAGGGCATGGTACGGCGAGTCGTTCTTCCACCTTTCCGTGGCGCTCGACGGGGCGGAGCAGTACGCGTTCACCTATGCCGACGGAGAGCTCGAACAGAGCGGGGAGATACCGCGGGCGCTGGATCCGAGCCGGTTCTTCGGCGGCCAGGACGACGTGGCCGAGGTGGAGCGGTCGCTGCTGGAAGCGGTGGCGGGGGAGTTCGGCGCGTCTCTGCCGCGTCATGCTCTCGTGAACGGGCGGCTGCACACATTCACCTCCCGTTCCTGGACGCGGCCGCCGAGGGACGGCGAGACGTACGCGGTGGTCCGGATCGGTTGAGCCGCCAGAGGGTGGCCCCCGCCCGGCCGGCCCGCCGGCGGGGGGCTGCGGCCGGCCGGGGGCTACGGGGTGACAGTGGAGACGACGTAGACCTTGGGATGGCGCCGGTTGTCGAAGTCGACGGTGATCTCCAGTTCCGGCTGGGGTTGCTTCTGGGTGAAGACCGTGCCGGCCCAGTCCTCGTCGCCGCCGAGCCGCCAGCCGACCTTCTCGGCCTCGTCGGCGTCGATGGTGATCTCGCCGTTCTTGAGGGCGGCGCGGTCGGTGCCGACGTTGACCAGGAACCGGTCGAGGCCCTGGACGGAGGTGACGAACTGCACGTACAGCGAGCTGCTCTTCCAGGCGTTGGTCTCGTAGTACGCCACGTCGGCGGAGTAGCCCGGGATCGGCACGTCGTAGATGCGCCGCTGCACCTTGCTGGGCCAGCCGGCGGTGAGGCCGGTGGCCGAGGCGTTCTCCTGCTTGTCCTCGCCGCTGTCGCGGCTCTGGAGCGCGGAGATGACCAGATAGCCGGCCGGGATGGTGATGAGCAGGAAGACCGCGAGCGCCTTGAGCCAGCGGCGCGGCGGGCGGCCGGCGGGGGGCGTGGGGGACTCGGTGGCGCGGTCGGTGCCCCGGCCGGGCGGTGAGCCGGTGCCCGGACGCTGGTCGGCGGCGGTCACTCGCGCCCCGCCTGTCCGCGCGACGCCAGCCGCAGGGGGCCGGTCCCGGTGCGCTCGTAGCGCTCCACGCGGCGCCGGTTGGCGCGGCGGAACCGGCGGGCGACCAGCCGGGCCAGGTCGGCGGCGCCGACCATGCCCGCCTCGGGGCCGAGCTGGGCCCGGGCGATACGGGCCTCCGGCCGGTAGCCGCGGCCGGTCAGGGTGCGCCGGAAGGCGTCCCGGGCCGGGCCGATCAACAGGTCGTCGGCGGCGCTGACGCCGCCGCCGATGACGAAGCAGGAGGGGTCGAGGGCGGCGGCCAGGTTGGCGATGCCGACGCCGAGCCACTGGCCGATGTCCTGGAGCAGCTCGACGCACATGGCGTCGCCCTCACGGGCCAGCTCGGTGATCAGCGGCCCGGTGATCTCCTGGATGTTGCCGCCGACCCGGTCGATGATCCCGTACGCGACCGGGGACTCGGCGGCGGCCAGCTCGCGGGCCTCCCTGACCAGCGCGTTTCCGGAGCTGTACTGCTCCCAGCAGCCGCGGTTGCCGCACGGGCAGCGGTGGCCGCCGGGCACCACCTGCATATGGCCGAACTCGCCCGCCACCCCGTACTTGCCGCGCTTGACCTGGCCGTCCTCCAGGATGGCGCCGCCGATGCCGGTGCCGAGGGTGATCATGACCAGGTGGTCCTCGCCGCGTCCCGCGCCGAAGCGCCACTCGGCCCACGCGGCGGCGTTGGCGTCGTTGTCGACCATCACCGGGACCGCGAGGCGCTCGGCGAGGCGGTCGCGCAGCGGCTCGTTGCGCCAGGACAGGTGGGGGGCGAACAGGACGCGGTTGCGGTCGGCGTCGACCCAGCCGGCGGCGCCGATGCCGACCGCGTGCACGTCGTGCCGGTCGGAGAGGTCCAGCACCAGCTCGGTGATGGTGTCCTCGACGACCTTGGGGCTCTTGGACTTGTCGGGCGTCTCGGTGCGGACCTTCTCCAGGATCTCGCCGTCGGCGTCGACGACTCCGGCCATCACCTTGGTGCCGCCGATGTCGATGCCGACGGTGGGCACGCGGGGCGCGGTGAGGTGCGAGCGGCGCTCGCGGGTGCCGACGGTGCGCAGCACGGTCGCCCGGGCCGACCCCCGGTGCACCCTTTCACGGTAGAGGCTCATCGGCTCGCCCCCTCGCCGAGGTCGGAGCCGCCGAGGCCGGAGCCGCCGCGGGCGGGGCCGACGGCCTCCCGGCCCGGGCCGGGAGGACCCGCCGGGGCGGCGGCGCGGGCGTGGGGGGTGCGGTCGCTGCGGGTGCGCAAGAGTTCGTCGTCCCTGCGGGGGTCTCGGGAGGCCGGGGCCTCGGCGTGCGTGGTCGTGGCGGGGTGGGACCCGCCGTGCGATTGTGCCTCACGCGCACCGGGCGCCGCATGGCGAGTCCCGCCGGGGGCGGGTCATCGCGCCATGCGGCGCCCGGGGTGCGCGGGGTGGCAGGCCTCGGCCGGGCCCCTCGGCCGAGCCTCTCGGCCGGCCCCTCGCACGGATCTCGCTCAGACCTCGCTCGGGCTCGCGCGGGCCTCGCTCAGACCTCGCTGGGCCCCGCTCAGACGTCGCTGGGCCTCGCTCACACCTCGCTGGGCCCCGCTCAGACCTCGGTCGGGGTGTCCCTGGCCGAGGGGCGGGCGAGTTCGTGGCTGAGCTGTTCGAGCTCGCTGCCGCCCGCCATCTGGCGGGTGAGCTCGTCGAGGGCGATCTCCGTCTTGAGGTGGCTGCCGGCCATCGCGCCGCGCTTGAGGAGGACGAAGCGGTCGCCGACGAGGTGGGCGTGGTGCGGGTTGTGGGTGATCAGAACCACACCGAGGCCCGCGTCCCGGGCCGCCGCGACGTACTTGAGCACCACCCCGGACTGCTTGACGCCCAGCGCCGCCGTCGGCTCGTCCAGCACCAGGACCTTGGCGCCGAAGTGGACGGCGCGGGCGATGGCCACGCACTGCCGTTCGCCGCCGGAGAGGGTGCCGATGGGCTGGTCGACGTCGCGCAGGTCGATGCCCATGCGCAGCAGGGCGGCCCGGGTGGTGGTGCGCATGGTCTCCACGTCGAGCCGCTTGAAGGGCCCGCGGCCCTTGGTGGGCTCGGAGCCCAGGAAGAAGTTGCGCCACACCGGCATCAGCGGCACCACGGCGAGGTCCTGGTAGACGGTGGCGATGCCGCGGTCCAGGGCCTCGCGCGGCGAGCCGAGCCGGGTCTCCTCGCCCTCGATCGTGAGGCTGCCCGCGTCGTGCCGGTGCAGCCCCGCCACGATCTTGATGAGGGTGGACTTGCCCGCGCCGTTGTCGCCCAGGACGCAGGTGATCTCCCCGGCGTGCACCTCGAGGGAGACCCCCTGCAGCGCGTTGACGTTGCCGTAACTCTTGCTGACCTCGCGCAGTTCGATCAGCGGCGTCCGGGCGGAGGTGCCCGCGGAGGTGTCTGTCGTGGTCATGCGCCGGCCTCCGCCCGCTTGCGGACCCACCAGTTGAGCAGCGTGGCGAGCAGCAGCATCGCGCCGAGGAAGAACTTGAACCAGTCCGCGCTCCACTGCGCGTACACGATGCCCTTGTTCGCCATGCCGAAGATGAACGCGCCGACGGCGGCCCCGATCGCCGAGCCGTAGCCGCCGGTCAGCAGGCAGCCGCCGATGACGGCCGCGATGATGTAGAGGAACTCGTTGCCGACGCCCTCGCCGGACTGGATGACGTCGTAGTTGAACAGCAGGTGCTGTCCGGAGATCCAGGCCGCGAAGGCGACGCCCATGTACAGCCCGATCTTGGTGCGCTCGACGGGCACGCCGACCGCGCGGGCGGCCTCCTTGCCGCCGCCCACCGCGAAGATCCAGTTGCCGGCGCGGGTGCGCAGCAGGATCCAGGTGGCCAGCGCGACGAGCCCGAGCCACCACAGGACGGTGACCTGCAGATCGACATCGCCGATGGTCAGGTGGGAGGCGAAGACGTCCTGGGCCTCGGGGAAGCCCTCCATGTCGCCGATGGACTTGGTGGAGACCGTGTCGCTGATCAGCTTGGTGAAGCCGAGGTTGCAGCCCTGGAGGATCAGGAAGGTGCCGAGCGTGATGATGAAGCTCGGCAGCCCGGTGCGCACCAGCAGGAAGCCGTTGAAGAAGCCGATGGCGAGGGTGGCCAGCAGGGACACCCCGATGCCGACCCAGACGTTGGCCGTCATCTGGTACGAGAACATCGAGGAGATCAGCGCCGAGGAGGTGACCATCACCCCGGTCGACAGGTCGAACTCGCCGCCGATCATCAGCAGCGCGACCGGGGTCGCCATGATGCCGATGGTCGAGGAGGCGTTCAGCACCGTGCTGAAGCTGGACCACTGCAGGAAGCTGTCGGCGACGACGGAGAAGAAGACGAAGACGGCGACGGCCCCGACGATCGCGCCCAGTTCGGGCCGGCCGGCCAGGCGGCGCGGCAGGGAGCGGCGGGCCAGCCGCTCATCCTTGGTCGCGGGCAGCGCGTCCGCGCTCATCGGGTCCCCCGGTCGGTGTACTTGGCCAGGTCGGCGGCGTCGTCCTTGGTGATGATCTGGGGGCCGGTGAGGACCGGCTTGCCGCCGCCGAGGACATCGGCGTTGTAGTGGTAGAGCCACAGCAGGTCCACGGCCTCGTACCCCTGGAGGTACGGCTGCTGGTCGACGGCGAAGCCGAGCGTGCCGTCCTGGAGCGACTTGGCGACCTTGGCGTTGAGGTCGAAGGTGTCGATCTCCGCCTTGCTGCCCGCCTGCTGGGCCGCCTTGGCGGCGGTGGCGGCGAAGGGCGCGCCGAGCGTCACGACGGTGTCGATGTCCTTGTCGGACTGGAGCTTCGCCTCGATGCTCGACTCGACGTCGGGCATGTTGGTGCCCTCGACGTAGATCTTCTCCATCTTGCCGTCGAAGGTCTGCGCGGCACCGTCGCAGCGCTGCTCGTGGCCGACGTTGCCCTGCTCGTGCAGCACGCACAGGGCCTTCTTGCGGCCTCGCTTGTTCAGCTCCTCGCCGACCGCCTCGCCCGCGATGGTCTCGTCCTGGCCGACGTGGGTGAGCGCCCCGAAGTCCTTGGACTCCTCCGACCCGGAATTGACGGTGATGACCGGTATGCCAGCCTTCTCCGCCTTCTTGACGACGTCCTTCATGGCGTCGGGCTTGGCGAGCGTGACGATCAGCCCGTCGACCTTCTGGTCGATGTAGGTCTGCACCAGCTGCGCCTGGTCCTTGCCCTCCTCGTGGTGGGCGTAGAGGAACTTCACGTTGTCCTTGACCGCGGCCTGCTTGGCCCCGCTCTGGACGATGTCCCAGAAGGTGTCGCCGTCGCCGGAGTGGGTGACCATCGCGAAGGTCATCCTCGGGGTGTTCACCGCCGCGCGCCCCGAAGCGTTCGCCGCCTGCTCGGCCCGCTCCTCGGCGCGCTTGCCGCCCGTACTGCTGCATCCCGCCGAGGCGAACCCCAGCACCGTCGCCAGCACGGCGGCGGTCAACGCGCGTGCCCCTGTCCCAACCGTGGCCACGAAGACCCAGCCCTTCTCGAAGACGTCCCGTTCGGCGGCGCCCGGACATGCGTCATCGGCTCGGGCGCCGCCCAAGTATCCGTCACGGTGTACGGCCGGGGTCCAGAGGGTGGTCGGGACCTGTTTCGCACGGGAGGCGCCTCAGGGGCGTACGAGCAGCTGGAACTCGAAGGAGTAGCGGGAGGCCCGGTAGGTGTGCGAGCCGAATTCGACGGCCCGGCCGGTGTCGTCGAAGGCCGTGCGCTCCATGGTCAGCAGCGGCGCGCCCGCCGGCTCGCCGAGCCGCTCGCCCTCCTCGGCGGTGGCGGCGCGGGCGCCGACCGTCTGGCGGGCGCTGTGCAGGGTGATCCCGGACGCGCGCATCAGCCGGTAAAGACCGGTCTCCTCCAGCTCGGCGCTGTCCAGCTTCAGCAGGCCCGCCGGGAGGTGGTTGCACAGGTGGGCCATGGGCTCACCATGGGCCAGCCGCAGCCGCTCGATCACCACCACCTCGGTGCCCTCGGCGACCCCGAGGGCCGCGGCGACCTCGGCGGTCGCGGGCTCGGTGGTGTTGCGCAGGACCCGGGTGGCGGGGCGCTGCCCGGCCGTCTCCAGGTCGTCGTACAGGCTGCTCAGCTCGAGCGGGCGCTTGACCTGGCTGTGCACCACCTGGGTGCCGACCCCGCGGCGGCGCACCAGCAGCCCCTTGTCGACCAGCGACTGGATGGCCTGGCGGACGGTGGGCCGGGACAGGCCGAGCCGTCCGGCGAGCTCGATCTCGTTGCCGAGCAGGCTGCCGGGCGCCAGCCGCCCCTGCTCGATCGCCGCTTCGAGCTGCTGGGACAGCTGGAAGTACAGCGGGACGGGGCTGCTGCGGTCCACGCTGAACTGGAGCGTCTCCGCCGAGCCGGCCGGGCCGGAGGAATCTTCTTCCTGCTTTGCCACGGGGCGAGCGTAGCCGGATGAGCACATGACGGGAAGTCGTGAAGTTCTGTTGTCCGGACAAACTACGCACAACTCGGTCCGGGACCGCCGACAACGCTGTCAGCCGCGCCCGTGCCGTTCCGCGCCGCCGCTGGACGCACCGCTGGACCCGGCGGTGCCCTCCGCGGTGCCCCCGGCGGTGCCCTCGGCGGCGGACCCGGCGGTGCCGGCGCCGGCACCGCCGGGCAGCCAGCACAGGGCCCGGTGCCCGGGGCCCACCTCGGCCTCCGGGGGCCGCCGGGCGCAGGCGTCCACGGCCAGCGGGCAGCGCGGCCGGAACCGGCAGCCGTCGCCGACCACGATCTCCCGCCGCTCGGCGTCCCGCCGCGCCCGCGCCGCCAGCCGGGCCGCCCGCGCCGCGCGGGCCTCCTCGCGGCTCACCCCGGACCCGGTCGCGGCCGAGGCGAGCAGTCGGGTGTAGGGGTGCCGGGGAGCGAGGATCACCTCGTCGCTGGGGCCGCGCTCGACGATCTCCCCCCGGTACATCACCATCACCTCCGAGGAGAAGTGGCGCGCGGTGGCCAGGTCGTGGGTCACATACAGCAGGGCCAGACCCCGCTCGTCCTTGAGCCGGTCCAGCAGGCCCAGGATCTCCAGCCGGATCGAGACGTCCAGCATCGACACCGGCTCGTCGGCCAGCAGCACCTGCGGGCCCGGCGCGAGCGCCCGGGCGATGGCCACCCGCTGCCGCTGGCCGCCGGACAGCTCGTGCGGCCGCTTGCGGGCCACGTCGGCCGGGGGCGTGAGGTTCACCGACCGCAGCAGTTCCTCGGCCTTCCGCTGTACGTCGGCCCCGCGCCGCGCCTTGCCGTTGACGAGCAGCGGCCGGTGCAGATGGTGGCCGATGGTGTGGGCCGGGTTGAGGGAGGCGAAGGGGTCCTGGAAGACCATCTGGACCGCGCGCCGGTAGTCCGCGCCGCGCGTGCGGCGCGCCCCGCCGAGCCTGATCTCCCCCTCGGTGGGCTTCACCAGCCGGGACAGGGCCCGTACGACGGTCGACTTGCCGCTGCCGCTCTCCCCCACCAGCGCCAGGGTGCGGCCCGCGCGCAGCGAGAAGGAGACCCGGTCGACGGCCCGGAAGGGCCGCCCGCCGGGCTGCGGGAAGTCGACGGTGAGCCCGGTGACGTCCAGTGCGGTCACGACTGGCTCCCTTCATGGAGCGGCCCCGCCGCCGCGGCGATGTGGTCCGGGTCGTGCAGATGGCAGGCCGCGTAGCCCCCGCCGGGCAGCGGGACCGGCCGGGGGGCGACCGTGCGGCAGGGCTCGAAGGCCCGCTCGCAGCGGTCCGCGAAGGGGCACCCGGTCAGCTCCCCGCGCAGGTCGGGAGGCGAGCCGGGGATGCCGCGCAGCGCGCGGCGCTCGCCGGTCAGCTCGGGGAAGGAGCGCAGCAGACCCTGGGTGTAGGGGTGGCCTGCGCCGGCCGCGATGCGCTCACAGGGCCCGTACTCGACGATGCCGCCCGCGTACATCACCGCCAGCCGGTCGCTGATCTCCAGCAGCAGGGACAGGTCGTGGGTGATGAAGACGACGCTGAAGCCGAGCTCCTCGCGCAGCCGCTCCACCTCGTCGAGGATCTCCCGCTGTACGACCACGTCGAGGGCGGTCGTCGGCTCGTCCATGATGACGACCTCGGGTTCCAGGGCGAGCGCCATGGCGATGACGACGCGCTGGCGCATGCCGCCGGACAGCTCGTGGGGATAGGCGCGGATCCGGGCGGGGTCGATGCCGACCATGTCGAGCAGGGCGCGGGCGCGCTCCTGGCGCTCGGGGCCGGACATGCCCGGCCGGTGCGCGCGGAAGATGTCGTCGAACTGCCGGCCGACGCGGGTCACCGGGTTGAGGGCGTTCATCGCGCTCTGGAAGACGATGGACAGCTTGTTCCAGCGGAAGGCGCGCAGCGCCTCGCCCTCCAGCGCGAGCAGGTCGGTCTCGCCGCCGTCGCGGCCGTGGAAGGTCACGGAGCCGGCGGTGAGGCGGGCGGGGGGCTGCAGACAGCGGGCGACTGCGTAGGCGAGGGTGGACTTGCCACAGCCCGACTCGCCCGCGATGCCCAGCAGTTCGCCGCGGCGCAGCTCGAAGCCGACGTCGCGGACGGCCCGGGTGGGGCGGGCCCCGCCGTATCCCTCGTAGGCGACGTCGATGTGCTCGGCGCGCAGCACCATGTCGTTCACCGTGCTGTTCTTGGTCGCGCTGTGATGCGTCGCGCTGTCGTTCATCGCGCTCCCTTCCGGGGCCGGCGGGTGCGCAGCCTGGGGTCCAGGACCTCGTCGAGGCCGAAGCTGACGAGGGACAGGGCGGTGCCGAGGAGGGCGATGCACAGCCCCGGCGGGACGAACCACCACCAGGCGCCGCCGGTCAGGGCCTCCGCGTTCTGGGCGAAGTAGAGCATCGTCCCCCAGGTGAGGTAGGCGGGGTCGGCGAGGCCGAGGAAGGCCAGGCCGGCCTGGGTGAGCACGGCGAAGATCACGGCGTGGATGAACTGGGACACGATGATGGCCAGTTCGTTGGGCAGGATCTCCACGAGTACGATCCGCCACCGCTTCTCCCCGTAGACGCGCGCGGCCAGCACGTAGTCGCGGCCGCGCAGCGAGAGGGTCTGGGCGCGCAGCACCCGGGCGGAAGCGGCCCAGCTGGTCAGGGCGATGACGAGGACGGTTGAGAGGACCCCGTCGCCCTTGACGTACGCCGCGACCACGATGACCAGCGGCAGCCCGGGGATGACCAGGAAGACGTTGCTGACGAGGGAGAGCGTCTCGTCGGCGACGCCGCCGAGGAAGCCGCCGCCGATGCCGATGACGACGGAGACGACCGTGGCGATGACGGCGGCCGCGGCGCCGATCACCAGGGTGCCGCGGGCGGAGACGACGAGCTGGGCGAAGACGTCCTGGCCGGTCTGGGTGGTGCCGAGCCAGTGGGCCCCGGAGGGGGCCTGGCCCAGGTCGACGCTGACGGCGTCGGGGTCGCTTGCGAGCCAGGGGCCGATCACCGCGGTCAGCGCGAAGACCGCGAGGACGCCGAGGCCGAGGGCCAGCCGGCGGGAGCGCAGCGCCAGGCGCAGCAGGCCGCGGCCGGCGGCGCGTTCGGGGGCGGCCGGGGTAGCGGTGGGGAGGGTGGCGGTCATCGGGCCTGCCTGGTCCGGGGGTCGACGAAGCCGTACACCAGGTCCACCAGGAAGTTGGCGGCCAGCACGGCGAAGGTGATGACGAGGAAGACCGCCTGCATCAGGGGGTAGTCGGTGTTCTCGACGGCCTGGAGCAGGGTGAAGCCCATGCCGGGGTACGAGAAGACGATCTCCATCACGAGCGAGCCGCTGACGATGAAGCCGAGCGAGATGGCGAAGCCGGCGACGGACGGCAGGACGGCGTTGCGGGCGGCGTAGCCGACCATGACGGTGCGCGGGCGCAGCCCCTTGGCCTCGGCGGCGGTGACGTAGTCCTCGGCGAGGGTGGAGACCATCATGTTGCGCATGCCGAGCATCCAGCCGCCGACCGAGCTGAGCACGATGGTGGCGGCGGGCAGCACCGCGTGTTCGAGGGCGGAGGAGAGGAAGTCGCCGTTCAGCCCGATGTCCAGGGTCTCGTCGTAGCCGCCGCCCAGCGGCAGCACCCCCCAGACCTGGCCGAAGAGGTAGAGGAGCAGCAGCGCGAGCCAGAAGTAGGGGATGGCGGCCAGGAAGGTGGTGGAGGGGACGAGGGAGTCCAGCCAGCTGCCGCGCCGCCAGCCGGCGAGGGTGCCCAGGGTCAGGCCGAGCACGAAGCTGATGAGGGTGGCGGCGCCGACGAGGACGAGGGTCCAGGGCAGGGCGTCGTGCAGCACGTCGGTGACGGGGCTGGGGAAGTAGGTGACGGAGAGGCCGAAGTCCAGGTGGACCACGGAGGACAGGTAGTCGGCGTACTGGGTCAGGAGGTTGCCGTGGCTCAGGCCCAGCATGGCGGCCAGGGCCTCTTCCTGGCCCGGTTCGACGGGCCCGGACTGCGACATCCGGGCCATCATCAGCTGCACCGGGTCGCCGGGGATGAGCCGGGGCAGGAAGAAGTTGACGGTGACGGCCATCCAGGCGGCGACGGCGTAGAAGCCGAGTTTTCGCAGTACGTACCGCACGCTGCCGCGCCCTACTGACCGGATTTCGCGGGCTTGATACGGGCGGCCACCCAGCCGCCGTCGGGGTCGAGCCAGATGGAGGGGGCCGCGTAGAGGTTGTCCTCGGTGGGATATCCGGTGACGCGGTTGCCGTTGAACTCCTGCTCGTTCTGGCCGTAGAAGAGCGGGATGGCCGGCATGTCCTTGATGAACTCCCGCTGGATCCGGTAGTACCAGCGCTTCTGCTTCGCCAGGTCCTTGCTGGCGGCGATCTCGTCCAGGGCCTTGTCCATGACCGGGTTGGAATAGCGTCCGAAATTGCCGACGTTGGTGGATTCGCCGATCTTCGGCGGAATGGAGCTGTCCAGCAGCTGGGCGTAATAGGCGCGCGGGTCCGGGGTGTAGCCGCTGTTGTCCAGCAGCATCTGGAACTGGCCGCGGGCGCGGTTGTTGGTCCACTGGGCGTACGACTCGGCCTTGACGACCAGTTCGATGCCGGCCTTCTTGAGCTGCTGCTTGGCCAGCTGGGCGACGCTGACGTAGTCGGTCCAGCCGGAGACCAGCTCGACGCTCACGGACAGCTTCTTGCCGTCCTTCCGCCACATGCCGCCCGACCTGGTGTACCCGGAGTCGGTCAGGTACTTGTCGACCCTGTCCTGGCCGGTCTCGATCACGGCGTCCTTCAGGGACGGGTCGAGCACCGACTCGTAGTTGGGGAGCAGCAGCGCCATGGGGTTGGCGACGGGTGCCTGGCCGTCGTACACGCTCCGGTTCATGAACTCGCGGTCGAGGGCGGCGCTGATCGCCTTGCGGACGTTGACGTCGGCCGTCGGGCCGCGCTGGGCGTTGGGCACGAAGAACGTGGTCGCCAGGGGGATGTTGACGAGTTCGAAGTTCTTGTCCTTGGCGAGGTAGTTCTTCTTGATGTCGGGGATGAAACCGCCGCCCCAGTCGATCTGTCCGGAGGTGACCGCGGCGGTGACGCCGCTGTTTCCGGTGAAGGACCGGTAGCGCAGGACCTTGAAGTGCGGAAGCCCCTTGAAGTAATAGTCGTCCCGGGCCACGAGATCCATGGTCATGCCCTTGACGGACTTCACCTTCCACGGGCCGGTGCCCACCGGGTTGGTGTTGAGGGTGGTCGCCCGCTCCTTGTCGGGGATCTTCGACCAGATGTGCTTGGGGAGCATTTTCATCTTGCCGAGGATGAAGTACTCCTTGGTGTAGGCGGACTTGGTGAAGGTGATCACCGCCGTGTACTTGCCCTCGGTGCTCGCGGAGGCGATGGGGAGGGCGTACTGGTTGAGCGCCTTGTCGTCCTTCGCCATCTGGAAGGTCCAGGCGACGTCCTCGGCCGTGAAGGGCTTCTTGTCGTTCCAGGTCGCGTTGGAGCGCACCGTGACCCGGAGCTTCCTGCCCCCGTCCGACCAGGTGTACTTGGTGGCCAGCCAGGGCTCGATCTCGCCAGCCTTCGCCGCGTTCAGGTGGAACAGCGGCTCGTAGATCATTCCGTGGGTGGCCTGGAGGGGCTGCGGGGCGAAGGGGTTGAAGTTCCGGACGAAATTGCCCGTGGAGCCCGTGGCCACGGTCAGCACCCCGCCCCCGCCGGCGTTGTTGTTCTCGCCCCCGCCGCAGGCGGCGAGCGTGGCGGTGAGCGCGAGCGCGGCCCCGGCGGCGAGCGCGCGGCGCGGACCGGCCGTTGTCCTCGTGATCATGGGTTCCCCTCGCTGTGCGGGTTCGAGCCGTGCGGGATGAGCCGTGTGGCATGAGCCGTGCGGGTTCGAGCCGTGCGGGATGAGCCGTATGGCATGAGCCGAATGGCGTGAGCCGTGCGGGATGAGAAGGACGGGCGCCGGGCGGCGGTCCGCGCACCACCGGCGCCGTGAAATTAAGGGGGCCCGGAAGAGGGTGTCAATAGGAGCGACGCGGCTCCCTCGCTGAACCGGACTAGTCGAATCGTCGAACACCCAGGTCCCGGCGGGAAACCGTGCTGTAGAGCCGGATTTTGCCGATCCCGTTCCGCGCTCCACCATGCGTACGGACCCTGTCCGGAGGGTTGACACTAAACCGGTAAAGCCGTTCACTGCTTGCTGCGCGGCACCGCCCGTCCGCAACGGGCCGCATCCCTGACACCCCCTGCCTGAGGGAGAGTTCGCAGATGCAGCGCACGTCCGCACGGCTCACCGTCGGCGACCATCCGGTCATCTGGCTCGGCGCCAACTACTGGTCACGCACCGGCGGCCCGCTGATGTGGCGCTCGTACGACCCGGACGTGGTCGAGGCCGAGCTGCGCGTGCTGCGGGACCACGGGCTCAACATGACCCGGTCGTTCTTCTACTGGCCGGACTTCATGCCCGCCCCCGACCGCCTCGACGAGGAGCTGTGCGCGCGCTTCGCCGACTTCCTCGACCGCCACCGGGCGCTCGGCATGACCACCGTCCCCACCTTCCTCGTCGGCCACATGTCCGGCGAGAACTGGGACCCGTCCTGGCGCGGCGACCGCGATCTGTACAGCGATGTGTGGCTGGTGTCCCGCCAGGCGTGGTTCGCCCGCGAGACGGTGCGCCGCTTCGCCGGGCATCCCGCGGTGGCCGGCTGGCTGGTCTCCAACGAGATGCCGATCTACGGCCGCCGGCCCGGCGAGCGGTCCGGCGCCGGGCCCGCCGAGCGCGAGGCGGTCGCGGCCTGGGCCCAGATCGTCGTGGACGCGGTCCGGGCCGGGGGCGGCACCCAGCCCGTCTCGCTCGGCGACGGCGCCTGGGGCCTGGAGAACTCCGGCCACGACAACGGCTTCCGGGTCCGGGACACCGCCGACCTGTGCGACTTCCTCGGCCCGCACGTCTACCGCATGGAGGACGACGCGGTCCGGCAGCACTACGCGGCCGCCTGGGTGTGCGAGCTGACCGGCACCTTCGGCCGGCCCGTGGTGCTGGAGGAGTTCGGCGTCAGCTCCGACTTCGCCTCGGGCCCCGGCGCCGCCCGCTACTACCGGCAGACCCTGCACAACAGCCTGCTGGCCGGGGCCACCGGCTGGATCGCCTGGAACAACACCGACTACGACAACCTCAGCGAGCAGCGCCCGTACCACCACCACGCCTTCGAGATGCACTTCGGCCTCACCGACACCGCGGGCACCCCCAAGCCGCAACTGCTCGAACTGCGCGCCTTCAGCGAGGTGCTGCGCGCGGTGGACTTCCCCCGCTGCCACCGCGCCGACGCCGACACGGCCCTGCTCGTCTCCTCCTACCTGGACACCCTCTACCCCTTCACCCGCGCCGAGGACCGCTCCTACGTCCAGCAGACCGGCCGCCAGGCCTGGGTGGCCGCCCGGCTCGCCGACGCCCCGGCGGCGGTGGTGCGCGAGAGCGACGGCGCGCTGTCCGCGGACGTACGGCTGTGGCTGGTGCCCTCCACCAAACAGCTCCTCTCCCCCACCTGGTACGAGCTGGAGCGCCGGGCCCGGGAGGGCGCCACGGTCTACGTCTCGTACTCCCCCGGCGCCCACGACGAGCAGCGCGGCCCCTGGTACGCCCACCTCAACGAGCTGTTCGGCGTCCGCCACCAGCTGGAGTACGGCCTGGTCGACCCGGTCGAGGACGACGAGGTGACCTTCATCCTCACCCGCGCCTTCGGCACCCTCCCCGAGGGCGCGAGGCTCACCTTCCGCGCGGCGGGCACCGAGAACAGCCGGGTGTTCCTCCCCGTCGAGCCCGACGGCGCCCAGGTCCTCGCGGTCGACGGGCGCGGCCGCCCCGCGCTGCTGCTGCGCGAGATCGGCGAGGGCGGCGTGGTCTTCTGCACCTATCCGATCGAGCACATGGCGGCCGTCACCCCCCGGGTAAACCCCGAGGCGACCACCACCCTGTACGACGCCCTCGCCGCGCACGCCGGGGTCCGCCGCCCGGTCACCGTCCCGGACCCCCGGGTCGCCGTGGACCGCCTGGTCCACGAGAACGGGCGGGTCTTCGTCTGGCTGGTCAGCCAGGCCGCCGAGGAGCTGTCGGTCGAGCCGGCGGTGGCCGACGGCCGGCTCACCACCCTGGACGGCTCCCCTGCGGACACGGTGGTGCTCGCGCCGTACGGGGTGCGGGTGCTGCGGCTGGAGCGCTGAGCGGCGGCCCCCCGGGGCACCGGGTCGCGGGTCAGCGGGCCGCCGGGTGGCCGAGCCGCCGGGTGGCCGAGCCGCCGGGTCGCGGGCCCCCGGGCCGCCGGGTGGCCGAGCCGCCGGGTCGCGGGCCCCCGGGCCCCTGGGCCGCCGGGTGGCCGGGGGCCGGGTGGCCGGGCCCCTGGCCGCCGGGGAGCGGCCGTCCGGCGCGGCAGCGGGTGCCCGGCGCGGCAGCGGGTGCCCGGGGGCCGGGACGGCCGGTGTGATAACGATCGGCTATGGACGCTCATGTGCGCGACCTGCGGTACTTCCTCGCCGTCGCCGAAGAACTCAACTTCACCCGCGCCGCCGAGCGGATGTTCGTCTCGCAGCCGGCGCTCAGCAAGCAGATCCGCCGGCTGGAGGAGCTGCTGCGGGTCAGGCTCTTCGACCGCGACCGCCGGACGGTCGCCCTCACCGCCCCCGGCCGGGCCCTGTTGCCCAGGGCCCGCGAGCTGGTCCGGGTCTGGGACGAGGCGCGGCGGGCGGTCGGCGAGGCGGCGGCCGCGGAAGCGGCCGTGCTGACTGTGGGCGTCTCCAGCAGCGTGGGCCGCGGCCTGCTGCCGGCGGCCCGGGCCCGCTTCGCCGAGCGGCGCCCGCACTGGCGGATCCGGGTGCGGCAGGTCGACTGGGAGGACCCCACGGCGGGCCTCGCGGGCGGCGGCGAGGCGGACCTGGCCCTGGTGTGGCTGCCGGTCCCCGGACAGGAGGACCTGAGCGTGCGGGTGGTGGCGACCGAGCCGCGCTGGGTCGCGCTGCCCGCCGGGCACCGGCTGGCCGGGCGCGCCGAGGTGTCCTTCTCCGAACTCCTCGACGAGCCGTTCCTCGCCCTCCCGGAGAGCGCCGGTCCGCTGCGCGACTTCTGGCTGGCCCTGGAGGAGCGGGCAGGGCACCCGGTCCGTATCGGCTCGGTCGTCTCCAACGCGGACGAGACCTTCGAGGCCGTCGAGGAGGGCAGCGGGGTGGTGCTGCTGGCCGCGGGCAACGCCGCGATCTACCGGCGGCCGGGCGTGGTCACCCTCCCGGTCGGCGGCCTCTCGCCGAGCCGGCTGGCGCTCGCCTGGCGGCCGGACGACCACCGCCCGGCCGTCCGCGACTTCGTCGACGCCCTCCTCGACGCGGCGGCCGGGCTGACCCGGGACGGCCTTCCCTGAGGCGAGCAGGCCGGGCCCTCAGCAAACCCGCTCCTGCACATGCCCGCTCCCGTTCAGTTGTTTTCTCCGGAGGGTTCGGGATGGCGCGGCCTCCCGGCAGGTGGCCGTGGGAGGCGAGATGGCGCAGGTGAGGGCGGCTGTGGAGGCGGGGTATGGCTCGGGACTGAGCAATGCCCCGCCGATTTGCGGTCGGAAGTGTTGGTGATCAATCCCGATCGCCTGCTCGGGAGTGGCGTCCGATGGCTCAGAGCTAGGCTCTCGGCATGACTGATTTCCTTCAGGTGGCGACGGCGACGGAGACCCGCGAGGAAGCCGAGCAACTGGCGGGGGTCGGTGGTGACGGCTCGGCTAGCGGCCGGTGCGCAGATCGTCGGGCCGGTGGTCTCCGTCTTCTGGCATCAGGGTGAGTTCGGTACGGGGGAAGAGTGGCAGCTCTTGTTCAAAACCCGTGCCGACCGTTACGCCGAGCTTGAGGCGCACCTCATGGAGCATCACCCTTGGAAGAATCCTGAGGTGTCGGCTGTGCCGATCGTCGCGGCTTCGGATGCCTACCTGCGGTGGGTAGAGCGGGCCACTGATCCGGCCCCTGCGAGCTGACCCCCTCCGGTCCTGGCCTTCTCCAGACCTTCGGCCACGGCCGGAAGCTCGCAGTGGGCACTGAGCTGTTGGAGGATCGGGGTGAGACGCTGGCGTGGGCGGACGGAGGCCACTCCGGCCGAGAGTTCCAGAACGCGGCCCGTGATGGCCGTAGCCTGCTCGATCTCTCCAGCGGCAAGGTAGGAGTCAGCGAGCCACGAGAGGTAGAGGCTCTTGTCCCGTGCGTGGGTGTCGTCGTAGCGGGTGAGATTTGCTGAGGATGAGGACGCGAGGCAGAGTCAGCATCCGGGGCCGATCGGCGGAGACGACGTCAGGGCGAGGGCAGCGTTCCGCAGCTGGGCCGCCCACCCCTGCTGGTCAAGCCCCAACGTGTACTCGATGCAGCAATCGCATTGCGGGATCAGCGCCACGAACGATTGCTCCGCCGCGGTCTCGACCTCCGTCTCCCACCAGTCGTCCGTCGCCAGGTCAGCGGGAGTTATCTCTCCATCGATGAGCCTCGCCGCCATCCGACGCAGAGCGTGGCGCCGTGCCAGGCCCCGACCCGGCAACCCGATCCTCGACTCGGCAAGCGCTTGCTCGAACGCGTCCCGAATATCGCGGGCATCCGCGTTGCGAGGCCAACCGGCGAGCTCGCACATTGTCGGGGTGTCCAGTCCGGCTGCGAGCGCCTCAGCAGCGATCATCGGCAGATCCTCCGGGCGTATCTCATCCGCCTGATAACGGCACGCCACCTCACCCAGAGATGTGAGCCCACTCTGCATAGAGGTTTCCGGTTCCGGTGTCGTTCCTTCTGCTCTCATGACTCATACGGTGCCAGCACCGTTTCCAGCAGGTAGGCGCGGTTCGCGCGGGAGCCGTACGCCTTGTCGGCGCGAACCTTGTCCGGCCGGGTACGCGGACGGCCCGGCCCGAGCCGAGGCACCCGGATACGGCCCAGGACCACCTGGAACTGCAGGGAGTCACCGCGCTGTCCGGCCGTGATCATCAGCGACATCGGCTTCTGGGCCTGCTCGACCGCCAGGTGCAACTTGGTGGTCAGCCCACCCCGGGAGCGTCCGAGACCGTGGTCGTCCGGCTCGGTGAACAGACCACCGGGCGGCTCGATCTGCAGATCCCCTTTTTGCGGGCACCGGCCGCATGCTGGTGGGCGCGGGCGATGGTGGAGTCCACCGAGACATCCCAGGTGATCAGCCCCTCGGCATCGGCCCGGGCCTGCAGTTGCTCGAAGATGCGGTGCCAGGTGCCGTCCCGCTGCCAACGGCGGAACAGTCCGTACACCGTCCCCCATGGGCCGTACCGCTCGGGCACGTCCCGCCACGGAGCACCGGCGCGGGCGCGCCAGCGTGTGCCGTCTATCAGCTGCCGCTTGGTGTGTACCGGCGGTCGTCCGGGCTTCTTCCCAGCAGGGAGCAGGGGCTCCAGCTTCGCCCACTGCGCATTCGTCAGATCGCGCCTCCCCATGAAGTGGATCTTGACACATCAAGATCCACTTCTGAAAAACGCCCCGAGCCGCACAACCAGCCGCGTCCGCGGCTTGGCAATCGCATAGGGAGGTTCCCTAAACACGAGATCCACCAGAACTAAAGGGCTCTATGTCTTCTGAGCAGTCAGTTGTTGCACCTCAGTGTTGAGTCAATGAGCGTCGCGCTCTCTCCTCTTCCGACGGGCAGATGGCTGCCTTCGAAGCTGTACTCGGCCTCACTCAGGGGATCAGCACCACTACCAAGCGGGGGTTACCCCCATTACCTGCCGTGCCTCCACTGCGTAGCGTGATCGTCGTTCCCAGTTCTGTTCAATTTCGATGGAGGAATAGCGACAATGAGGTACAGGCTTCGTCGGCGGGGTGGTCAGCAAGGGAAGCGCCTCGCGGCCCTGGCGACGGTCACCGCAGCGATTGTTTCGGGGATGATGGTGTCGGGAAGTGGGCCGGCCGTCGCGCACGCAGTGGTGGAGCCATCCGTTCGCAGTGCCACCGCGTCACTGCGAAGTGACCTCGAGAAATATCTGGACGCTCAGGGCACCAAGGATCATTTCTCAGCGGTCTCCCTTCGGGTGACCTATGCCAATCAGCGACCTGATATCTCGGTCGATGCGGGGACGTCCCGCTACGGCGGTGGTCGACCGGTGAACAGCAAGGCGCTGTGGCAGATAGGCAGCAACACCAAGGCGTTCACGTCCGTGCTGCTGCTTCAACTGGAGGCCGAAGGAAAGCTGTCCATACGGGACAAGCTGGGAAAGTGGCTTCCCCAGTATCCGGCGTGGCGCGATGTCACCATCAAGCAACTGCTGTCGATGACCAGCGGCATCCCCAGCTACACCGAGCAGAATGCGTTCCTGAAGGATTTCGACGCCAATCCCTCCACGCGCTTCACACTGGAGCGCCTGATGTCCTATGTGGAGGGCCTGCCACTGGGTCCCGCGAAGTACGAGTACTCGAATACGAACTACCTCCTCGCGCAGATGATTGTCGAACGAGCGTCGCACGATACTTACCATGAGCGGCTCGCCGAGCGCCTCATCGAACCTCTCGGAATGAACGACACCTGCCTCCCCCCGGACTGCCCTCCGGACACGGCCTCGCGCATGCCGACGCCGTACTCCACCCATTCCGTCCTGCCGAAGCATCTCAACAAGTCACTTCCTCGGCTCCGCCTGTCCTGGGCGCAGGGGGCGGGTGGCCTGGTGAGTTCACTGCGAGACATGACGGCTTGGGACAGGGCGCTGTACAGCGGTCGACTGCTGCCCTCAGCGCAGCAGCGCGAGCTGGAGTCCCTGGTCTCGACGAAGACGAGTAAGCCCATCAAGAGCGTCACGGCCGACGATCCCATGGGTTTCGGGCTCGGTGTCGTGAAGTTCGTCCATCCTGTGGCCGGGACGGTCTGGGCCTATGAGGGGGCCACTTATGGAAACCGGGTGCTGCACATGTACTTCCCGAAGACTGGCATGATCATCGCCATTGCTGTCAACAGCGCCGTTGGCGAAGGGGACACGCTGCCCGACCTCGCCGGTACCGTCTACAAGAGTCTTTCGGCGCAGAAGGCACAGGCTCTCCCACGGCACCAGTAGCCCCGGAGCCAGCTGCGTGACTTCCAGGTAGCTGCACTGCGAGGTCTGAGCTCCCTCTTCCTGAGCTTGGCCTGTAACGTCGCAGGTCACTCGGCCTGCTGAGGCCCCGGGAATCGGCAGGCCGTGATGCGGCCATTCTTCGCGGTGGCGACGAGGTACGACAAGCTCGCCGTCCGCTATGAGGCGACCGTGCTGGTCGCGGCCATCAACGAATGGCTGTGACCAGCGCTTTCGAAACACGCTCTCAACTTGTTCTTTATAATCTGACCTGGTCACGTTCAGCGATAGTCTCGGGTCGTCTGACGGTTTTGCCCACGTCGTAGCGGGTGGCGGGGTACCGGTTCTTCGGGCCAAGGGGTCTGCCGGGGCCGGGCCGGTTGGGTTTCGGCGCATGGGCCGGACAAGACAGGTTCGGGCGGAGGTTCGGGGCTTGACCCTGGATCTTGGACACCCGAGAGACTTGGATCTTGAGTCCAGGAGAACGGATGTCCCGTGGTCATGAAGCACTATCCGCCGGAGTTCAAGGCGGACGCGGTCGCGTTGTACGAGTCG
>NZ_BAAASD010000041.1:0-91420 GCF_039532705.1 Streptomyces sparsogenes subsp. cuspidosporus | reverse complement strand
CTCGCAAGGCGGAGCATCGCCCTCGTACTGGGCGTACTCGGGCGTTGCGACAACGCAGCGAGGTGCCGCCCGCCGCCGCAGCGGCTGATGTCACTGCGGCGTCGGGAGCAGGGCGCCCCCTTTGACGACAGCCCTAGCGGATGCGGAGCCGCTTGAGGTGCCGCTGCCGGCGCGGGGGTGTCGCGGAGCCCGCGGTCCTGCCGTGGAAGTAGTACGTGTTGTCGATGACGACGAGCAGTCCCCGGCGCCACCGCACGCCCGTGGCGGGCCCGGGCTCGTACATGGCGGTCAGCAGCTCGCGCAGCGCCCCGTTGACCGTCTCGGCGTCGCCGGCGGGTCCGGTGTGCGTCCACCGGAGCTCCTGGTCGAGGAAGTCCCGGAAGGAGAACACCCAGTGGCCGTCGACGCGGCGCGCGACCGGCGGGGCCTCGGAGCTGTCGCGGTAGCGGGTGCGCGAGAGCAGGTCGAGGGCGCCGGGGGACAGCCGGCGCGCCACGTCTCGCATGGGGACGAGCACCGTGTTCGCGTGGTGTGCGTCGTCCCCGGGGTCGACGCACATCAGCACGATGTACCGGGGTTGTCCGGCGGGGGCGGCGCCGCTGCTCTCCGAGTGGAGGGAGAGGGAGTTCCTGGCGAAGGGCTGCAGCGACACGTCCTGGGTGGGCGCGTGTTCGCTGCGGAGGTTGAGCACGACGCCGTCCTCCACGTACGGCCGCACCGCCGGGTCCGTCTCCGGGGTGGCCGTGCCCAGGAAGGCGCCGAGGGCGAGGAACCGGTCCTGCGGCAGTGGCTCGTCCAGCTGGATGGCGGCCAGGCCCCGGTGCCACAGCTGCTCGGTGACCTCCCGGTGCAGGCCGTCGCTCCCGGCGGGGCCGTTTCCCGGGGCCGGCGAGGCGTCCGGGGCCGGGGTGGTGTCCGGGGCCGGGGTGGTGTCCGTGCCGGGCAGCCGCAGGCCGTTGCCCAGCAGTACCTCCCGGGCGGCGACGTGGGGGTCGGACGGTGTCGCGCGGAAGCTCCCGTGGACCACGGTCTCGCGCGCCGTGGGGCCGGCTCCGGGTGGCGGGGGCGCGCTCCGGGTTTCCGGGCGGACGTGGGCCGGCTGTTCCATGCCTCACTCCTTGGGTCGGTGGGTCAGGGAGGAATTCGGCTCAGCACGGGGGATGACGCTAGCGACACCCGGGGAATCGCCGGGGAATCGCGGTGATCCCGGCCGAATCGGCGGCGATGCCCGGGCAGTTACCCGGGAATTCCCGGAACGTCGTTAGGTTGTGGCTCCTGCCGGCGCGTCCCCACACCTCGTGAGCAGGAAGGAAGCCCCATGAGTCGCCTGGAGCGCATGGTCAGTTCCCAGGCCGCCGAGACCCCGGGGTCGGTGGCCGTCGTCTCCGCGGACGAACGCCTCACCTATCTCGAGCTCGAGGAGCGGTCCAACCGGCTGGCCCAGGCGCTGCGCGCCCACGGCTTCCGCCCGGGAGAGCGGGTCGCGCTGCTGTCGCCGAAGAGCGCCCGCACCATCACCTATGTGCTCGGTGTGCTCAAGGCCGGTGGCGTGTGTGTCCCCATGGACACGGCGTCGCCGGTCGAACGGCTGCTCATGATCGTCCGGCGCATCGGCCCCTGCTGGCTCCTGGCCGACGACGTGGGGACGGACCTGCTCCCGGGCCTGCTGGACAAGGTGGCCTCCGAGGTCGTGACGGGGCTGTGTCTCCCCGGGGGCGAGTCCGCGGGCCCGGCGCACCGCCCGGTGGTGGACGCGGCGGCGGTGGCCTCCGCCTCCCCCGCTCCCCTGGACCCCGGGGCGGACGACTCCGCGCTCGCCTACATCCTGTTCACCTCGGGGTCCTCGGGAGAGCCGAAAGGGGTGTCGCTCACCCACCGGTCGATCGCCCACTTCGTGCGGTGGGCGAACGGACACTTCGGCATGTCCTCCGACGACAGGGTGGCCTGCCATCTGCAACTGCACTTCGACTTCACCCTGTGGGACGTCTACGGCGCGCTGAGCTGCGGGGCCGGGCTCCACCTGGTGCCCCCGGCGGCCGGGCTCCTCCCCTCGACCCTGGCCGACTTCCTGCGGGACTCCCGGATCACGCACTGGAACACCGTGCCGTCGGTTTTGTCGGCCATGGCGCGGTACGACGTACTGGCGGCGCGGCCCCTGCCGGACCTGCGGCGCGTGGTGTGGGGCGGGGAGGTGTTCCCGCCCCACGACGCCCTGCACTGGAGGCGGCGGCTGCCGCAGGTGCGGCTCACCGGGGTGTACGGCACCACGGAGACGGCGATCGCGAGCACCTACCACACGCTCGACGCCGCGCCGTCCGAGGACGAGCCCCTGCCCATCGGGGTGGTCATCCCCGGGGAGTCGGTCACCATCGTCGACAAGGACCTCACCCCGCTGCCCCAGGGGGCCGTCGGCGAGATCGTCATCGGCGGGGCCGGGGTGGGCCCCGGGTACTGGAACGACCCCGAGCGGACCGCGTCCGCCTTCGTGGAATTCCCGCCCGGGTCGGGACACCGGGCCTACCGGACCGGCGACCTCGGCTCCCAGGACGAGCACGGCGTCTTCCACTTCCACGGCCGCGCCGACCGGCAGGTCAAGGTCAACGGCTACCGGATCGAACTCGACGAGATCATGACCGCGCTCAACGCGCTCCCGGGAGTGGCCGCGGGGGTGACCGTCGCCGTGCCGGACGAGACCGGCCGGCCGCGCATCTGCGCCGCGTACTCCCTCACCCCCGGCACCGTCCTGACCCCGGTCGAGCTCCAGGAGGCGCTGTCCCGCGCGCTGCCGTCCTACATGCTCCCGGCCGCCTGGGCGGAGGTCGATCCGATGCCCGTCAGCCCGAACGGAAAGATCGACATACGAGCCCTTCAGGGGCGTTTCGCCGCGCGGGAAGGGGCGGTCAGCCATGACGGTTGAGCAGGTCGCCGGGGTGCCCGGCATCACCATCGACGCCTACCGGGCCGAGGACCTGGCGGACGCGGTGGCGTTCCAGGACTCGCTGTGGCGTGGCGGCACGGAGGGGGACACCCGGTACTTCCACTGGAAGTACCGCGACAATCCGCATCTGGACCACCGTTATGTCGTGGTCGCCCGCGGAGGTGGCCGCGTCGTCGGCATGGTCGGTGTGTTCGGCTCCCACTGGGAACACGAGGGCCGCACCTACGCGCTCCCGTGCCTCACCGACACCATCGTCGCGCCGGAACACCGCGGGGGGCCGCTCTTCCTGGCCATGATCGACGAGGTGGTGAAGCGGCTGGCGGCCGACGGGGTGCCCTGGCTGCTGGACTTCGGCGACCAGGGCGCCGCGCCGGCGATGCTCATGGCCGGGTGGACGCAGATCGGCCCCTGGGGCCAGGCGGTCGTCGAGCGCGAGGAGGCCCTGTTCGAACGACGCCCCTGGCCCGAGCTGCCCGCGGTGCGCGGCGCCCGCTCGGGGGCGGCGGTGCGGGCGGTGTCCACGCCGGACGCGGAGGCGATGGCGGACCTCGTCCGCCGGCTGCCGCACGGCTCCGGGATCCGCGCGGTGCGGGACGCGGAGTACTTCCGGTGGAGGGCGGCCAACCCGCTGGCCCGCTACTTCCACCTGGAGGCGGGCGACGACACCATGCGGGGCTTCCTCATCGGCCACCGGTCCGCGGTCGACCCCGATGACGCCCACACCCCCACCACCGTCGTCGACTGCGAGGCCGCCACCGACGACGTCTTCGCCGACCTCGTCGCCTTCGCCCTGGAACACCTGCCCGGCAGGGAACTGCTCATGTGGACCCGCGACCTCGGCCCCGAACGGGTCGGCATCCTGCGCTCCCTCGGCGCCCGCCTCCAGGAGCCCACCCATCGCTTCACCGAGGACCTCTACCTGCCGAACCTGATGATCCGCGCGACGGGAGCCACCCCCTGCGCACCCGCGCCGGAGCTCATGCGCTCCCCGGGCTTCTGGAACGTCCACGGGGTGTCCGGACGAGCCTGGCGGTGAGCGGCCGCTAGCCGTGCTTGTGGTAGGCCTTGTTGGCTATGCGCCAGGCGCCGTCGACCCGCGCCAGGAGGAAGACGTCGGTGAAGGTGTCCGCGCCGTGCCGGAGCGTCATGGTCGCGGTGGCCACGGTGTGATGGACCTCGACGGAGTCGATGCGGCGGGAGCGGGTCGGCTCGTCGGGGGCCGGCCGGCCGTGGAAGAGGGCGCAGTACTCGTCCAGGGGCCAGGAGACGAAGGCGCCCTCCCGGATCCCCTCGATGTGGGCGGTGGGCAGGAACGCGTCGCGGAAGTGTCCGGGGTCGCCCGTGGCGTGTCCGCGGATGTACGCGCGCAGCGGCTCCAGCACGGCGTCCGCCACCTCCGGGCCGGCGGCGGTGTGGGCGGAGGTGTGGGCGGGGTTGTTGTGCGGTGTGGTCATGCATGCACAGTGGCGCACGGCGAGCGCTGCGACAAGCGCGGATTTCGCAGGCCGGCTCTGCGCCGTGCGCATACCGGCTAGGGTGCTGAGGCCATGGAACTGTCTGTGTGGCGGACCTTTGTGACCGTCTGCCGCCTCGGGTCGCTGTCGGCGGCGGCCGCCGAGCTCAACCACACCCAGTCGGCCGTCTCCCGGCAGATCGCCGGGCTGGAGCGGCAGCTCGGCGTGGCGCTGGTGCGGCGCCACGCGCGCGGCGTACGGCCGACACCGGCCGGCGAGGTCTTCCGGCGCCACGCCCTGGCGACGCTGAGGGAGGCCGACCGCGCCGTTCGCGCGGTACGGGACTTCCGCGACGGGGCGCCCGTACGACCGCTGGCCGTGGGCGCAACGCCGTCGCTGGCCGCGGGGATCGTTCCGCAGGCGATCCGTGGCCTGCTGGAGCGGTCCGGCCCCGTCCGGTGGAGCCTGCTGCCGGGCCTGAGCGCGCACCTCCACGACCGGGTGATCGCCGGTGATCTCGATGTCGCCGTGGTCACCGACGCGCCACCGGGGCTCCCCCATGATCCGCGTCTCGAACGGCGGTTCCTGGGGACGGACGAGATGGTCGTCGTGTTGCCCCTCGGCCACCCGCGGGCAGGGCAGGGCCCGGTGGCCATGCGGGCGCTGGCCGACGAGATCTGGGTCGAGGACAACGACGGCTCGGCGGCGCTGCTGCGCCGGCAGGCGGCCCGCGCCGAGATCACCGCCCGCATCGACCTCGCCGCCGCCGACCTGCACGGCAAACTGGCCCTGGTGGCGGCGGGCCACGCCATCGCGCTGATCCCCGGTGTGCTGAGGCGCGCGCTGCGGGCCGATGTGGTCACCGTGCCCCTCGTCGATCCCCCGACCCGCGGCCTCTACACCCTCACCCCGCGTCAGGACCCGCACCCGGCCACGGCCGCCCTGTTCGAGCAGCTCACCACGGCGTGCGGCGAGGCTCGTCCCACGTCGACGTCATCGAGATCGCCGACCCGGGCCGGCAGCGGAACCCCGTCATCGCCCCCTGAAAAGCCCTATGTAGGACGAGGCGAGGCTTGAGACCAGCCAGAACGCCCCGTAGCCGATGCCGATGATGATCAGCACCGCCAGCGCGCTGTCTATCTTGCCGGTCGGCGTGATCGGAGGGCGGTGCTCCTGGTCGTGTGAACTCACCCGTTCAACATACGACAAGAAGTAGGTGTGTGTGGGTGACTTGTTCATGCTTCCGCGGCCGGCGGTTCACGCGTCCGCCTCCAGGTGGCCGGCGGCGACCAGCGCCGAGAGCAGACCGGGGAAGCGTTCTTCCATCTCGTCGACGCGCAGCGCGTTCATCTTGGTCGTCCCCACGTAGTACTGCCGGATCACGCCCGCTTCCCGCAGCACGTTGAAATGGTGGGTCAGGGTCGACCGGGAGACCTGCACGTCGAACGTGCCGCAGCTCATCTCGCCCCGGGCCCTGGCCAGCTGGGACACCACCGCCCGCCGCACGGGGTCGACCAGGGCCTCCAGGAGCTGCTGCAGCGAGACCTCCTCCACGGAGGGGTGCTCCACGGTCCTGGGGGAGGTTCGGGGGCGGGCCACGACAGACTCCTTGGGGCGGCTTTCCGGGGCGGCTTTCCGGCGGACAGCGCTATCGTACGACCCTCGTCGAAATAGCGGCGGGTCACGCCCGGGGCGGGGCGCCCCCCACGGTGCCGGAGCCGGTCATTCCGCGCCCAGCCCGTCGCGCCAGCTCGGCCGCCCCGGCCTCCAGCCCAGCGCCGTACGGGCCCGGCCGTTCGCCGCCCCGCGCGCCGCGGTGAGCTGATGGGCGACGAACCAGCCGAGCAGCCGGGGCGCGAGCGCGGCGGGGACCGTGCGCGGGGCCGGGCCGCCCAGCGTCCGGGCGTAGTGCGGAAGCCACTGGGCGGCCGGGGCGGGCTCGTCGTCCGTCACGTGGAAGACGCCGGTGGTCTCCGACTCGACGGCCGCCACCGCCGCGCCCACGGCATCCTCCACGTGGAGGAACGAGGTGATCCCGGCCGCGCCCTCGGGCAGCGGGAGCCGCCCGGCCAGCACCGCCTGCCCGGTCGCGCCGGTACGGGCGTACGCGGTGCCGGGGCCGTAAAGCGTGCCGTACCGCAGCACCACCCCCTCCGGCCCCGGGCCCGCGGACCCTGGCCCCGCCGGCCCCGCGCCCGCCGGCCCCGGGCCGCCCAGCACCAGCCGCTCCAGCTCGGCGACGGCCCGTACGGTGGCGGCCCAGCCGGGGTCCGGGGCGTCCACGTACAGCGGCGCCTCCTCGTCGAGGACCGGCCCCCCGGCCGGGGCCGCGGCGAAGGCGATGCTCTGCGCGACCAGCCGCCGCGCCCCGGCCTCGCGGGCCGCCTCGACCAGGCCGGCGGTGCCCTCGGCGCGCAGCCGGGCGGTCCGCGCGAAGGCCGCCGCGGGGTCGTCGCGCAGCAGCCGCAGCGCCGTCATCTGGTGGACGACCGCCTCGGGCCGGACAGCCGCCACCGCGGACAGCAGGCCCTGGCGGTCCAGGGCGTCGGCGACCACGACCGCGTCGGCGTCCGGGGCCTTCGCCCGGGACTCCTCCCGCACCAGCGCGCTCACCTGGTGGCCCCGCGCCCGCAACGCGCCCACCAGCGGGCGTCCGACCACTCCGGTGGCCCCGGTGACGAGTACCCGCACGGCTCAGCCCTCCCCACCGGGGGATGCGGGGGTGCGCACCCGCATCAGCAGGCGGCACTCCTTGTCGCCCTCGCGCAGACAGCTCGTGGCCCGGTTCTCCGCCAGGGTCACGCCGAGCCCTTCGGACCAGCCCGCGTGGACGTCGGTGCACGGGCACCGGTAGCCCTCCAGCGAACCGGCCATCCGCACCATGGTGATGGCGAAGTTCCGCCGCAGCGTGAGCACGATCAGATCCTCACCCGCCACCTCGGTGGAGGCGTTGCGCAACTCCTGCGGGAACATCCGGTCGCCGCACTCGTCGTACCGGCGGCGCAGCTCCTCCAGGTCCTTGCCGCCCTCCCCGCCGGCGGGGAGGGCGCCGCACCGGCGGGCGACCTGCTGCCCGACCTTGAGGGCGACCTTGCGCATCGCCTCGGCGTTGATCTCGTTGGCGACCCGCTGTCCGAACCGCCCGGCCACGCCCTGGTACCAGTGGGCGTCGTGCTGCCACCACAGCCGGTACGCCTCCAGGGTCCGGGCGCGGTGGTTGACCCCGTCGTCACTCGTTGCCGTGCTCATGCGTGCTCCTTGGCGGCGAACCTGTCGCGCATCACTCGTTTGAGGACCTTTCCGGTGGCGCCCTTGGACACGTCGTCGGGTCTCATCCGCAGGGCCCGGGCCACCGGGGGGAACCCCGCGCCGGCGAGGGCGGCGTTGACCCGGTCGGTCCACACCCGGTCGAAGCCCTCGCCGCCCTCGCCCCCCGCGCCGCCCTCGCCCCCCTCGCCGCTGTCGCCGCTGTCGTTCGCGAGCTGAAGGAGCGCGTAGGCCTCGGCTTCTCCGTCGCCGTCCCAGTCCGCCCGGACCCCCTCCGGGGCGGCCCCGATGACGGTGCAGTCGGCCAGCTCGGGCAGCTCCCGCAGCAGCAGCTCCTCGGCGCGGGTGCTGAACAGGATCCCGTCGCGGGTACGGATGGCGTCCGGCGCGCGATCGAGGTGGTAGAAGTTGCCCTCCTCGTCCCGGTAGGCGAGGTCCCCGGTGAGCCAGTAGCCGCCCAGCCGCATCCGGTGGAAGGTCAGCGAGTCGTTCCAGTACCCGGGGGTGAGGGTCGGCGACTTGAGCCCCAGGCGGCCGACCTCCCCGGGCGGCAGCGGGGTGCCGTCCTCGGCGAGCACGGCGGCCTCGGCGAAGCTGATCGGCTTGCCGACGCAGCGGGAGTAGCTCGAGGTGTCCTTGGTGTGCCGGTTGTGGAAGACCGAGTAGCCGGTCTCCGACGAGCCGAGCCCGTCCACGAAGACCGAACCCTCGACCCGGGTACGGCGCAGATCCCGGCCGATCCGCTCGTGGCCGCCGTGCCGCACCAGGGCCCTGATGTGTGCCTCGTGTGCCGCGTCGCCGGTGTTGAACCACACCTGCACGCTGGACAGGTCACGGGCCGAGAGGTCCTGCGCGGCCATCTCGCCGAAGGTCCCGGCGAAGGCCAGCACCGTGGTCGGCCGGAACTCCTCGATGGCGTCCAGCACATCGGTGCCGCGCCGGCTGGACAGCAGCTTGATGTGCGCGCGCAGCAGCAGGCAGTACAGCAGCGTCGCCACCGCGGCGTTGTGCGCGCCCGGGAGCCCCACGAGGGTGCGCTCCATGTCGGCCCCGGTGGAGTAGCGGAGCCGGTGCACCTGGGCGTACATCAGCGACCGGTGGGTGTGCGGCACGCCCTTGGGCGTACCGGTGGTGCCGGAGGAGTGAGAGATGATCACCGGGTCGGTGGGGTGGTGCCGGTACGGGTAGGACGGCGGCAGCAGCGCGCGATGGGCCGGCCGGATGTCGTCGGCGGTCACGCGGAAGGCGAGGCCCGCGTCCGACAGCACGGCATGGTGCTCCCGGTCGGTGAAGGCGCCCACCACACCCTGCCGGCGCACATACGCGCGGGCGACCTCGGGGCTCAGATTGCCGTTGACGAAGGACGGGATGGCGCCGAGGGCCGTCAGCGCCAGGAAGTTCACCGCGAACTCGGCACTGGAGTGGGAGTGAATGGCGACCGGGTCGCGGGGACGCACGCCATGGGCGGCGTACCAGCCCGCGTAGGTCTCGACCGCCTCGTGCAATTGGCCGAGCGTCAGCACCTCCGGGCGGCTGCCGTCCGGCGCCCGCCAGCTTCCGTCCGTCCACAGCACGGGCTCGTCGAGCGGGCGGCCGTACGCCTTCAGACGGTGCAGCACATTGCCGGCGCCGAGTTCGGTGTCGGAGCAGATCCGAGCCCGCTCCTGCCTACTGATGAGCATGGGTCCTGGTCTCGTTTCTTCCGGCGGGGGCGTTCGGCATGGGAGCTTTCGTGTCGGCGGTGAGGAGGAACGCGGTGGGGCCGCGCCGCGCCGCCGGGTCCGTCACCAGGCGGTGGCCGCCGCCGTCGCGCAGCAGCCGCCGGTGGGCGGTGACCAGGTCGAACAGGCCTTGGAGGCTGCCGGGATGGCCGAGCGCCGCGGTGGCGTCGGCGGCGTGGGGCTCGGCCGGGCGCACGGACACCGGTGCGCCGGTGTCGGCGCGGCCGAGCAGCACTGCCGCCGCCAGGTCGGCGTGTGCCGAGGGGGGCGGCGTCGGGCGGCCGCTGTCGGCGGCCAGTTCCCGGTACGCGGCGGCCACCCTGTCCCGGGGGGTCGCAGCCCCGCCACGCCCGCCGCCGGAGTCCCCGCCCGGGTCACCCCCCGACTCCCCACCCGGCTGGGCGCCCAGTTCCACGCCCAGCACCAGGACGCGGTCCAGGTCCGGGTCCTCGAGCAGCAGATCCGCCATGGCCAGCAGCTCGGCCAGGGGGTCGTCGAGGGTGGAGAGGCTGAACGTCTGCCCGGTGATCCCGAACTCCCGGCTCAGATAGCCCAGGATGGAGTTGGCGGTGGCCTGCATGAACAGCAGCGGGTTGTGGACCTGCCCGGAGATCACGCGCCGGCTGGCCAGATCCGCGGTGGTGGTGTCGCCCATCAGGCTGGCCAGCGCCACGGCGGTGCGCGAGCCGTCCCCCGGCTGTCGGGTCAGGCACCGGCTGCCGACCTCGTACGCCAGCGGGCTGAAGGACGACTCCACGAAGCCGGGCAGCCTCGGCAGCGGCGTCTCGTCGTCCCGGCCGGGGGCGTCCCGGCCGGGGGCGTGCCGGGCAGGGGCGTCCCGGCCGGGGGTGTGCCGGGCAGGGGTGTGCCGGGCGGTGGCGGTGGCGAGGATGCCGAGGGCGGAGCGCAGCGCGGTCTTCTCGGTCATCGCGGACGCTCCAGGACGAGTGCGGTGTTGGCGCCCCCGAAGGCGGCGTTGAGGGTGAGGGCGCGGCGGGGGTCGGCCCGGCGCGGCCGGTTGGGCACGTAGTCCAGGTCGCATTCCGGATCCGGCCGGGTGTACCCGGCGGTCGGCGGCAGCACCCCGTCCGTCAGGGCCAGCAGGGTGATCACGAACTCCACCACCCCCGCGGCCTCCAGCAGATGGCCCGTGGTGCTCTTGGTGGAGCTGACCGGTACGGTGTCGGCCCGCTCCCCGAGGACGGACCGCAGCCCGCGGGTCTCGGCCCCGTCGTTGTACTTGGTGCCGGTGCCATGGGCGTTGACGTAGCCGAGCGCCGCCCCGTCCGGGTCCCCCGCGAGCCGGAGCGCCTGCCGTGCCGCGGCCGCGAGGCCCACCCCCTCCGGGTGCGGCTGGGAGATGTGGTACGCGTCCGTGGCCGCGCCCCAGCCCACCACGGTCGCCAGCGGCCGGGCGCCGCGGCGCCGCGCGTGCCCGGCGGACTCCAGCACGACGGCCGCCACTCCGTCGCCGAGCAGGAGACCGCTGCGATCGGCGCTGAACGGGCGCACCATGCCGTCGCGGGACAGCGCCCGGCCCGAGTCGAACTTCCCGAAGGTCTCCTCCTCCACGAGGTATCCCCCCGCGCAGACCGCCACCTCCGTGCGGCCGGAGGAGATCAGCCGGCAGGCATGGATGATCGCGGCGGCGGAGGCCACACAGGCGTTGGTGAAGGTGAGCCGCGGCCCGGCCAGCCCCAGCCGCGTGGCGAACAGCTCGGCGAGCCGCGCGGGGACGGCGTCGGCGACCCGCCCGGCCCCCTGTGCCCCGCCATGCCGGTCCCCGCCGTGCCGGTCCGCGGCGCGCCAGTAGCGGGTGACGCTGGTGCTGTCCCCGGCGACGCCGAGCAGGACCGCCGCCTCCGCGCCCGGGCGGAGGCCGGCCATGTCGCGGGCCTCCGCCCCGCACTGGGCGAGCGCGTGACGCAGCGCCCAGTCCTCGACCGCGTCGGGCCCGTCCGGGGCGGCGCCCGCCATCGGCGTACGGTACGGGGCGGTGTCGAACCTGGTGGTGGCCGCGAAGGAGGGGATGCCGCCGAACACCCCGCGCCGGAGGGCCTCGGCGCCCGTGCCGAACGCGGTGCGCACACCGAATCCGGTCACGGCCACCTCACCGCTCATCGCGACCGGCCCCCTCCGCGCTCGCCGCCTTCTCGGCCCTCTCGGCCCCCTCCGCGCTCGCCGTCCTCTCCGTCCTCTCCGTCCTCTCCGTCCTCTCCGCCTTCTCGGCCCTGTCCGCCTGGGTGGCGCGCAGATACGCGGTCAGCCGGCGGAGGGAGGTCAGATCGGTGATGTCCCCGTCGGTGGGCTCGACGACCAGGCCGTGCCGCTCCTCCACCAGGTGCAGCAGCCACACCAGCCCGAGCGAGTCCAGGACCAGTTCGGCATCCTCGTCGAGGTCGGCGGACACCCCCGGGAAGATCTTGGGGTCCGACAGCAGGTCCCGGACGGTGTCGGTGGTGATGGGGGGAGGCGCGAGGACCCGGTCGCTCGTGTCTCCGCCCGCTGCGGCGCTCATGCCTTGGCACCACGCCGGACGACCTCGGCGACGAGTCCGCCGAGGGGCAGGGAGGCCAGGGGCTCGATGTCGGCGTCCGGGATCTCCACGCCGAACCGCGTCTCCAGCCGCAGGGTGAGCTCGATCAGGCTGAGTGAGTCCAGTTCCAGACCGCCGACGGTCACCGGGCTCTCGTCCGTGATGCCGTCGCGGCTCATCAGGACGTTCATCTCGTCGATGACCGTGGCCAGGACGAACTCGCGGATCTCGTCTTCCAGGGTGGCCGATGTGCTCATGGTCAACATCTCCAGGTCGAAAGAATCGAAAGAGTCGTGCGAGTGGGTTCTGTCTAGGCGCCCGCCGCGGCCGCCTGGAGCGTCGCCGCCTGGCGCACCAGCTTTCCGTTGGAGGTACGGGGCAGGGACTCCAGCAGCCGGATCACCTTCGGCAGCTTGTAGTCGGCCAGCCGCTCCCGGCACCAGCGCAGCAGTTCCTCGGCGGACGGGCGCTCCTCCCCGGCGGCCACCGCGACATACGCCTCGGTCACCCCCTCGTGCACCAGGACCGCCTGATCGACCGCCGGGTGCCGGCGGAGCACGTGCTCCACCTCGGTGAGATCCACCTTGAGGCCGCCGATCACCACGAGCGAGTCGGCGCGGCCGTGCAGCCGGACGGCGCCGGTGTCGTCCACGGTGGCCCGGTCCCGGGTGTGCAGCCAGCCGTCCGCGTACTGGGCGCCGCCCGAGCCGAACAGGTACGGCGACTCCTCCAGCGCGACGTCCAGTTCGCCCTTGTGCTCCCGTACCACCACCCCGGGCGCCGGCCGGCCGACCGACGGCCGCAGCGCGCCGCGGACGTCCATGGCGACCACGCCGGTCTCCGTGGTCCCGTACGACTCGCCGACCGGCACGCCGTAGCGCTCTGCGAACCGCGCGGCGACCTCGGGGGGCATCATCTCGCCGCCCGACACCGCGACGCGCAGCCCGGGGAGTTGGGGGGGATCGGGGGCGGCGGCGAGCAGTTCGTAGTGCATGGGCACCCCGAACAGGGCGGCGATCCGGTGGTCCACCGCGCTGCGCAGGATGTCGCGGGCGGTGACACGGGGGGTGAACACCACGCACACGCCGGCCGCCAGCGAGTGCAGCAGCCCGCCGATCAGGCCGAAGCTGTGCATGGTGGAACTGAGCAGCAGCAGCCGGTCGCCCTCGCCCGGCATACCGGGGATGGCCGCGAACCGCTCCACCTCGGCGGCCAGCGACCGGACGGTCCTGCCGACCACCTTGGGCCGCCCGGTGGAGCCGGAGCTGAACTGGAGCAGCCCGTGCCCGGTGGTGGCCGGCCTGCCGGTCGCGCGGCATTCGGTGACCACCTCGTACTCGGGCCGGAAGCCGAAGGCGGCGCGGGCGTTGGAGCCGGCCCGGACCATGAACCGCGGTCGGCAGGTGGCGCAGAGCGCCTCCACCTCGGCCGGTTTGAGCCGGAAGTCGAAGAGCATCACCTGGGCGCCGAGCCGCCAGAGCGCGAGCGCCACCTCGACCTGGGTGAAGCTGGGCGGTGTCCGCAGGCCCACGGTGCTGCCGGGGCCGATGCCGTATCCGGCGAACACCTCGGCCTGCCGGGCCACGCGCCCGCGCAGCTCGCCCCGGGTGACTATCTCCTGCTGGTGTGCCAGGTAGGGCAGCCCGTCGTCCTTCCGGTCGAAGAGCGTCTGGATGAGGGCGCCCATCCCGGTGTCCACGGCCTTGCCGGAGAAGCCGTCCGCGGCGCCTCCCGGCGAGCCGCCCGACAAGCCGCCCTCCGAGCCGCCCGACGAGCCGCCCGACAGGGAGCCCGATAAGTCGTCCGCCAAGCCCGCCATCACGTCTCCTTGCAGAACTCGCCGATCGGCAGGCCCACATGGCGCTGGTCCTTGGCGAGATAGCCGAGCAGTTCGTCGCCCGTCCGCAGCTCGGTGACGTTGAGGACCTTGCCGCCGGGGCCGAGCACCCGTACGTGCCAGTCGTCCTGCACGGTCAGGCCGACCAGCCGCCCGTCCTCGGCGTGGGCGCGGATCTCCAGCAGCGGCCGGGACTCGAGCTTGGCCCGGCCGACCACGACCCGCCGGGTGCGGCCGTCGGCGCCGACCGCGAGCAGAGTGCTGCCGGAGCCCACCTCGCTGAGGTAGTTGGTGCGGTTGTCGGGTCCGAGGGTGTACGAGTGCAGGGCGCCGGCGTTGACCCGGAACGGCCGGGTGGGCATGTACGGCAGCGGGTGGGTCTCGCTGCAACAGAGTACGAACCCGGAGGAGTAGGAGCCGACGAGGATGCCCTCGTCCTCGTCGAAGTGGGAGCAGGTGTCCACACAGACCCGGTCGCCGAGCCCGACGTGGCGGATGCCCTCCACGGTGAGCGTGGTCAGCTCCAGCTGCGGAGTGGTGGCCTCCAGCAGCCGGGCCAGCGCGAAGACCTCGTCGGCGCCGTGGGGCCCGTACAGGATGCCGTCCGAGCCGCGCTCCAGCACGTCGAAGACGATGGCCGCCTCCTCCAGGTCGGCGACGGCGGTCACCAGCTTCCCGTCGGCGGACTCGGCCGCGGCGAGCACGATCTCCAGCGGGATCTTGGTCGGGTCGGCGAAGTGGATGACGGTGTACGGCAGGGCCATGGCGCCCGCGCACGACAGCTTCAGGGTGCGGTCGTCCTGGACGTCGATGACACCGGCGGCGGGCGTGCCGCCGGTGGCGCGGTGGTCCGCGGCGAGGGCGTCCAGCTCGCCCTGGGTGGTGAACCTCCGCAGCAGGACGTCGATCCCGGATCCGGCCGGGGGCTTCGTCTCCTTCTGCCCCTTGGCGCCGGGCTCCGCGTCGCCGGGTTTCTTCGCGGTGGCCGTGGCCGGGGCCGCGGTGGCCAGCACCCGGGTGATGGTCGGGGGCAGCGTCCGGAGCAGCTCGGCGTCGGTGGCCACCACCCCGGCCATCCGGGTGTGGACGGCAGCGTCCACCACCGCCTGGAGCTGCGGCCGGGGGACCTCACGGAGGTCGATCCATGCGAATCTCATGCGACACCTGCCACGATCGTCGAGTACTGAGCCATGTCGTCGGTCGTTCCGTCGGGACGCGCCGCCGGCCCCCGGTGGCCGTCACCCCTGCCGCCGTGCACGACCGCGGAGAGCCGGGACACCAGCGAGGCCGGTGCGGGGTCCGAGAAGATCCGGCGGCCGATGGCCAGCCCCCGGCAGCCGGACGCCATCACGGCGGTGCCGTACTCGACGAGGTCGGAGCCGTCCGGTGGGCCGCCGGCCGCCAGGACGGGGATGGGGCTGTTGGCCACCACCTCGGCCATCCGGTCGAGGGGCAGGGCGACCGAGGTCTTCACCATGTCGGCGCCCAGGTCCGCGGCCACGTTGACCAGATGGGCGAGGAGGCCGGGGTCGCGCGGGTTCTCGATGCGGGGGCCCCGGGGGTAGACCATCGCGATCAGCGGCATACCCCAGGTGTCGCAGGAGCGGGCCACCGCGCCCAGATCGGCGAGCTGCCGCGCCTCGGTGTCCGAGCCGATGTTCACATGGACGCTGACCGCGTCCGCCCCGAGCCGCAGCGCCTCCTCGACATCGCCGACCAGCACCTTGGCGTCGACATCGGCGGCGCGGGCGGTACTGGCGCTCAGGTGCACCACCAGGGCGCAACTCCCCAGGATCTCCGGCGCGAAGGCGCGGGCGCGTCCCTTGTGGACGATGATCCCGTCGGCCCCGCCGGCCACCAGCGCCCGTAAGAGACCGTCCCACTGGCCGGCGGGGACGATCGGGCCGTCCGACACGGTGTGGTCGAGCGGGACGAGGAGGTGCCTGTCGTCACCCGCCAATGACAGCCGTCGTAATCGAAATGGCTTACCGCTTTTCAGCATGGGTTATGCCCCTTCCAAGCCCGGAGGCAGCGGGGAATAGTCCGGCAGCGAATCCGGGCAAAAACTCCGGAAAGCCGATGCGAAATATCCCGCACGGCCCCCGTGTCCGCAACAGGGGGTCCTAAAAGTTTCAAGCTTTGCCCGCGCAACAGCATTCACGCGTGATCGCCCGCTGGCAAGGCGTAATCACCCAGAAATTTTTATGCATGATCTCGCATGCCTATCGATGCATGGAACGAGGGGAAGCCGTTCGGTGGCGATCAAAGCGACCGCTTATTCCTCGCCGCGTTCTCCAACCTCGTTCTATCGAAGCTCTATCGAATTTCTGCCACAGGGGTGAGCCGACCCTCCTTCCAGAATTCACGGTGCGCTGTGGCGCAGTTCACACAGGCCGCCCGGAACTCACCCGCCGGCGCGGCCGACGACTCACATGGCGCGGCTCAGAGCCCGCCCGCCCACCTCGCCCCGAGCCAGGAGTCGTCCATGTCCCCCACGCCCCTCGCCCCCGCCACGGGCAGTTCGTCGGACGAAGGGTCTCCGGCCGGGGCCCGCGGGTCCCTGTGGTCGGGCCTGCGGCCGCTGGTCCTGCGGCTGCACTTCTACGCGGGCGTGCTCGTCGCGCCGTTCCTGCTGGTCGCCGCCGTCACCGGGCTGCTGTACGCCGGATCCCTCCAGGCCGAGAAGATCGTCTACCGCCATGAGCTGAGCGTGCCCGCCGGGGACCGCGAGCTGCCGATCTCCCAGCAGGTGGCCGCCGCCCGGAAGGCACACCCCGAGGGCGAGATCAGCGCCGTGCGGCCGTCGCCCGAGGACGGCGCGACCACCCGGGTGCTGCTCTCCGGTGTCAAGGGAGTCGACCCCGACCACACCCTGGCGGTGTTCGTCGACCCGTACACCGGCGAGGTGCGCGGGGCGCTGGAGCAGTACGGCTCGACGGGCGCCCTGCCGCTGCGGACCTGGATCGACGAACTCCACCGCGATCTGCACCTGGGGGAGGTCGGCCGCCTCTACAGCGAACTCGCCGCCAGCTGGCTGTGGTTGATCACCCTAGGCGGTGTGCTGCTGTGGCTCGGCCACCGCCGCGGGCGGCGCACCCTCCGATCGGCCGCCCGGCCCGACCGCACCGCCACCGGCCGCAGGCGGACCATGTCCCTGCACGGGGCGGTCGGGCTGTGGGCCGCGCTGGGGCTGCTGTTCCTGTCCGCCACCGGGCTGACCTGGTCCACGTACGCCGGGGCCAACATCACGGACCTGCGCGCCGCGCTGGGCCAGACCACCCCGACCGTCTCGGCCACCGTCGGTGCCGGTGGCGAACCCGCGGGACACCACATGGGCTCCGGGTCCATGCCGGGGATGGACATGGGCGGTACGGACGGCGGGGCCCGGCACAGCGCGGACGTCGGCCTGGACGCCGTCCTGAAGGCCGCCCGCGCCGAGGGCCTGGACAACCCCGTGGAGATCGTCCCGCCCGCCGAGCCGGGCAGCGGATACGTGGTCAGCCAGATCCAGCGCAGCTGGCCGGAGAAGCAGGACTCGGTGGCCATCGACCCGGCGACCGGCGAGGTCACCGACATCCAGCGGTTCGCCGACTACCCCGTGCTCGCCAAGCTGACCCGCTGGGGCATCGACCTCCACACCGGAGTCCTCTTCGGCCCGGTCAACCAGATCGCCCTGGCCGCGCTCGCGCTCGGGCTGATCCTCCTGATCGTGTGGGGCTACCGCATGTGGTGGCAGCGCGGCCGCGCCTCCGCCTTCGGCCGCCCCGTCCCGCCCGGCGCGTGGCGGCGGGTGCCGCCGTACGCCCTGGTCCCCCTGGCCGCCGCCGTCGCCGTGGCCGGCTACTACCTGCCGCTCCTCGGCATCCCGCTGGCGGCCTTCCTGGTCCTCGACCCGCTGTTGGCCCGCCTGCCCGCCGCGTCGCGGCGGGTGTCCGGTCGCCGATGACGGGGCGCGCGGCCGGGCGTGCGGGCCGGACTCGGAGCGCGGCCGATGACGGGGCGTGAGGGCGGGGCATGCGAACCGGACTTGGGCGAACAGGCGCGTGACGCAGTCCGGCCCTCCTATGCTCGGCGCATGATCGAGACACCGCTCTCCGCGCTGGAAGTCGCCATGGTCCAGACCGGCACCCGCGCCGTGGACACCCTGCGGGACACCGCCGCGTTCGCCCGGCGTCTCGACGCCCTCGGCTACCTCCGGCTCTGGTACGCCGAGCACCACCACTCCCCCGCCATCGGCGCCTTCCCACCCGTCGTCCTGACCGCCCACGCCGCGGCGTCCACCTCGGCCATCCGGCTGGGCTCGGGAGGCGTGCTCGCCCCCAACCACGCCCCCATCATGCTGGCGGAGCAGTTCGGCACCCTCGCCGCGCTGCACCCGGACCGCATCGACCTGGGCATCGGCCGCGGGCCCGGCACCTTCGACGAGTCCACCGCCCGGGCCCTGCGGCGCGGGGCCGGACCGACGACGGACGACGAGTACCGGGAGGACGTGGCGGCCACGCTGCGCTTCCTGGTCGACGAGGTGGCGCTCGGCCCGCTCCCGGAGCCATGGCTGCTGGCCTCCAGCACCGCCGGCGCGGCGCTCGCCGCCGAACTCGGCCTGCCCATCGCCTTCGCCCATCACATCCGTCCCGACAACACCCTCGCGGCGCTGGACCACTACCGCGCGCGCTTCTCCCCCTCCCCGTGGTGCGCGAGCCCGCGTGTGCTGGTGTGCGTGGAGACGGTGTGCGCCGAGACCGAGGAGGAAGCGGTACGGCTGGCCGGCCCGATGGACGTCGTCAAGGCCGGGCTCCTCAAGGGGCAGAGCGACATACCCTTCCCCTCGCCCGAGGAGGCGGCCGCACACCCGTTCACCGCGGACGAGCGGCGGGCGCTGACGGCGTTCCGGGCCCAACAGGCGCACGGCACCCCCGACACCGTCGTACGGCGCCTGGCGGAGGTGGCGGAGACGACCGGCGCGGACGAACTCATGCTGTCCACCCCGGTCTACGCGTTGGCCGCCCGCCTGCGGTCGTACGAACTCGTCACACAACACGCCACGGCACCATCGGCGAGGCCGTAGCGCCGACCGGCCGCCCGCGCCTGCCTTCTCACGGCTCCTCGGGTGGCCGCCCGTCCCGGAGCATGCGCAGTACGGCCCGTTCGGCCGGGCCCTGGGTGGCGGGGACGCCGTATGTGCCTTCGTCGCCCAGGTGCGGCAGCGCGGCGGCGACGGTGACGCCCTCCTCGTACAGCTCGATCACCCGCGGGTTGATGTAGGAGGCCCGGCAGACGGCGGGGGTGTTGCCGAGGTGTCCGGACACCTCGCGCGCCGCCCGGGCGATGGCGTGGCGCCGGGCGGTCTCGCTGCGGGCGACGGGCTCGGAGACGGCCAGCGCCACGGCGGCCATGACGGTGGCGTGCCAGGTGTGGAAGTCCTTGGCGGTGATGTCCAGGCCGACCAGTTCCTTGAGGTACGCGTTGACGTCCGCGCCGCTCACGTCGTGCCAGGCGCGTCGCTCCCAGTAGGCCAGCAACCGGCTACCGCCGCCCCGTCGGCGCCGCAGGGCGGTGAGGCTGCGGCAGGCGGCGGGGTCCACGACGGTCCGCACGATCTCCTTGCCGTGCTTGCCGGTGTAGCTGAACAGCACCGCGCCCCTCCGGCAGCGGGAGTGTTCGCGCAGCAGCGTGGTGAGGCCGTAGCTGTTGTTGAGTTCGGCGTAGCGGTCGCTGCCGATGCGGAAGAAGCCGAGGTCGAGCAGGCGTACGGCGGTGGCGAGAACCCTTCGCCGGGTCAGCCCGCGGTCGCGCAGATGCCCCTCGACCGCCTCCCGCATCGCGGGAAGGGCCTCCGCGACGTCCAGGACGTGCTCGTGCTTGGCCTGTTCCTGCTCGGCGCGGAACCGCGGGTGGTACAGATACTGGCGGCGCCCGGCGGCGTCGGTGCCCACGGCCTGCAGATGTCCGTGGGGCCGGGCGCAGATCCACACGTCCCGCCAGGCCGGCGGTATCACCAGGCCCCGGATCCGGTCCAGTTCCCGCTCAACGAGGCGGACCAGCACATGCCGCCGGACGGCCTGGCCCACATCGGCAGCGAGGCGCCGCCGTCCCGCGCGGCCCAGCCGGAGGAGATCGCGCCGACGTACGTCTACCTCGCTTCCGACGCCGACTCCAGCTACACGGTCGGCGAGGTGATCGCCGTCACCGGCGGCATCGTCGACACGCGATGAGCCGTGGCCGACCGGCCCGGTGCGCACCCCGACCGCGCACCGGGCCGGAGCGCGTTCCCGGCCGGTGGCCGACCGCGACGGGGAAACGCCAAGAGCAGGCGGGGAAGTCCCAAGAGCACCAAAGGCATTGACGCGCCCCGGGAGACGCTTATCATCCATGACATCCGACGGACCGAAGGGTGTTCATGCGTCCAGCCTTTGGGAGCGCTCCCATAGCACCAGGAGGGAAACTGCCGTGCGTGGATGGTCCGTACGCAAGGACATCCGAGGACTCCGGCCGCTGGTGGCGGCGGTGCTCGCCGCCGTCGTGCCCGCGGTGATGCTGGTGTCCGGCGCCCGGGGCGCCGAGAGCCCGGCCGAGGAGGCCACGGGCGCGCCGCCCACGGGCACCCACTGGGTGGGCACCTGGACCGCCATGCCCCAGCTGACCGAACCGGGCAACATGCCGCCCGCGCCCTTCACCCAGGACGGCACGGTCCTCGCCGACAGCACCCTCCGGCAGACCGTGCACGTGTCGGTGGGCGGCGGCCACCTCCGGCTCCGCTTCTCCAACGCCTTCGGCGGGGCGCCGCTGCCCATCACCGGCGTCTCCGTGGCCGCTCCCGTGGACGGCCGGGCCGGTGTGAGCGCCATCAGGCCGGGCACGTCCCGGCCGGTCACCTTCCACGGCCGGGCCGGGGCGACGGTGCCCACAGGCGCGCAGGTGGTCTCCGACCCCCTGGACTTCCGCGTGCCTGCGGGCTCGAACCTGACCGTGACCACGTACCTGGCCACGGGCCAGCGGTCCACCGCCATCACCTCCCACCCCGGCTCGCGCACCACCTCCTATCTGCTGCGCGGCAACCACCTCGCGGCCACGGACCTGGCGGGGGCGACCCCGGTCGACCACTGGTACTTCCTGAGCGGCGTGGAGGTGTGGTCGCCGGCCCGCACCCGGGCCACCGCCGTGCTGGGCGACTCGCTCACCGACGGCCGGGGCTCCACCACCAACCACAACGACCGCTGGACCGACCGGCTGGCGACACGTCTGCGCGCCGACCGCAGGACGGCCGGCACCGCGGTGCTGAATCAGGCGGCCGGCGGCAACCGGCTTCTCAACGACGGGCTGGGCCCGAGCGGCCTCTCCCGGGTGGACCGCGACGTGCTGGCGCAGCCCGGCGTGAGCTCCCTGATCGTCTTCGAAGGCGTCAACGACATCGGGACCGCCGCCGCCACCCCCGAGTCACAACAGGAGGTCGCGGAGCGGCTCATCGCCGCCTACGACCAGATCATCATGCGCGCCCACGCCCAGGGGATCCGTGTCTACGGCGCCACCCTCACGCCGTTCGGCGGCAACCGCGACTACGACGACCCGGCCGGCCACCGGGAGGCGGCCCGGCAGCGGGTCAACGACTGGATACGCACCAGCGGGCGGTTCGACGCGGTCGTGGACCTGGACCGGGCGGCGCGGGACACGGACCGCCCCGGCCGGCTCCGCCCCGACCTCGACGTGGGCGACCACCTGCACTTCAACCCCGAGGGCTACCGGGTGCTCGCCGACGCCTTCCCGCGCTCCCTCTTCCTGGACCGGCCGCTGCCGCCCGGCTTCGGCTACACCTGAGACCGCGCGACGGCGGCCACGCCTCTCAGGGCTAAAATTTCTCCGGGACGCGCGGGGACCACGGGGACACCGACCCCGCGTCCCGCGACATGACGAGCCGCGAAGGGATGACATGGCTCAGCGCAGGGCGCATCGAGCGGACGCCGTGGCACGGATCGTGGAGGACTGGGCACGCGAGCGGCCCGGCCTCGACACGTCGCCGCTGGAGGTCCTCGCCCGGCTGCACCGCGCCTATCTGCAGTACCAGTCGCGGCTGACCGCGCAGATCGAGAGGCACGGCCTGTCCGTCGCCGGCTTCGACGTGCTGACGGCGCTGCGCCGGTCGGGCGCCCCGTACCGGCTCACCGCCGGGCAGCTCGCGGCCTCGGGGCTGATCTCGTCGGCCGGGGTCACGCTCCGCCTCGACCGGCTGGAGAAGGACGGGCTGCTCGTCCGTGAGCGCGACGCCGGCGACCGCCGCGTCGTCTACTCGCGGCTCACCGACGCCGGGTTGCGGAAGGTGGACGAGGTGTTCACCGAGCACCTCGAGAACGAGCGGCGGATGCTCGGCGGGCTCTCGCTCGCCGAGCGCCGACAGCTCGCCCGGCTGCTGTCCGGGCTGGAGCGCTCGATCGTCGACTCCGACGCGGCGGACGAGGACCGGCGGGAGGGCGCGGCGGGCTGACGGACGGGCCGCGCCCCCGGGTGACGCCGCCCGCCCCGCCGTCTTGCCTTCGGGTGGCTCCCCCGTCAGGCGGCCGGGTCCGGGGCGGCCGCCGTGGACTGCCGCGCCGCCTCGGCCTGGTACAGCCGCCGCAGGCGGACCACGCCGAGGTCGTGCTGGTAGAGGTTCTCCCGCTGGTCGGCATCGGCGGGCATGGCCTCCAGGATGACGCGGTCCTGTTCGAGGACCTGCCAGTGGCGTTCCTCGATGAGCGTCTTGTAGAGGAAGCGCCAGGTGTCGCGCTGCCATCCGGCGACCTTGCGGTAGCGCCAGAAGAAGACGCCGGTGCGCCCGGCGTCCACCGGGCAGACCATGCCGACGATGCCGAACGCGCCGCCCGGCCCGGCCGACGGCGGGTACGGGATGGACAGGTCCACCCAGTCGACACCGGTCCGGCACAGCTCCACCCAGTCGAAGTTGACCCCGCGCTGGTCGGTCTTCTCGAAGAAGTAGCCGCGCGCCGTCTCACGGATGCGGAACTTCGCCGTGGTGTCGCCGTCGAACATGGTGTGCGACTCGTGGTGCAGGAAGGCCCCGTGCATCGGGTCGAGGAGGTTCTCCATGGCGTAGCGCCACGGTACGTTCCACTCGGCGTAGCACAGGAAGGAGGACACGCCGGGGTCGGTGAGCGGCTCGGGGAGGGTCAGGTCCGCCGGCTCCGGGTGCTCCTCGTCGCCGAAGTACGCGAGGATCGCGCCGCCCACCTCGCGGACCGGCAGGGACCGGACGAGGGTCTTGCCCTCCAGGTTGCAGCCGGGCAGGCCGGGCACGGAGGTGACCGTGCCGGAGCCGTCGACCTCGACGCCGTGGTACCAGCAGGCCACCCGGTCGCCCAGGTGTTTGCCCAGCGAGAGGGGGGCGCCGCGGTGGGGGCAGCGGTCGGCGAGCATGGACAGCGTGCCGTCGGCCTTGCGCATCAGGAGCCAGTCCTCGCCGAGGGCGGTGACCTTGCGCAGGCCGCCGGGGTGCACGAAGCGGGAGGGGACGACGGGGTGCCACTGGTTGCGCAGGCCGTTGGCGTAGATGTGGCCGGCGGTGTCGTGGGTGGAGAGGGTCATGTCAGGCTCCCAGGCGGTGCATCTCGGCGCGGAAGGTGTCCTCGGTCCAGGGCTCGCCGGACGGTGTGCGGACCTGGCGGGCGTTGAGCCCGTCGACGACATCGGCCAGGCCGTGGCCGTCGTGGGTGAAGATCTCTTCGAGGGTGCGGGCGAGCTTCAGCTCGTAGGGGGTGGGTTCGTGGTCGCGGGTCTGGTGCGGGGCGAGATACGGCCAGGTGGTGGGGTCGGTGGTCATGGGTCCCTCCGTACGGGTCACAGGTCCAGGACGAGGCGGCCCGAGGCGCAGCGGGAGACGCAGAGCATCATCGTCTCGCCGCCGGCGCGCTCGGCCTCGCTGAGCAGGAAGTCGCGGTGGTCGGGGGTGCCGGCGAGCACGCGGGTCTCGCAGGAGCCGCAGATGCCGTCGCGGCAGGAGGAGGTGACGGGCAGTCCGGCGCGCTCGGCGGCCTCCAGGACGGAAGTGTCGGCGTCCACGGTGAGGGTCACGCCCGAGGCGCGGCATTCGACCTCGAAGGCGGTGTCGTCGCCGGTGCGCGGGGCGGCGGGGGCGGCGAACCGCTCGACCCTGAGCCGGCCGGCGGGGCAGGCCTCTTCGACCGCCTTGAGCAGCGGTTCGGGTCCGCAGGCGTAGACCAGGGCGTCGGCCGGCAGGTCGCGCAGGGCGGCCGCCAGGTCGGGGTGCCCCTGCTCGTCCTGCGGGACGCGGGACACCTCGCCGGTGAGCCGGGCCAGTTCGGCGCCGAACGCCATGGTGGCGCGCGACCGGCCGCCGTGGACCAGGCGGTAGGGGATGCCGTCGCGGTCCGCCCGGCGGGCCATCGCCAGGATGGGGGTGATGCCGATGCCGCCGGCGAGGAAGACGTACGAGGAGGCGGGCTCCAGCGCGAAGTGGTTGCGCGGGCCGGTGGCCCGGACGGTGTGGCCGGGGCGCAGGGTGGTGTGCACGTGGCGGGAGCCGCCGCGCGAGGACGGCTCGTGGAGGACGCCGAGGCGGTAGGTGGTCGGGTCGTCGGGGTCGCCGCACAGGCTGTACTGGCGGACGTGCCCGCCCAGGTGCAGGTCCAGGTGGGCGCCGGGGGTCCAGGCGGGGAGGGGCTTGCCGTCGGGCCGGACCAGTTCGACGGAGAGGACGCCCTCCGCCTCCCAGGTCATCCGGCGGACGAGGAGGTCGAGTCGGGGTTCTTCGGGGGTGGTCATGACGGTGGCCTCCTTACGCGGTGGGGACCTTGACGGGCGGGGTGAACGGGCGCTTCATCGGGCCGAGGGCGGCGAGGTCGACCTCGACGAGGGTGGGGCCGTCGGCGGCGAGGGCCGCCTCCAGGACGGGCGCGGCGTCGGCCGGTGCGGCGACGCGTGCGTAGGGCAGGGAGCAGGCGGTGGCGAGCCGGGCGAAGTCGGGTGTGCACAGGTCCACTCCCGAGCGGCGTGCGCCGTACGCGTCCTGCATGTTGCGCAGCACCCCGTATCCGCCGTCGTTGAAGACGAGCAGCGTGAGGCGGGGGCGCTCCTGTGCGGTGGTGAGGAGTTCGCCGAGGTGCACGGCGAGCCCGCCGTCTCCGGCGATCACGACGGTGGGCTGGTCCGGCCGGGCGAGCGCGGCGCCGATGCCCATGCCGAGGCCCTGCCCGATGCCGCCGCCGCGCGGGAAGATGTTGGCGCGCGGATCGTGGACCGGCAGCAGCCGGTTGCCCCAGGAGGACGAGGGGATGGTGACGTCGCGGGCGACCACCGCGCCGCGGGGCAGGGCGGCGGCGAGGGCGTCGCAGAGGGCGGCCTGGGGGCCGATGTCCTCGTGGAGGGCGGCGCGTACGTCCTCGCGTACGGCGGTGACCCGGGCCGTCCAGTCGGTGTCCGCGCGGGCCGCGGCCTCGGTGAGGGCGGGCAGGACGGTGGCGGCGTCGCCGTGGAGGGCGTGGCGGGCGGGGTAGACGCGGCCGAGGGCGGCCTCGTCCACGTCGATCTGGATGTGCGCGCCGGGGAGTTGCAGGCCGTAGTCGGCGGTCTCGTTGGAGCGGAAGTGGGTGCCGACGGTGACGAGGGCGTCGGCGTCGGCGAGCAGGGCGCGGCAGGCGGGGGTGGTGGCGAAGTTGCCGAGGACGAGGGGGTGGTCCTCGGGGACGGCGCCGCGCCCGGAGTTGGAGCTGAGCAGCCCGGCGCCGGTGGTCTCGAGCAGCGCGAGGAGTTCCGGGCGGGCGCGCCGGGCGCCGCCGCCGGCCCAGATCAGCGGGCGCCGGGCCGTGGCCAGCAGTTCGCGGGCGGCGGCGAGTTCGGCGGCGTCCGGACGGGGTGTGTCCGGGGCGGGGGCGGCCTCGCCGGTGTCCTGTTGTGCCGCGTACTGGAGGTCGATCGGCCACTCGACGCTGGCGGGCCCGCCGGGCGCGGCGAGCGCCGCCGCGGTCGCCGCGCGCAGGGTCCGTCCGGCGTCCCGGGGCGAGAGGACGGTGGCGGCGTACGCGGACACCGCGCGGAGCATGCCGAGCTGGTCCTTGGTCTCGTGGATGAAGCCACGGCCGCCGCCCAGGTACGCCGATTCGATCTGCCCGGTGATGTGCAGGACGGCCGTCCCGGAGGACAGCGCCTCGATGAGGGAGCCGGCCGCGTTTCCCGCTCCGGTGCCGGTGGAGGTGAGGGCGCAGCCGATGGAACCGCGTGCCCGTCCGTAGCCGTCGGCCGCGTTGACGGCGGTGGCCTCGTGCCGGACCGGTACGAAGCGCAGGTGTCGGTCGACGGCCTCCACGAGGGGCAGGTTGTGCACGGACACGATGCCGAAGACGGTGTCGATGCCGAGGGACTTCAGGTGGGCGACGAGGAGTTCGCCGCCGTTGGTGTACCGCATGGGCAGGCTCCTCACAGGATGCCGCGGCCGACTCCGCCGCAGACGTCGATGCTGGTTCCGGTGATGTAGGAGGCGCGTGGGGAGAGCAGCGCGAGGATCGCGTAGGCGACCTCCTCGGGGCGGCCGAGTCGTCCGAGCGCGATGCCGCGGTCGGCGGCCAGCTCGCCCTGCCATTCCTCGTAGGTGAGGCCGCTGTCCGCGGCGGCGTGCCGGCGGGTCCACTGGCCGGTGTCGATCAGGCCGAGGCACACGGAGTTGACCCGGATGCCCTCGGCGGCGAGTTCGGTGGCGAGGGACTTGGAGAGGTTGAGGATGCCGGCGCGGGCGGCGCTGGTGGTGATCAGGCGGGTCTCGGGCTGTTTGGCGAGGACGGCGTTGACGTTGACGACGGCGGCGGTGTCCGAGGCCCGGAGGTGGTGGCGCGCGGCGGTCAGCGGGTTGAGGACGCCGGCGAACTTCAGCTCCAGTTCGTCGCGCCAGTCCTCGGCGGTCGTCTCGTCGAGTCGCTTCATGCGGGACTGGCCCGCGTTGTTGACCAGGCCGTCGAGCCGGCCGCCGAGCCGTCGCGCGGCTTCCTCGGTGAACCGTCGTACGGCGTCGGCGTCGCGGACGTCGCAGGCGCCGGTGAACAGCCGGTCGGGCCCGGCGCCGAGACGGGCGGCGGCCCTGTCGAGCCGCTCGGCGTCGCGGCCGCAGGTGGCGACGCGGGCGCCCTCGTCGAGCAGGGCGCGGACCGTGGCCAGGCCGACGCCCGAACTGCCGCCGGTGACCAGTACGGTGCGGTCGGCGAGGCCGAGGTCCATGGCGTACTCCTTGCGGATCATTGCGGATCGTTGCGGATCGTTGCTGTTGTGGGGGGGGCTCCCCCGGGGTCGGCCGGGGGAGGTTCAGTGCATGGTGAAGCCGCCGTTGACGGCGATCACCTGGCCGGTGAGGTAGCGGGACTCCTCGCCGAGCAGGAAGGAGACGAGGCCGGTGAGGTCCTCGGGCCGCTGCGGCCGGGAGATGGCGCGGCGGTCGGCGTAGAGCGCGTGGCGCTCGGGCGGGACGGTCTCGGTGGCCTCGACCTCGGTGAGGCCGGGGGCGACGGCGTTGACGGTGATGCCCCGCCCGCCCAGTTCGCGGGCCATCGCGCGGGTGAGGGAGATGACGGCGCCCTTGGAGGCGATGTAGTGGGCGAGGCGCTCCGAGCCGTACAGGGCGGCGTCCGAGGCGATGTTGACGATCCGGCCGGGCCGGGCCATCAGGGGCAGCAGGTGTTTGGCGACGAGCCAGGGGCCCCGCGCGTTGACGGTCATGATCAGGTCCCAGGACGCGATGTCGAGGTCCTGGAACTCCTTGCCGCCCACACCGTTGGCGAGCGCCGCGTTGTTCACCAGGCCGTAGACGGGGCCCGAGGCTGCCAGCCGGTCCGCGAGCGCGGCGACGGAGGCCGGGTCGGCGACGTCGAGCGGGGCGAACTCGGCGGCGCCGCCCGCCCGGCGGATCGCCGCCGCGGTGCGCTCGCCCCAGGCGGCGTTGATCTCGGCGACCACCACGCGGTACCCGTCGGCCGCCGCCCGGCGGGCCATGGCCTCCCCCAGGCCACGGCCCGCCCCGGTCACCACGACCGTGCGCCGGGTGACCGGCTCAGTCACGGGAGACGCCGTACAGCGGCGAGTACTCGGGGTAGGTGGGCACCTGCGGCTTCCGGGTGCCGATGATCACGCAGAACAGCGCGTCGGTGTCGCCCTCGTTCTTCAGCGAGCGGGTGACGCCGGCCGGCACCACGATCATGTCGCGGTAGCCGAGGGTGCGGTACTCGACCTCGTCGGGGCCGCGGTGGATGCCGACGCGGACCCGGCCCTCCAGGACGAAGAAGGCCTCCTCGACGTCGTGGTGGGTGTGGGCCGGGCCCTCGGCGCCGGGCGGCAGCAGCATGTTGGAGAAGGTGAAGCCGCCGGAGGGAAGGATCCGGTTGTCGTTCTCGTGGTCGCCGGTGGCGCCGGAGCCGACGTAGCGGATCTGCGCGCGCCGGTACTGCGGGCCCGCCTTCTCCTGGAAGGACAGGGTGCCCCAGTCGGGCTCGCGGGAGTCCTTGGTGGCGATGAGGGAGTCGGTGTACGTGGCGAGGTCGCCGCCGTTGTCGTACTCGGTGGTGGTCAGAGGCATGAGGATCAGCCCTTCCTGCGGCTTGGTTCCGGATGGCGGATGGGGATGGGGTCGGCGGGGAGGTGGTTCGTGGGATCGGGGTCGGTGGGCATCGGGTCGGTGGCGATGTGCAGATGGGAGGCGAGCCAGGCGTTGACGTGCTCCGGCTGCTCCTGGTTGGCCAGGTGACCGGCGTCCTTGACGATCACGTAGGCGGTCTTGTGCAGACCGCCGGCCAGGGCCTGGGAGGCGTCGGGGCCGGTGATCCGGTCCTGGTCGCCGCACAGGACGAGGGTGGGCGCGGTGACGCGGTGGAGTTCGCCGCGCAGGTCGGTGGTGGCCATGGCCTCCGCCGCGTGGCCGTAGCCGGGCAGGCGGACGGAGGCGGCCATGGTGGCGGTGACGTGCTCGACGAGTTCGGCGGGCGCGCCCTCGGTCAGCAGCCGGGGGCCCCGGGCGGCGGCGAATGCCTCCGGACCGAGCCGGGCGAGCTCGCCGGCCCGGGCCCGCATGGCGGCCGCCTTGTCGGGGTCGGTGCCGGAGCCCGGCGTCGAGCCGACGACCATCAGCGACGCGACGAGGCCGGGGTGGCGCACCCCGAGCCGCAGCGCGATCACACCGCCCCAGGAGACACCGAGGACATGGGCGCGGCCGCCGCGGGCCCGGATCACCTCCGCGGCCAGGTCGGCGAAGTCGTCCATGGTCAGCGGCGCTTCGGGGTCGGCGGACCGGCCGTAGCCGGGCGCGTCCCAGGCGACCATCCGGTAGGCCCCGCCCAGCGCCGCGAACTGCGGGGCGAAGGCGGCCGAGGACGATCCGATGCCGTGCAGGCACAGCAGCAGCGGCCCGCCGTCCCCCGCCTCCTCCAGGTGGAGCCCCGCGGGGTCGTACGCCGTCACAGGATCTGTCCCGTCCGCCCGGCGAGCGCCGCGAGGGAGCGCAGCACCGCGTACGGGACGACCTGGCTGGTCGCGGGGTTGGCGGCGGCGGGCAGATGGCGCACCTCGAAGCGGTAGGCGCCGTGGGCGCCGCTCGCCTCGATGACGTGGGAGGTGTGCGCGGCGGCGGGGTCGGCGACGACGCTGACCCGCACCGCGTCCGGGTCTCCGACGGCGAGGGCGACGGACGCGGCGACGTTGGTCGACTTGGGGAACTTGACGGGGACGTCGCGCGCGGTGCCGGCCATCACCTCCACCGGCCCGGTGGCGGAGCGCATCCGGTCGAGCAACTCCACGTCCATCCACGGCTGTTCGAGGGTGGCGGGCAGCTTGGTGGTGGTCAGCCGCACCTCGTCGAGGGGGCCCATGGCGCGTACGGCCTGGAGCAGGTCGAGCCCGCCGACCGCACCGCCGGTGAAGTAGACCCGGCCCGGGGTGGTGTGGAGGAGCTTGTCGGTCAGCGTGTCGTCCGTGAGCGCCCCGGTGGAGGCGATGAGCAGGTCGGTGCCGGAGGCGAGGATCGCCTCGCCCCATTCCCGTACGACGCCCTGGCCGGCGGCCTCGACGATCAGGTCGCAGGTCTCCATGGCCTGTTCGACGGTGCGCTGCGGGGCCGGGGCAGTGCCGGCGAGGGGGCGGTTGTCGACCACGCACACCAGCTCGGCGCCCGGCACCTGGCCGGCGGCGAGGGCGCCGCCGACGACGCGGCCGATGGCGCCCCAGCCGATCAGGCCGACCTTGCGGGGGGTGGCGCGGCTCATGCGGGGACTCCTTCGGCGTCGAGGGGCGGGACGACGGGGCTGCCGTCGGGCGTGCCCGCCATGTGGGCGCGGATCAGCTTCGACGGCGGGCCGGCCGTGCCCCACAGGTCGGACAGTTCGGGGGTGCGCCGCCACACCTTGCAGATCCAGGCGTCCTCGACGACCTGGGCGACCTCGGAGGTGTACTCGCACACGAGGCCGGTGGGGTCGGTGAAGTAGGAGAAGGTGTTGTCGCCCGGCCCGTGTCGCCCGGGGCCCCAGGCGGGGGTGATGCCGTGGTGCCTGAGCCGGCCGAGGCCGCGCATGAAGTGGTCGAGCGAGCTCATCTCGTACGCCACGTGGTTGAGCGACACCCAGGGCGCCTGGTTGAACGCGACGCAGTGGTGGTCGGCGTTGCAGCGCAGGAAGGCCATCTGGTGCTCGGACCAGTCCGACACGCGCATCCCCAGGACGTCCCGGTAGAAGGCGACGGACGCGTCGAGGTCCGGGGTGTTGAGCACGGCGTGGGTGACGCCGACCGGCACGGCGGCGTCGCGGCCGCGGGGCGCGACGGCCCAGGTCTCGGCGGACAGTTCGATCAGCCGCCCGTCGAGGTCGTGGAAGCGCAGGCCGTAGCCGCCGCCCACCTGGTCGAGCGGTCCCGGCCCGGTGACCGGGGGGATGCCGCGGGCCTCGAGCCGCCGTGCGGCCTCGTCGATCTCGGCGGGGGTGGCCACGGCGAAGGCGAGCCGTCCCAGGCCGATGCGGTCGGCGCGGGTGAGCTGGAGGGCGTGGTGTTCCTCGCCGGTGCCGCGCAGCCAGCTCGCGCCGGGTCCGGTCTCGACGACCTCCAGGCCCCACACCTCCTCGTAGAAGTCGGTGGCCTGGGTGAAGTCCGGGGTGAGCAGCTCGACCGAGCGCAGGGCGCGCAGCCGGGCGATCGGGGGGTGGGTCATGGTGGGTCTCCCGGTGGTGCGTCAGTGGGCCCAGGGCAGGGGCGTGGTGTCGGTGCCCCAGTACAGGGACTTCTGCCGCTGGTAGGAGCGGATGAGGTCGCGGCCCTTCTCGGTGCCGAGGCCGCTGTCCTTCATCCCGCCGAAGGGCGTGGAGATGGAGAACTGCTTGTAGGTGTTGATCCAGACGGTTCCCGCGTCGATGCGCCGGGCGAGCCGCCAGGCGGCGCGGGCGTCGCGGGTCCAGATGCCGCAGGCGAGCCCGTAGACGCTGTCCTCGGCCTGCCGGACCAGGTCGTCCTCGTCGTCGTAGGGCAGCGCGACGAGGACCGGGCCGAAGATCTCCTCCTGGCAGGCCCGGGCGGAGTTCGGCAGCCCGTCGACGACGGTCGGCAGGTAGTACGCGCCGGCGGCGTACGCCTCGCCGTGCGGGGCCGCGCCGCCGCACAGGACCCGCCCGCCCTCGGCCCTGGCGAGGTCCACGTACCCGGCGACCGCGTCGCGGTGGCGGTGGTGGACGAGCGGGGCGACCTGGGTGTCCGGGTCGGTGCCCGGCCCGACGCGCAGGCCCCGCACCCGCGCGACGAGCTCGCCGAGGAAGGAGTCGTACCGGGACCGGTGGACGAAGAGCCGGGATCCGGCGACGCAGGACTGGCCGCTGGAGGAGAAGATCCCGAACATGACGCCCGCCAGGGCCTGCTCGAGGTCCGCGTCCTCCCGCACGATCGTCGGCGACTTGCCGCCGAGTTCCAGCGAGACGGGGACGAGCCTGCCGGCGGCGGCCTTGGCGATGGCGCGGCCGGTGGCCGTGCCGCCGGTGAAGCCGATGCGCCGGACGAGCGGGTGGGTGACGATCGCGTCGCCGACGACGCCGCCCCGGCCGGGCAGCACGGACAGCAGCGCGGTCGGCAGCCCCTCCTCGGCGAGCACCCGGTGGACCAGGCGGCCGAAGGCGAGCGAGACGAGGGGTGTCCATTCGGCGGGCTTGAGCAGCACCGCGTTTCCGCCGGCCAGCGCCGGGGCGACCTTCTGCGCATCGGAGGCGATCGGTGAGTTCCACGGGTTGATCGCGCCGACCACGCCGATCGGCTCGTACACGCTCATCGTGACGTACGGCCCCCGGGCGGGGGTGAGGGAGTCCTCGGCGGTCTCGAGCGCGGCGGCGGTGTACCGGAAGGTGCCGGCGGCGCTCACCGCGAGCGCCCGGGTCTCGGTGAGCGTCTTGCCGGTGTCGGCGGTCTGGAGGGCGGCCAGCTCGTCGGCGCGCTCCTCGATCAGGTCGCCGATCCGGTAGAGGACGCTGGCCCGGCGGTGGGGAAGCAGGTCGCGCCACGCGGGCGCCGCGGCGGCCTCGGCGGCGGCGCGGGCGGCCTCGTCGACATCGGCGGGCGAGGCGGCGTGGACGGTGGTGATCGGGGTGCCGTCGGCCGGGTTCACGGTCTCGATCGGCGCTCCCCCACCGCGCCTCCAGCGCCCCGCGATGAGGATCTCGTCGACTGGGACGCGTGCCATGGCAGGGCCTTTCGAAGGGGGTGGGAGGGGACCTTCGAGGACGGCCGGCCCGGGGCCTCGGCAGCGATCTCGAAGTGCTCAATATCTAAGGTCTTAACTATCTTGACCGCAAGAGGACCCGGCGAAGTTTTTTCCCCGACGTCACGACGAACCCTTGACGCCACAGGTCAGAGGGGGGATAAAACTTGAGCACTGAGAGATTTAGTGCTTAGTCATACGGCCCGGCGGTGAGCACCGCCGGCACCCCCGGTTCACCGCCGCCTCACCGCCGCGCGGGCGTACGGCTGCCCAGCCACCGCCCCACCGGCCCGAACCGTCCCGTGCGTATCCTGTGCCTCCCGCGGCACCCGTGCGCGGGGCCGGAGGACAGCTCCATGACGACCGACACTCCCCATGCCACCGCAGGCCGCCCCGCGGACACCGCGGCGCTCACCGCCGCCATCGGCGCCCGCTTCGAACGCCTTCCCCTGTGCCGCTGGCACGTCACCGTCCGGCTCATCATCGGCGCGGTGACCTTCTTCGAGGCCTTCGACCAGCTGCTCATCGCCTACGCCCTGCCCGAGCTGCGCGCCGAGTGGCAGCTGTCCACCGGGCAGACCACGTCTCTGATCACGATCGGGTCCCTGGGCATGCTCGTCGGCGCGCTGCTCTCCGGCCGGCTGGCCGACCGCGTCGGCCGGGTCAAGGTGATCGCCGCCTGCATCGCCCTGTCCAGCGTCTTCAACCTGCTGCTCACCCTCTGCACCTCACCGGGGCCGTTCATGGCGCTCCGCTTCGTGCAGGGCCTGGCCATCGGCGGCGAGGTGCCGGTCGCGGCCACCTTCATCGCCGAGATCACCCGCGCCCACCGGCGGGGCCGCTTCGTCCTGCTGTACGAGCTGGTCTTCCCGGCCGGCCTGACCGCCTGCGCCCTGCTCGCCTGGTGGCTGATGCCGCTGCTCGGCTGGCGCTGGATGTTCGGCCTCGCCGCCGTCCCCGGCGTGCTGTGCCTGCTCGTCGCCCGGTACGTGCCCGAGTCGCCGCGCTGGCTGGCGGACCACGGCCGCCACGAGGCGGCCCTTGCCACGATGGCCTCGATCGAGGCGAAGGTCGAAAAGATCACCGGCGAGCCGCTGCCGCGACCCGCGTCCGTGACGCCCACCCCACGTCAGAACGGGGGACAGACCACAGGACAGACCGCAGGCCGGGGCGGCCTGCGGGAGCTGCTCTCCGGCCGCTACCGCAGGCGCACCCTGGTCGTCAGCGTGCTCTGGTTCACCGGCTACTTCGTCAACTACGGCATCTCCACCTGGCTCCCCACGATCTACGGCGCCCGCTTCCACCTGGACCTCTCCGACGCCCTCCTGTACTCGACGGTCACGTCCTGCGCCGGCTTCGTCGGCTGCCTCGCCGTCGCCCTCACCGTCGACCGCGTCGGCCGCCGCCACACCCTCGCCTGGTCCCTCGGCGCCGCCGCCCTGTGCCTGCTGCTCCTCGGTCTCTTCGCCGGCGGCTCGGCGGGCGGCGTGCTGATCTGGACCTCGCTGGCGGCGGTCTTCTTCTTCGGCGCCAACATCTGCCTGTACCTGTACACCCCCGAACTCTTCCCAACCCGCGTCCGCGCCCTCGGCACGAGCGTCGGCGGCGCCATGAACCGCCTCGGGGTCATCCTCGGCCCGATCGTCGTCGGCGCCGTGTACGCGGACGGCGCGCTCGGCACCGTCTTCGTGACGCTCGCCGCGGTCGCCCTCGTCGGCTCGCTCACGGCGGGCGTGGCCGCGGAGGAGACGAGCGGACGGCAGCTGGAGGATGTGGCGCCGTAGGGCCTGTCACCGAAGGGGGCGCGCCGCGAGCCGCCCGCCCTTATGCGGTTGTCCGCCGTCGCGGCACCCCACTACCGTGCCGGGGTGGACCTCTTCTCACGCTCGTGGGCGGCGTTGCGCGCGGCGGTCGCCGACCTCCAGGACGAGGACTTCGCGCGGCCCTCCGGCTGCACCGGCTGGCTCGTACGGGACCTGGTGTGCCATCTGGTCATCGACGCCCAGGACGTCCTGATCACCCTGGCGACCCCGGCCGACACGGAGCCGACCCGCGACGCGGTGACCTACTGGGAGGTCGCCCAGGCGCCGCCGGCCGGCGACGACCCGCTGGACGCGCTGACCGTGCGCCTCGCCGCCGCCTACCAGGAGCCCGGGCTGCTCACCTTCCACCTGGACGACGTCGGCTCCGCCGCCGGCCGCGCCGCCGAACTCGCCGACCCGGACCTCCGGGTCGGCACCCGGGACGTGGTCCTCACCGCGCGCGACTACCTCGGCGCGTACGTCATGGAGTGGACGCTGCACCACCTCGACCTCATCGCCCACCTCCCGAACGCGGCACAGCCGCCCGCCGAGGGGCTCGCCCGGTCCCGCGAGATGCTGGAGAAGATCGCCGGGACCGTGTTCCCCGCGTCGTTCTCCGACACGACCGCGCTGCTGGTCGGCACCGGGCGGCGCGCCCCCACCGACGCGGAGCGGGCGGAGCTGGGCGAGTTGGGCGGGAGACTCCCGCTCGTCCTCGGCTGAGAGCAGCGGCCTGGCGGGGGGCGGTCCGCTACCACCTGACTTCGTGAGGCCGCCCGGCGGCGAAGACGGTCCGGGAACACGGGGGTGACGGTCCGGTCACGCCCGTGCTGCCACCCTTCCTCGGGGGTGTCGACAGGACACCGCGTTCCTGCCGGCACCGACATGCCGTGGGAGGGGTTCCGTCCGATGCCACCGCCGAAGGCTCTCGCTCAGCGGCCGAGGATGGCGAAGTCGGTCCCCGCCCCCACCCAGGAACGGCCGGAGGTACACAGCCCCGCCAGGCCCCCCTTCGCTCCCTCCAACGCGGCGGCGGCCGCCGCCCTGGCCGGCGGGCCCAGACCCGCGCCGCCCGCAGGGCAGGACATGGTCGGCAATGGCGCGATCGCGGCGGCGCGCCGTGCCGAGCCCGCCCCTCAGCGGCCGCCCGCGGCCGAACCGCCGGCGGTGGACACGCCGGAGGCGAAGACACCCGACGCAAAGGCACCTGACGCGAAAGCACGCCCCGGCCCTGACGCGGATCCGAAGTTCGCGACGCTGAAGAAGGACGTGCAGCGCAAGAAGCGCTCGGTGGCGAGCTCGCACCCGCCCCCCAGGGCGGAGGCGGGGGCCGCGCAGGACGCGGCCCGGCCGCCCAAGGACGACGAAGAGGCGCAGGGCAAGACCGCCAACGCCGAGAAGATGAACGAGGCGAAGCCGAAGGAGTTCGACAAGGACGCGTTCATCAGGGCGGTCGAGAAGGCGATCGCCGAGAAGGCGCCCAAGAACCTCGACGAGGCCGACAAGTTCGCCGACTCCGGCAAGGCCGACGAGGTGCGGGCCGAGGTGCACGGCAAGGTCGGCGAGGGCAAGACGGACTCGGCCGAGCAGATCGCCACGACGACCGCCGCTCCCCCGGACACCTCGGCGGCCGTGCCCAAGAAGGTCGTACCGATGACCCCGGACCGGCCCCCCGGGACCCCGGGCACGCCGAATCCGGCGAACGCCGTACCCGACAAGCTGCCGCCCTCGGCCACCGACTTGTCCGCCGGACCCGCGCAGGTCGACCGGCAGATGGCGGACGCACAGGTCACCGAGACGCAGTTGAAGAAGTCCAACGAGCCCACGTTCAAGAACGCGCTGGGTGAGAAGAAGGCCGCCGAACGGCACTCCGAGGTGGCCCCCGGCCGGATGCGCGGGCACGAGAAGAAGGAACTGCGCGCCGCCACCGCCCAGGCCCAACGGCTCGGCACCGCCGCCATGGGCGCGATCGGCGCCCAGCGGGTGAAGACCGGGCAGCAGGTCGGCGCGGGCAAGACCGGTGCCAAGGGCCGGGACGAGGAGAAGCGGGCCCAGGTCACGGCCATCCTTCAGGGCGTCTTCGACACGATGAAGAAGGACGTCGAGGCGATCCTCGACGGCCTCGACAAGCTCGTCGACGACCAGTTCGGCAGGGAAGAGAAGGCGGCGCGGGACGCGTTCACCGCCGAGCACAAGCGGAAGATGGAGGAGTACAAGGACCGCCGCTACTCGGGCTGGACCGGCAAGGCCCGCTGGCTCCGGGACCTGTTCGCCGGGCTGCCCGCCGAGGCCGACAAGATCTTCGAGGAGGCCCGCGACAACTACGTCCGCCGAATGCGGCAGGTCATCTCCGACGTCGCCGACACCATCGGCGGCGAACTGAACCGGGCGAAGCGCCGCATCGCCCAGGGCCGCGCCGAGATGCAGGCCGCGGTGCGCAAGCTCCCGGCCGATCTGCGGTCCATCGGGCAGCAGGCGGCCGCCGAGTTCACCGACAAGTTCGACGAACTCACCCAGTCCGTGGACGACAAGGGCACCCAGCTCGTCGACACGCTCGCCACCAAGTACACCGACGCGCTCAAGTCCGTCGACGACGAGATCGCGGCGGAGAAGGAGAAGAACAAGGGCCTCGTCGCCAAGGCCGTGGACGCGGTCAAGTCCGTCATCAACACCATCCTGGAGCTCAAGCGGCTCCTGCTGTCGGTCCTCGCCAAGGCCGCGTCGGCGGTCATGCTGATCCTCAAGGACCCCATCGGCTTCCTGCGCAACCTGGTCTCGGCGGTCGGCGCCGGCCTGCGGCAGTTCCTGGCGAACATCGGCCGCCATCTGCAACAGGGCGTCCTCTCCTGGCTCCTGGGCAAGACGGCCGAGGCGGGCATCGAGCTGCCGTCGAAGTTCGACGCCCAGGGAGTCCTGCGGATGCTCGCCTCCCTGCTCGGACTGACCTGGCAGAACATCCGCTCCCGGATCGTCCGCAAGGTCCCGAAGATGGAACCGGCGGTCGCGGCGGCGGAGACCGCGGTGCCGCTGGTCGCGGAGGTCCGCAAGCGGGGCGTCGCGGGGATGTGGGACGACCTCAAGACCCGCGTGGGCGACCTGAAGAAGGACCTCCTCGACAAGGTCATCGCCTACGTCACGCCGACCATCGTCGTCGCCGGGATCACGTGGATCATCTCGCTGCTCAACCCCGCGTCCGCCTTCGTCCGCGCGGTGAAGCTGATCATCGACATCGTGCGCTTCATCGTCACCCAGGCGCGCCAGATCTTCGAGTTCGTGAACGCGGTGCTCGACGCGGTCATCGCAATCGCGAGAGGCGGCAGCGGCGGCGTCCCCGGCCTCATCGAACGCGCCCTCGCCCGCTCCATCCCGGTCCTGCTGGGCGTCTTGGCCGGCATCCTGGGCGTGGGCGGCATCGCCGCCAAGGTCAAGCAGATCGTCCAGGCGATGACCAAGCCGGTGAACCGGGCGGTGGACTGGGTGATCGACAAGATCGTGGGCCTGGTGAAGAAGCTGTGGGCCAAGATCAAGGTCAAGTTCGAGAAGAAGAAGCCCAAGCCGAAGCCGAAGCGCCGCCCGGACCGGAAGCGGCCGGGCAGGCCGCGCCGCCGGAGGCGCCCGGACCAGCGGCGACGTCCGGACCGGCGGAGGCCGAAGCGGAAGGACCGGCGCGATCCGAGGAAGAAGCGTCCCGACAAGCGGTCCAGGAAGGACATGCTGCGCGCCCTCGACGCCGCCGTACGCGAGGCGGCGCGCCTGCTGGACACCAAGTCGGCGACGGAGGAGACCATACGACGAGGGCTTCCGGCCATCAAAGCGCGCCATGGACTCTCCCGCATCAAATTAGAACAAGCGGCCCGAAACACCTACTTCATCACGGTCGCCATCAACCCAGAGAAAAAGACCCCGTTCAAGAGGCTCTTCCCTTACAAGATCGGCAAGGCTGCGGCGTCGACCGGGCTCGACGATGCCGCCGGGTCGATCGGCGCTCTGCGCGAAATCGACAACCCCATGGGGGTGAAGCACGCGGTCGCCTTCGTCATCACCATGGTGGCGACTCCCAATGAGGTGAAGGCAAAGCCGAGGGTCGCCGCGCGTTATCTCGAAGAGGCGTGGAGCGGCTCCCCCGAAAAGAAGGCGGCCTGGGCGAGGACCGCCGTCATCATCGGCGTCAACTCCGCGAACCGCTTGGACCCGGAGCGCTCGAACGCCGGCGTCCCTGCGATCTCCCAGGCACTGGGGTCGATCCTACGGCCGGACGAACTGCGCATGATCGCGTTCGGCTTCGTCTGGACTCCCGAGTGGTTCGATGTCAACAGTAAGAAGACCGTTCCGTTCAGCACCGTGAAGAACACGTACGTCAGCTTGGACGACGCGCACAAGAAGGCCGCACGTGACGTGGAGGGGAAGGGCATCGGCAGCAAGCGGGCGAAGGCGGTGCCGTACGGGCTCCTGCGCGAACGTGTCTTCACGTCCACGCACACCAAGCGTGCGGTCGCCGTCCTCAGCAAGGTCAACCAGCAGGTGCAGGTCCTGAGCCAGGACCCTGACGGCGGAGTCCGCGCTCCCAAGGGCCGCGGCGTGCTCGCCGCGTACGAACAGATCCTCCACGTCATCGCCGGTGACCCGATCATGATCGTCGGTGGCTACGACTTCGAGGAGCTCCACTGGGAGGAGGGCGCCCAGGAGCGGGTGGTCCAGTTGACGCAGCTCGCCAACGCGGTCGACCGGGCGGTCCGGGCGGCCGTCGCCCGGCGTATCCCGGAGATGACGTATCCCACCGAGCCCAACACCCTGGTCAAGGTGTGGGACGAGGATCGCCGGAACGGCGTTTTCCAGATGATGCAGAACCGGGCCGATGAGGCGGCCAGGAAGGAACTTCCCTTTGGTTTCGGTGAAGGGGAAGGGCGTAGTTTCCGCAAGTGGCTGTTGCGTCTCTACGGCAGCGCCTTCTCCATCGTCCATGACCAAAGCGCGTCCGTCAGCTCCGATGCGAAGCTGCACGACCCTGGTCGCAAACTCGCGGTGCGTGGACCGAGCGCGCGCAGCAAACGCCACATGGCGTACGCGATCATGCTGCAGTCGCAGTCGATGGCGAACGCCCAAGTACTGGCCAACGAGCTCTTCCTGGCGAATCAGGGATTGGGTCTCCCGGCCAAGAACTTCGTGCGGGCGGAAGTCTTCTCGCATGTGGAGGCCGTCATCAAGATGATGGTGGACAACCCTGACCTGACGGTGGATGACCCGAAGATCAAGAAGCGCATCGAGGCAATGGAGAAATCGGTACAGAAATATCTCGAAGAGAAGATCCCGCCGGAGGAACAGCGCAGATCCGGGGATCAGAGACTGCACGACATCCTGGTCAGGACGGAGACCATGACGCGCGAGATCGTCACCGCGTTGACGGCGGAGGAACTCAAGAGTGTCTGGCGCAAGCTGAGCGTCCTGCTGCAGGAGGCCAAGAACGAGGCCGAGAAGAACGCGGAAGCAGCGAAGAACAAGAAGACGGGGAAGAAGTAAATGGACGAGTCCGCACTCCGGCGGCTGCGGACGGAGGCGTCCCGCGCAGACTACTCCTCGATGGCCCGTCTGGCACACGCCCTCTACGAGAACGGTTTGTCCGTGCCGGAGGTCATGCGCGAGTGCTACGGGGTCGATCTGCCGACGGAGTTCCTCGTACTCGCCGAGGTCGATCTATGGCGTCTCGACCTTCTGTTCGTGTGTACCCGTCAGCCGTGGTGGCTGGCCGTCCCGCCGACCCGGGGCGGCCCTGTGACCGCCCCGGATTCCTCCGCCGGGACGGAACGGAAGCTCCTCGCGCTCGATCCCGATCTTCTGCCCCTCGGCTACACCCTCGGCACGAACAGCCCACCCTGGCATAACAGGGAGGTGGTCTGCTATCGGCTGTCCGAGCTCGCCGCAGGCCGGGCGACCGTCTTCCGGCTGCGGGAGAAGACCACTCGTCTGGACAGGGTGAAGCAGCGAGGCGAATCCCTGATGACGGTACTGGAAGAACTCCACGCGGCAGAACTGCGTGAGACAGAGCGTCAGGTGCACGACTTGGACATCGGCGCCCAAGAGGAGCTTGTGGGGGCGGCACGGGAATTGATCGAGCAGGTCGAGGAGCTGCGGCGCAAGGTCGCGGCACGCGAGGGGGAGTGAGCGCGGCCCGGCCCGTGGGGCGTGGCCCCAGCGGGCGCGTATCCACTGCCATCGCGAGCTTGTCACTCCAGGCAGTCCGCGCCGCCCACCTCCCCGACTTGCTCTCAGGTTTCTCTACTGCCGTTGGGTCTTCAGCGGCATGACGAGCAGCGGTACAGCCGGGGCCGCCTGTGCGGCCGCTTTGGCCATGGCCGCGTTGCCGAGCTGGTCCTGGGCGGCGGCCGACGCTGTCCCAGCCAGCGCGTGCATGCCATGGGCCACTGCCGCATTGCTCACCGGCACCGGGGCCGGCGCCGGCACCTGGCGGGTGGCCGTCGCCGTTTCCTGGGTACGCGCCGGTGGGACGGGAGCCACTAGCCGGTGGAGGGAGAGCGGGGGTTCGGTGGGCAGCATCGGCGTCACCCCTTGGACGTGTCGCCGAGCAGGTCGGCGTACGGGCCGAGTTCGGTCGGGCGGAGGAGGCGCGCCTCGCGCTGGAACTGGCGGGCCACCCCGCGCACCACATGGCGCATACCGATAACGGTACTGCCGGCGTCGGCGGCGGCAAGGGCGGCGGTGCGGGCCGCCGCGGTGATGCCGGCGCCCGTCATGTCGAGGCGGGCCAGGGCGTCCAGGTCCACGTCGGGGGCGAGGGGGGCTTCCTCGGGGAAGGCGATGCGCCACAGGCGGCGACGCTCGGCGGCGGACGGGCGGGGGAAGTGGACGACGAAGTGGAAGCGCCGGGTGAAGGCCGGGTCGATGTTGTCCTTGAGGTTGCTGGTGAGGATCACCAGACCGTCGCTGGCCTCCAGGCGCTGCAGCAGATAGCCGACCTCGAGGTTGGCGTACCGGTCGGTGCCGTGCTTCACCTCGCCCCGCTTGCCGAACAACGCGTCGGCCTCGTCGAAGAGCAGCACCGCGTGGCTCTCCTCGGCCTGCCGGAACGCGGTCTCCATGTTCTTCTCCGTCTCCCCCACCCATTTGGAGACCACCTGGGCGAGGTCCACCTTGAGCAGTTCCAGGCCGAGCATGCCGGTGACGATCTCGGCGGACATGGTCTTGCCGGTTCCGGGCTCCCCGGTGAAGAGCGCCTTGACCCCGCCATGACCCGAGCCGCGGGCGAAGCCCCAGCTCTCGGCGATGCGGGGCCAGGCGCGGAAGGCCGAGGCGATCTCCAGGATCTGGCGGAACTGGACGTCGGGCAGGACCAGGTCGTCGACGGTGCGACGGGGAACGATCGAGTGGACGGCGCTGCCGCCGCGGCCGCGGGTGACTGTGGCGATGGCGGGTTCGACGTGGTCGGCGAGCGGCTGCGGGTGGCCGTTGCCGGCCAGGCGTGCCCCGGCGGTCGCGACCGAGGCGACGGCGCGCAGTTCGCCGCCGTTCATCCGGTAGCGGACGGCGAGGTCTTCCAGGAGGGTGCCGTTCAGGTCCGGGAGGGCGGCCGACCACATGGCGCGGCGGTCGGTGAAGCCGGGGACGGGCACGGTGAGTTCGGCGTAGGCGCGCGCGGCGAGCAGGCCGGGCGGGCGCCATGGTTTCAGGCCGGTCAGGCACACCGGTACGCGTGAGCGCGGCAGCGCGGCGGACACCGCGTCGGCGTGGTGCCGCCGCGACTCGCCGTGCAGGTCGTCGGCGGGGATCCACAGCACCGCGCCCAGCGCGGCGGCCGTCCGCAGGTCGGCCTCGGGGTCGTCGGTCAGAGTACGCAGCGGTGCCCCCGCGGCCCGGGCCAGCGCCTGTGCGGCGTCGAGCTGGCCGTCGGGCGGGCAGCCCCACAGCCCGGCCAGGTCGATGTCGCCGGAGCCGAGGGCGCGGCCCAGCCGGGTGAGTTCGTCCGACGAGAGGTACGGGGACAGGACGCGCGGCTCCGGCGGCGCGACCTCGCCGGGGTCGTGGCCGAGCAGTCCGACGTCGCCGCCCCAGCCCAGCAGGAAGTCCAGCACCCCGGGGCCGACGACCAGTTCCTGGGCCAGTTCGACGGCGGCCTCCCCGTGCGGGCGCAGCAGGCCGTAGCGGCGCAGCGGCCCGGCCGGGCCGAGGCTCCGGCGCAGGGCCAGGCGGGCCGCCGCGCTACCCGCATCTTCCTCGGCCTCTTCGTGTCTCAGTGCGCCCACCGTCACCAGCAGTTCGACGCTCGGCAGGCGGCGGTTGAGGTTGTCCACGATGTACGCGTAGATCCGCTCGTACCCCCGGTCCAGTTCGACCGCCGCGGCGAGGAGCAGCGCGTCCTGCTCCGCACGGGTCAGGCCGAAGCGGGTGGCGAGCGCGTCCAGCGGCAGTGGCGTGCCCTGGGCGGACGCGCGCCGCCTCAGGTCCCGTTCGGCGTCCGGCTCCACCCGGCGGGGGGCGTACGGCTCGGCCATGGTGTCGGTGAAGGCGTGCACCTCGCCGAGCAGCACCTCGACCTGCTCGTCAGTCACGCAGTACGGGGTGAGGTCGGGCCTGGTGAGGCGGGCGGCGAGCCGGGCCTGACGCTCGACGGCGGCCCCGAGCGCCCGGTGCAGGCCGGCGAGACGGATCCGCAGGTGCTCCACCGCTGGTTCGCCCATGCCCGTCACCCGGCCGAGAAGGTCAGGGTCCGGCCGCCCAGCCAGGCCACGTCGGGCACATCGGCGAGCAGGCCGCCGGCCAGGAGGTCCGCGTGGCGCCGTCCCCTCGGCACCCGTACGCGGACGGCGCCGGGCTCGTACCGCACCGTGGCCTCCAGGTCGGCGAAGCGGACGAGGGCGGCCGTCGGATCGGGCGTCTCGCGGTCGCGCCAGAGCGTCCAGGCGATCGTGGCCAGGCCGAGCCCCGCGGCCAGGGTGACGGTGCGCTCCAGGCCGCCGTCCCGCGCGAGCGGCACCGCCCGGCGCTCGGTGGCCAGGGCGGTGACCAGGTCCGCGAGCCGTTCGGCGTGGTCGGGCAGCTCCGCGGCGAGGCGCGTGTCCGGCGCCGTGCCCGCGCCGGCCCACAGCGGTGTGCGCCAGGGCAGCCGCACCACCGGGTCGCCGCGCAGCGGCCGTACGCCGGTGAGGAACGGGACGCCCGCCGCCGCGAGTTCGCGCAGGGTGCCGGGGGGCAGGGGGCCGTCGCAGAGCAGCACGGGGGGCCGTCCGCAGGTCTGCCAGTGCGGCAGCAGCCCGGCGGCCTCCGCCGCCCAGGCGACCGGGAACATGCCCTGGGCGTCGACGAGGAGCAGCCCGCCGTCGACGTGGGTGGTGCCCGTGATCAGGAGCGGGTCGGCGGGGTCGTGGCCGCGGCCCACCGACAGCGCCAGGACGCCGTCGAGGACCGGGAGCGCGGGGCGGACCCGGCGGGCGAAGTCGGCCAGCCGTTCCTCGGCGACGGGCGGCGCGAGCCCGGCGAAGGCGGCCGCGGCCTCGGCGTCCCCCTCGGCGCGGCGCCAGCCCCGCGCGGTCACGCCCAGCACCTTGTACGCCAGTGCCGCCGCGAACAGCGGTGTGTCCTCGGCCAGTTCGATACCCGCCAGGGCGGGTCCGATGGCGTCGAGGTATCCGATACGCGCCAGGGGCCCGGCGAGCAGGAAGGGCAGCACGGACCGCACCCGTACCTCCCCCGTGGCCCGCGCCCCACGGGTGTCCTCCGCCGCCCGGGGCGGCTCCCCGGCGGCCCCGGCGGCCCGGTCAGCCCGGTCAGCCCGGTCGGGCTGGTCTCGCGGGCCCGCCGGGAGCCGCGCAAGCCGTAGCGCCTCCTCGCGGTCGGCCGATGCCAGGAAGCCGGCGAGCACCCGGGGCAGGTCCGCCGCGTCGAGGCCCGCGACCGCGGCGCGCAGCCGCTCGGGCAGCGCCTCGGCGGGCGCAGGGCCCGCAACGGGGGCGCGGCCGACGAGTTCGGCGAGCAGGCGCGCGGCCGCCGGGTCGTCGGCGCCGAGCAGGGCGAGGAGGTAGGTCCGCAGCGTCTCGTCCGGCAACAGCGCGAGCAGCGCGTCCAGTTCCCCGCGCTCGGCGAGTTCGGCGAAGAGCGCGGCGGCGCCCGGGACGGTCCGGGGTTCCGGCTCCGCCGCGAAGGACTCCGCGAAGGCGTCCTGGAGGGACGCGGCGTCGTCGGCGGGCGGCTCGGCCGGGACTGCCACCACCGGCACCGGCGCGAAGTGGACCTCGACGGGCGGGCCGCCGCCCGGCGGCCGGCCGGGCCCTCGCGGCCGGCCCTGCCGGACGGTGACGGTCAGCGGCTCGGTGATCTCCACGTCCGGTCCGTCTTCCGCCAGCCGCTCGGCGAAGTGGTCGGCCAGCAGCTCCGGCAGGGCGTCGACCACCTGGCGGACCAGGCCGCGGGGGTCGGGCCCCCAGCTCCACCCACCGCGCCGGACCACCGTCACGGTGCACCGGCGCACCGTGATGTCGCCGGTCCCGCCGACGGCCGGCCCGGTGGGGGCGCTCATGTCACCGCCGCCTTCTCCAGGTGGCCCGCCCAGCCGGCCGGGAGCACCAGCACCCCGTGCACGCTGCCCGCGGTGAGGGTCACCGGCAGTTTCACCTGGGTCTGCTGGGCGGGGATCTCCCCGGCGAGCACATGGGTGTCCTGTTCGTCGGAGACCAGGGCGACGACGGGGGTGGGGCGGGCCACGGCCACCTGCACGGTGACGGTGAGCCCGTCCTTGGCCAGCGCGATGCCGTCGGTCCACGACGGGAGACGCACCAGCGCCGGTTTGGGTCTGCCCTCACCCGTCACCTCGACGCCGAAGGACAACGGGTCGGTGAGGGCGGCCGGTTCGTCGTCCACGGCCGCCACGGCGAGGTCCCGGGCGTTCAGCGGAAGGGTCGCGGTCCGGCCTTGCCCCAGGGAGACGCGCAGCGGCAGCGCGCGCCCCACGAGGGCGGCCACATCGGCCGGGGCGGCTACGCCGGTCAGGGCCAGCGCGCCCACGACGTGGCCCGTGTCGGCCGCGTACACCACGGAAAGAGCCATCGTCAGCCACCGCCGTTCGTCGCCGCGACCGTCGCCAGGACGAGGAAGTCGACCGCCCCGGGCTGTTCGACGACCTTCGCCGGGGTCGCCAGGGGGTCGTACAGGCGCACCCGGCAGCGGACGCGCCGGTCGCCGTCCACGGTGGCCTCGGCCGGGCCGCACAGCGTCCCGTCGGGCAAGGGCGGGGTGCGCGGGGTCAGATGGACATGGAGGACCACGCGGCCGTCGGCGACCTGCTCCGGGAGGATGCCGGAGGGCAGCGGCAGCAGCATCCCGTCGGTGGCGGTTCCGGAGGCCACCAGTGTGCTGCCGGCCGCCATCCGGCCGCTGAAGCTGCCCTCGATCGTCAGGTTGCCGTTGGCTGCCACGGTCATCAGCGGGGAGACCGCGCCGCCGCCCTGATAGAGGCCGAAGACCAGGCTGGGCTGGTCACCGCCGGACAGCACGAGCGCGGGCCTGCCCTCCTGGGCCGCCGGGTCGGTCCGCAGGGTCAGCGTGCCGGACCGGGCCGCGACGGTGTCCGCGCGCACGCCCGCGAAGCGCACCGCGACGCCCCGCGCGCGGGTCTGGACGCCGCTGAAGTGGCCGTCCGCCCATCGGACGTAGCCCAGCAGCACGAGCCAGCGGGCGGGCGGATCGGCCGGCGGCTCGCCGATGGCGGGCGGCCGCTGCTCCTCGGCCAGCCGCTCGTCGCCCCGGCGCCCGAAGAGGATCTGGTACGACTCCTCCACGCGGGTCGAGGTGGCGCTCCCGGAGCAGGAGACCGGCCCGGGGGCCCGGGCCGGTTCCCGGTCGGCGGCGGTGAGGAAGACCGGGTACGGCTCGTCGGTGGGCTGGTCGGCGCCGTTGACCGCTTCGAAGTCGCTCTCGCGCAGCACGACCGGCTCGGTGAGGACCACTTCGCGGCCCGTCCCGTCCACGGCCATCCCCGCGGCGACGCTCACCTCGACATGGCGGACGCCCGTCAGCGGGTCGGTGCGGGGCTCGGTGGTGAGGCCGAGCCCTTCGACGATGCCCCACTCGTGCAGGTGCCGCGCGTACCGCGCGGCCCGGCCGCGCGCGTACTCCACCGTGGCCGTCAGGTCCGCGGCGGCCAGCACCTGGCCTTCGTGGAAGGCGGGGCGCAGGGGTCCCGTCATGGCGTCTCACCGGACTTCCGGGTACGCGGCGCCCGGGCGCGCTTGGCCGGCGGCTTGGCGGGCCCGTCGGCCTGATCCGGGCCCTGGTCGGAGGCATGGTCCGGGCCCTGGTCGGAGGCATGGTCCGGGCCCTGGTCGGAGGCCTGGTCCGGGGCCTGGTCAGAGGTCTGGTCCGGGCCCTGGCCCGGTGTCCGGTCCGGGGCCTCGCCGGTTGCCCGCTCCGGGGCCTCGCCGGTTCGGTCCGGGTTGCCTTCGAGCTGCGCGAGGCGCGGCCCGAGCCGTTCCGGCAGCCGCTCCGCCAGGTGGGTCACCTGCGTCTCCGCGCTGCTCATCTGGGCGCGCAGCCCCTCCAGGGCGGCGGTGAGGTCCGCGACCTGCGTCCTGAGCCCGGCCAGTTCCCGCATGCTGTCGGTGACTTCGCTGGGGGTCGTGTAGACCTGTTCGTGCAGCGCCTTGGGCGGCGTCTCGCCGGGCGCGGGGGTCAGCAGCAGGGACAGCATCTCCTCCAGGTCGCCGGTGCGCGGCCAGTCGCCGAGCAGTCCCTCCGCGTACGGGCGCGCCACCGGGCCCTCCGAGGGGAGCGCAGGCTTACGGCACGACGGGAGGGGGCCGCAGCACACGCGCTCGGCGAGTTCCCGCAGCCGGTAGAGCTTGGGCAGCCACTCGCCGTACGCCGATCCGCCCGGCAGCACCTGTTCCCGGGTGGCGGAGCAGACCCGCACCACATCGCAGCCTTCCAGCTCCACGTGCGCGAGCAGGACGTCGGTGTCGGCGCTGTCGCCGCACGGCGGGTTCAGGGTGGCGCACGCGGCGTCGGTCAGGAACCGGCGCAGCGCGGTGCCCAGCGCCGCGGCCGCCTCCGCGATCTGCTGCGCCTCGGCGACGGTCGCCTTCTCGGTGCTGTCCGACGGCGGGGGCGGCAGCAGCGGTGGTACGTCGACGGTGGCGACGTCCGTGCGCAGCGCGCAGTCGGCGAGGTCGGCGGCCTGGTCGAGACGGCCCAGGAGCCACTCCCGGATCAGGGCGATGTCGGCGCGGAACTCCACCCGCAGCGCGTGTCCGAGCGGCGTGCCCTGGGCGAGCATCCGCACCTCCAGCGGCGCGTCCGGGTCGCCCTGCGCCGGTACGACGCGGGCCGCGGCCTCGGTGACGACGGCGCGGGCGATCGTGCGGCGCAGCGGGTCCGGCCACGCCGCCTCCAGGTCGGCGCCCCTGAGGCGTTCGCAGGCCGTGCCCAGGACGGCGCGGGCCTCCCGCACGGTGGCGAGGTCCGGGTAGTCCCTCCCGAGCTGCTCCTGCCCGGCCGGGTCGTAGGTGTCGAACCGGGCGACGGCGGCGGCCAGCGCGCGCACGTGTTCGGTCGTCTCACGGGCCGTCGGCGGGGGCGGCGGGCCCTCACCGCCCGCGTTCTCGCGCAGCCACGCGAGAGCGGTGGCGTACCGCCGCGCGTCGGCGGCGTCGAAGCGGAAGGTCCGGCCGGTGCCGAGCGAGGCGACGAGGAGGGCGTCGGTGTACATCCCCAGCCGCCGGTCGCGGGTGCGGGCCCGGTCGGCCCGTGGGAGGTCGCCGAGGCTCGCGAGGAGCCGGGTGCCGGGGTTGTGGCGGTGGTCCTCGACGTCGGCCCGTCCGACGAGGAAGCGGAACCCCTCCTGGATCCTGGAGGGCACACATCCGGGTGCGGGGCAGGGCTCCTCCGTGGCGTACGGTGCCACCGGCTCGACGGGGGACTCCTGGTAGCGCACATAGAGCCCGTAGCGGCGCCCGCCGTCGTCGCCGCAGTCCGCCCCGCAGTCCACGCCGAGGCCGCTGATCCGCAGTTCCCGCACCAGTGCCGTGACGTCGACCCGTTCGGTGCAGGGCACCACGATGTCGTTTCCGGCGCGGTCCAGCGCGTGTCCGGGGTGGACCGCCACGGTTCCGCCGCCGCACGGGTCGCAGGTGACGCCGAGGCCGCAGACGACCCCCGGCCCGTACAGGGACCGGTTGTGCAGTCTGCTCTTCGCCGTCGTGTACTCGACCAGCAGGCTCAGGTCGTCCTCGGTCAGCAGTTGCCCGGCGAAGAAGCGGGGGCGTACGAAGGCGGAGGTCCGGGTGGCCTCGCCACCGCAGCCGCATCCGCAGTCTGTTCGCATGATCAGCGCTCCTTCACGAAGAACCAGCTCTCGAAGACGTCCCCGCCCGCCCCGGTGCCGGAGGTCCAGGGGCCGATGCCCGAGGGCGGGAGGTGGCAGTCGCCGTGCGCCGCGGCCGGGGTCGCCCCGGCGTCGATGGTCGGTACGCGTCCGCCGACGTGGGTGCCGTCGACCGGGCGGCAGCAGCGGTCGAGGATGAACGCGGCGCGGACGGTGATCAGTACGCGGTCGCCGTCCTGCAGCGTCTCGCGGGTGGTCTGGCGGTAGCGGAACTCCCGGGTGAACTTGCCGCATTCACCGCCTGTTTCCGGGTCCGGTTCGGCGAAGGTGCCGCCCATGTACCAGGTGGAGGCGTTGCGGCCGCTGCCGCCCTCGATCACCTGGAGCTCCACCACGCCGGGCCGCAGCGTGTCGGACCGTACGTCGGCGGAGAACCGCACCACGAGCCCGCCGTCCTCGTCGTGGGTGCCGAGGAGGTCCTTGGCCTCGTCGATGGTGTAGGTGTGTCCGTGGATCCAGTTGACACCGGTGATCACCGTGGGCAGATGGCGGCCGAACGGACGGCGTACGTTCATGTGGATCCGGTCGCGGCGCACCGGCTCGTGCCAGTCCACGCAGTCGATCCTGGCCAGCCAGAGCACCTTGTGCCCGCAGGGCGTGCAGCAGGTGTCGCAGCGCTCGTCGGCCGGCGGCTCGCAGCCGGTGACCCGTACCCTGTGGCACTCCTCCGTCCAGCCGAACTCGCAGTCGGGGGTGTCCGCGCAGCCGTCGTTGTAGACGGCGCGGGTGGGCTCCACGGGCCGCTCGGCGTACTCGACGCCGACCCAGACGGTGTCGGTGTCCCGTTCGTGCGGGGGAAGCGCCTTCCACAGGTCGATCACGCAGGCGCCGCGCACCACGACCTCGTTGCCGTCGCAGTCCACGGCGAGACCGGGCGTGATCGCCACCTTGGCCCTGCGCCGGGTGCGCTCCGCCGGCTCGGCACCGCCGGCTTCCGTGCTCTCCTCGGGCAGCCCCGACTCCTCGGACGGCCCCGACTCCTCGGACGGCCCCGACTCCTCGGGCAGCCCGGACTCCTCGGGCAGCGCGGATTCCCCGGCGGTGTCCGGCGGGCAGTCGTCGTCGTCCCGCGGCACCGGTTCCACGTGCAGGCCGCACACCACGCCGTAGCCGAGCAGACAGCGCATGCGCAGTCGCGACTTCTCGCGGTGGTACTCCTGTTCGCGCTGGAAGTCCCGCGCGCCCAGCATCTGGCCGTGGAAGTACCGCAGCCGGCGCAGCGGTGGCGCGTCGAACTCCCCGCTCCTCGATGTCCCTGTCGTCCCTGGCTCCGTCATCGCCCGTCCTCTCACGACACTCGCGTATGCACACCGACGGCGGAGACGACTCCGACGCCCACTCCTCGGCGCGGCCCCCTCGGCCCCGGCCTCAGCACCCCGTCGCGGTTCAGCCGCACCGGGCGCTCACCCCCCAGCACGGGCGCGGGCAGCGGGACGAACGCCGTGTCCACGCCGACCGTGGACCGCGCGCCCACCACGAACCCCGCACCCCCGGTGCGCACCGACCCCACCGTGTGCGCGGGTGCCTGCCGCTCCACCAGCCGCCGCAGCGCCGCCCCGTCCGCCGAGCCGGCGGGCAGGAGCACCCGGAACCGGTGCGCGTGCGCGGTGTACGGATCGCTGTCCGGGGTGCCGAACGCGCGCAGCGGCGCCGAGCCGAGCGCCGAGCCGCCGAGCCGGAACCGGCTCGCCGACCGGCCGAACAACCGGACGGATCCCAGCTCTTCAGCCTGGCCCGATCCCGCCGGGGTGCCGCCCACGGCCTCGCGCAGCCGCGCCCAGCGGCGGTCCGCCGCCGACTCGTCGATGACCGGCGCCACCCCGAACACGATGCGCACCGCCTCCCGCAGCGCCCCCGGCGTGCCCCGGCGCCGGTACAGCTCCGGGGCCGCGGCCAGCAGCGCGCGCCGGGTGGCGGGGTCCCAGCCCGCCTCGAACGACAGGCCCAGCAGCCCGGCCAGCCACGGCAGCACCCGGTCCGGGACGCCCGCCGGGTCCAGCAGCGCCGGGTACCGCTCGATCACCCGGTCGACCTCGGCGAGGGTGGCGTCGAACAACGACAGGAAGCGTTCGGTGAAGTCGTCGGCCGCGGGGTCCTGCCGGAAGGCGGGCGGCAGCAGGTCGGCGCTGGTGACCCTGGGGAAGTCCAGCCGGATCCGGCGGACGACGGGGGTCGCGCCGCCGTCGCCCGACAACCGCAGCCGCAGCCGCAGGAAGCGGCCGGGCGGCTGGTCGACGAGGAAGTCCGTGACGCCCGGGGCCGAGGCCTGCCAGTCGCTCTCGTCGTACCGGTCGTCCTCGCTCACCACGATCCCGACCGCGACCGCCGTCCCTGCGGGCACGTCGGCGTCCACGCGTACGCGGTGCCAGCGGCACCGCGAGATGCCGCTGTCGATGAGGGTGGTGACGTACGACCCGCTGGTCACATACGCGTCGGCGGCCCGCGGCGCGGCGTCCCGGGGCAGTCCCCGCCAGGTGAAGCAGGTGGTCCGGGGGCCGTCCGGGCCCTTCTCGCCCAGGCAGAACCCGTCCTCGTCCGCCGAGGTGAGCGCGGACGGCGGCAGGGCCGCGGCCAGTTCGGCCACGGTGGCGGTGCGAAAGGGGCGGCGGCGACCGCCCCGGTGGATCCTGAGCCGTCCGCCGTCGTCGGTGAGCAGCCACACGGTCTGCCCCGGTCCGGTGCGCAGGCCGATGACCTCGCCGCGCGCGCCGGTGCGCAGCACGCCGCGGAAGCCGCCCGTCGAGTCGAACCGCCGCAGGAGCGTGCTGCCCCGGCAGGCCACCAGGACCTCGTCGTCCGGGCCCGGCGCGGCCCACCGCGGCCGCTCGACCCGGATCACCCCGGCGAGTTGCTCGCCCTCGCGGCGCCACACCAGCACCCGGTCGGACTCGACCACGGCCAGCCGGTGGCCGCGCGCGGCCACCGAGACGGGCTCGCGCGGCGGGGCGGGGTCGCAGCCGGGCGGCCGGACGGGTGTGAAGGCGTCGCCGCACACGTCGCGGCGCAGCAGCCGCCGCTCGTCCGGGACGAGCAGGTACCAGGCGCACGGCCCGCACCCGGGGGCCAGCCGCGGGTCGGGGAACCAGGGCAGGAGTTGGTCCCTGGTGGGGCCTTCCGGGGCCGTGCCGCGGTAGGCGAGCCGGAGGCCGGCCGGGTCGTCGAAGCCGACGAGGCCGTGCGCCTCCTGCTGGTCCCAGCCGACGTAGGCGTCGAGGAGGCGGAAGGTCGCGGGGTGCGGTGCGCAGGTCATGGTTGCTCACCTACCGGGATCAGCAGCGGGCGCTCCGGCCAGACCAGAGTGTGGGGCGGGAGGGCGTGGTCGGTGCAGGGCGGGTGGCGCACTCCGTCGACGGTGAGCGAGAGCCGGGTCACGGCCAGCACCCCGTCGACGGCCAGGAGCCGTCGCACCAGCGCCGTGTGGCGCAGCGCGCCACCGAACGGCCAGCCCGCGCCGTCCTCGCCGCCGCGCAGCGGGTCCAGGTAGCCGCGCACCGCGTCGCCGGCCCGGGCCAGGACCGCGGCCCGGTCGAGGTCCGGGTCGAGGGTGACCCAGGACTCCACTTGGACGCGGCGGTACGGCGCGGGGGCGGCGACCACCGTGACCCCGGCGGGCGCGGCCCGGCGGGACAGGAAGTCGGCGACGGCCCGCAGGGTCGCGGCGGTGGGGACCGGCGGTTCGCCGGTGTCGTCGCCCGGCGGTACGGGCGGCGCCGACGGCACCACGAGCACTCCGACGACGCCGGGGATCGGCACCCCGGGGAAGTCGGGGTGCAGGCCGGGGACGCCCCGGGCGCGGGCCACCGACGCGCCGGGCGCCCGGGTGGCGAGCAGACCGTAGTCGGCCGGGGCCACGGCCCGGCCGCGCGCCCGCAGTTCGCCGACACCGCGGCGCATGGCGTCGGCGTCGGGCTCGGCGTCGGTTCCGCCGGAGGCCGGGAAGGGGTTGTTGACGCCGGTGACGAACGGCAGCGCGGTCACCACCCCGCCCACCGCGCCGGCCCGTACGGCGCCGGCGCTGCCGCCGCCCACGCGGTAGCGCACGGCCCGGACGTTGCGGAAGCCCGGGGGGACGGCCGCGCCGTTGACGCCGTCCCCGAAGGTCACCTCACCGCTGTCGTGGTCCACGGTGAACACCCGGTCGTCGGCGCCGTACCCGGCCAGGCTCTCCACCTCGCGCCACCGGGACGTGGTGCCGGCCGTGGTGCCGAACACGCCGCCGCCCGCGTCGTCGTCGACCTCGATGACCACCGAGCCGGCGAGGATGGGCACCTGGCTGAGCTTCATGCGGCGCCGCCCGCTCGCCGCGGGGTCCTGGACGGGCTGCAGCGGCTCGTCGCGGATGGTGCGCGCGGCGGTGGCGGCGACCACGTTCAGCCGCAGTCCGGACAGCACCGGCGCCGGTCCCGCGAAGGCGCCGTGTGCGATCCGCACCCGCAGCCAGCGCAGCCGGGGGCGGGTGGCGGACGGGCTGCCCGGCTCCCAGGAGCGCGGGACCCTCAACTCGACGGTCCCGCCGGCGCTGAGCCCGGCCGTGGAGTCCCGCAGCAGCTCGGCGGGGACGAGCCGGGTGCCGTCCAGCACGTCCCAGCGCAGCAGCGGCCCGGGCGGCAGCGGCAGCGGCACCGTCCCGCCGGAGGCCGCGGGCGCGGGGGGAGCGGCGACGACCACGAAGCCGAGCGACAGCCGCGGGTAGGGGGCGGCCGGCCCGGCGAGCCCGATCCACAGCCCGTTGCCGGGCTCGGGGTCCCGGCCGAAGGGCGCGAAGGGACGGCTGGGCCCGGACGGGCCCAGCGGCAGCGGCTCCAGCGTTCCGGCCTCCTGGACGGCGAGGTCGCCGAGGGTGGCCGGGGTGGCGTACAGGTCCTGGTCGGTCTCGTAGACGACCTGCCCCGCCGGCGTCGAGGCCGCGCTCTGGAACCCGGCCGGGACGAGCACGGAGGAGCCGTCCGGCGGGTTCACGGTGAACTCCAGGAGCGCCGCGGCCGCGCCGGCCGGGCGCCGCCGCACGCCCGCGATCGCCAGGTGCTCGGCCAGCACCTTCTCCGGCAGCCGGTTGACGCGGCCGAGCACGGGTTCGGCCTGGATGCCGAAGAGGCGGACCAGCGCGACGCCGGCGTCCTGGCGGTCGGGGTCGGTCCAGTCCGGGGTGTGGCCCGCGATGCGGCCCCGTACGCCGGTCCGGACCGCCTCCCGGGTCGCGTCGACCAGTTCGGGCTGGACACCGGTCGGTCCGGGGCCGGGCACGGTCCGCCCGTCCGCCCTCTCCCGTTCCCCCGCGTCCTTCTCCCACCACACGCCGCCGGTCATGCCAGCCCCTCCCCTGGTTCGACGGCGGGCACGATCCGGGTGCGGACCGTCCGCAGCACGGGAAGCGCCCCCGCGCCCAGCGGCACCTCGTCGCACTCCTCGTCCGCCTCCGCCCCGTCCAGGCCGATCGCCACCGCGGCCACGTCCGCGAGGTCCCCCAGCGCCCGCTGGGCGGCCTGCAGCAGGGCCGAGGGCCGCAGCGGCTGTCCGAACGGCCACCCGTCCTGGTCCTCACCGCCCACGAGCGGGTCGAGGAAGCGTCGCAGCGCCGCGGTGACCTGGGCGGACACGCGGGCGCGGTCGGCCGGGTCGCCCGACAGGGCGACGCCCAGCGCCACCTCGCGGTAGCGCGGCGGGCGGACGAACACCTCGGAGGTGAGCAGCCGGGCCTGTTCCAGGCGGGCGGCGACCGCGCACAGCATGCCCGGGTCGGGCAGCGGCGCGGCCACGAAGTCCTCGCGGTCGAGGTCGTCCCGGGGCGCCGCCGGGACGATGTGGACCGTCACCGCGCCGGGCACGGTGGCGCAGGGGAAGCCGGGGTGCTCGCCGAGGGACGGGTGGGCGCGGGCGACGGCGACGCCCGGTGTCGTACGGGCCAGGGTGACGAAGTCGTCGGCGGTGACGGCGCGGGTCACCTCCCCCAGGGACGCGGCCGCGCGACGGCGGGCCTCGGTGATGGTCTCGGGGTCCGCGCCGCCTTCGGCCCGTACCAGGTTGGCGGCCGAGATCGCGCCCGACGCGGCCGGGACGTCCGTGGCCGCGGTCCAGTTGCCGGTCATGCCGCCGTTGCCGTCCCGGCCGCCGCCGGTCGTGTACTCGACGCTCAGGTCCGGGTCCGGGCGGGGGACGCGTCCGGTGAGTCCGTCGCCGAACACCACCGCGCCCTCGGTCCGGTCGAGCACGAAGATCCGGTCGGCCGGGCCGCCGAAGGTGAAGTCCGGCACCTGCCGCCACTCCTCACCCGCCAGGCGCACGGTCGCCTCCAGCAGGCGATCGGCGGCGTCGGGCAGGACGAGGTGCTGGCCGGGCAGCCTCAGCCACGCGTCGAGCTGGTCCCGGAGGTCGGCGCCGCGCACGGTGCGGCGCCGGCGGTGGTGCGCGGCGGAGACGTTGACGGCGAGCTGGAGGAGGCGGGGCGGGGCGGGGTAGGTGGCGGCCGGGGTGGACACCAGGAGCCCGGTGTCCCGCGTGGTCCAGCCGTCCGGGGGGTACAGCCGGACGACACCGGACCGTCTGAACCCGGCCGTGCCGTCCTCTACTTTCTCGAATGTCCCGGCCCGGCCGGAGACGTCTTTCCCGAACCGGCCGGAGACGTCCGTGCCCGGCCGGAACCAGGACCAGGTCAGCTCGGCGGGGGGCGGCACGTCGGCGACCGCTCCGGGCAGCCACGACGGCACGGACGCGGCGGGCGCGTCCAGCTCGACGAGCAGGCCGATCGGGCCGGGCGCGGGGTGCGCCCCGGTGAGCGGCAGGGTGAACCGGACCTCGGCGGGGGCGCCGTGGCCCGCCAGCAGCGGCACGCCGCGGCGGGCCCGCAGGTCCGCCGTGCGGTCGCGGTCGGTCCACACGCCGACCTCACCGCCCTCGGCGAGCGGGAAGACGGCCACCTCGTCGTCGAGGGTGAAGACGGTCTCTCCCGTGGGGTCCCGGGTCAGCGCCGTCCCGGCGGGTACGACCGGGACGGCGGTGCCCGCCTCCTGGGCGGCCACGCTCAGCACGGTGGCGGCGGGGCGGGCGGGGCGCGGCGGTTCCAGGCCGAGCAGCCGCAGGACGGCGACCACGAGCGCGTCCGGCACCTGGTCCAGCCAGTACAGCCGCTGTTCGAGGAGGTGGGCGAGGAGTTCCAGGAGCGTGACGCCGGGGTCGACGGGGGCGTGCAGCGTCCAGGTGCCGTCCGACTCGGCGGGGATCCGCCGGCGGATGGCCGCCATCATGTCGGCCCAGGTGAGGTCGTCCAGCTTGGGCGCGGGCAGGGTCATGAGGTGCCCCCGGCGAGGCCGGTGAGCCCGGTGAGCCCGGTGTAGAACGGGAACACCAGGTTGGCCTTGGTGTTGCTGCGCCGGACGCGGTAGACGACCGAGACGGTGATCCGCGACTCGTCGGCCGGGTCGGCCTCCGCGCGGACCTCCTCCAGTTCCACCCGCGGCTCGTGGTCGCGGACGGCCACGGCGATGGAGTGCTCCAGGTCGCGCAGGTTCTGCACACTGCCGGGCGCGAACACCAGTTCCTGGGCGCGGGTGCCCAGTTCCGGCCGCATGACCCGCTCCCCGACACCGGTGAGCAGCAGCGCCCGCAGGCAGTGCTCGATGCTCTCCTCGCCGACCGCGTAGCCGAGCCGTCCGGACGCGTCGGGCAGGATCGGGAACCGCCAGCCGGTCCCGAGGAACTCCTCGCTCATGCCGTCCTCGCCTTCTTGGCCAGCACGGCCGGGGTGAGCGGCGGGGCCGGCGGGCCGGTCGGCCCGGCGGCGGAGGGGTGGGTGTGCGCGTTGAACGCCTGGAGCAGTGCGTTGCCGAGCACGAGCGGTTCGGTGGCGCCGCCGCCGAGGTCGATGGAGGGCGAGTCGACCGTCACCTTCGGCGCCTTGAGGGTGATCTCGCCCTGCGCGGTCACGGTGACGCCGCCGCCCTCGGCCGCGGTGATCCGGATCGCCTTGCCCTCGTCGTCCAGCTCCACCACGTGTCCGGCGGCGGAGGTGATCCGTACGGCGGCCTTGGACCGGGTGTCGTCGAGGACCACTTCATGGCCGTGCCGGGTCCGGATGGTCTTCTGGTCGCGGCCTTCGGTGCGGGCGGTCGGCGGCTTGTCCTCGCCGTTGTAGAGGCCGCCCAGGACGATCGGGTACCGCATGTCCCCGTGGACGAACGCGACGAGCACCTCGTCGCCCTTCTCGGGGACGAACACCGAGCCGTAGCCGCCTCCCGCGTACGGCTGGCTGACCCGGACCCAGTCGGTGACGGTGGTGTCGTCGAACCACGGGAACCTCAGCTTGACCTGGCCTTCGTCATTGCCCTCGTTCTCCACGACGAGCGCTTCGACGACGCCGTAGTAGCGCTTGTCGGTGGAGCGGGCGCGTGGCGTGCCCCTCATGGTCACTGATCCCCCTGATGGATCCGCCGTGCGGTGAACTGGGTGAAGAAACCACTGGTGTTGAGGGTGTGCTCGACCCGTTTGACGAAGTACGTGCCCGAGAAGCGGCGGCCGAGGCCGTAGATCTCCAGGTTGTCGCCGGGCCGCAGCTCGGGCAGGCCCGCCACCTTGCCGGTAGCGGTGATGAACTCGTAGGCCCGCTCGCGCAGCAGGCTGATCGCCAGCTCCCGGGCCTCCTGATCGCTGCCGACCGGGGCGTCGACCACGACCTCCTGACGGCCCTGGAGGGTGGACTCGGCGACCTGCGGTCCGCTCTGCCCGTCGGCCGTGTTCTGCCCCGCCGGCAGGTTCTCGGCGGTCGCGGTGAACGCGATCGCCTGCTTGGTACGGGGGTCCCAGCCACGCACGGTGACCTTGCTGACCTGCTGGGACACCGTGAGCGTCGGGGTGAACTCGATCAGGTTGGGGATCAGTCCCCGGGGCTGGTCGGTGGGGCCGGTGCTCAGTCCGGGTGCGTACGCCAGCCGGTACACCCGGATCGGGCGGCCGTCGCGGCCGTCGGTCGGCCGGACGAAGTACAGCGTGTCCTCGCCGTCCTTCGGGTCCGGCAGGATGTAGCAGTCGAAGTCGAGCCGCTTGGCCCGCTCCAGCAGGAACGTGGCGTCGTCCTGGTTCTTCTGCACCACCAGGTCGTGCGTGGGGCCCTCCCTGGTGACCTCGATGCGCAGGTGGTTGCGCCGGGCGATCTGCTCGGCGATGCGCCAGTCGGGCAGATTGCGGTAGACCTTGGTCTCGTTCTCGGTGGGCTTGCGGTCCTTGAGCCGCAGCAGCCCGTCCACACCGCTGATCTGGACGGTGGGCGACGCCCCGTCGGTGAACTTCGGGCTGAGCGTGGAGATGGTCCCGGTGGCCACGGTGAGCAGCCTGTCGGCGTAGCCCAGCCGGACCGACACCCGGCCGCCGAGTCTGAAGCGCGGTGAATCGCTGTGCTTGAACCGCAGGCCCACGTCGTCCCAGTTGTTCAGGGTCAGGTCGAAGCCGGACATCTCGTCGAGGTCCCGGTTCACCTTGATGTCGATGATGTCGTTCTTGGTGGACGGGTCCATCTCCAGGCCCTCGACGCGCACGTCGAACTCGGGCGCGTACCGGTCGGGGGACGCCACTTCGGGCGTGGGGGTGCTCATCGCGCGCTCCTCACGCCAGCCGGGGCACGGTCAGCACCCGGCCCGGCCGCAGGTCCCGCGGATCGCTGATGCCGTTGGCGCGCGCCAGCTCCCGCCAGGCGTCGGGCCGCCGGTACAGCGCGGCGGAGATGGAGCTGAGCGTGTCGCCGCGGCGCACCACATAGCTCTTCTCCACCGTGGGCGACGAGCGCGGTGTCTCGGCGACCTGCGCGGCGGCCGGGCGGAACTCCTTGAGCGAGAGGTCCAGCATGGCCCGCAGCGGCACGCCGTCCGGCCGGAACAGCTGGTAGTTGACGTCCAGCTTCTCCACGACGCCGGTGAAGACCTCCTCGTCCCAGACGAACCGGACGACCGGCGGGGCGTGTTCGCGGCTGTCGGGCCGCAGCAGGTTCCGCACCGCGTCCACGTACGTCTTCCGTACGTTCTCCAGGGTGTCGGAGGTGTCCACCAGCGCCTGGACCGTCAGGGTCTCCGTGCCGCCGCGGACGTACTGGAGGGGCGGTGTCTCCAGGCCGGGGATGGTGATCTCGGCGAAGGTGTTGCTCTTGCTCAGCTTGTAGTCGGTGGGGTTGAACCGCAGCGGGATCCGCCGCTGCCGCTCGTCGGCGATCACCGGCCGGACGATCTCCAGCCGCGCCCGGGCGGCGCCCTGACGGGCGAAGGACACCGGCGTCACGCTCACAGTGCCTCCTCGTTCGCCCCGCCGCGGCAGCGGCTCATGTCACCGTCGCCCGCGCGGCGCAGAGGTGCGGCTTTCGTCACCGTCTGCAGCCCGGCGGCCGCGCGTGCGACGCTCACAGTGCCTCCTGGTCACCGAAACGGCGTTCGTTCTCGGTGTGTCTGGCGCGTGCGCACTGGTCCTCGTACAGCTTCGCCCAGGCCTGGATGTGCTTGTTGAACAGCTTCGTGAACACGGCCCCGTCGTCGCCGTCCACCTGGAACCGGACCTCCAGCTGGTGAATGGTCACCTTCGGCACGTCGGTCACCTCCCCTCGCCCAAGCGCGGCAAGGCGTTCGCCGCGGCGTCCTGCAGGACCTTCGTCAGCCCCTCGTGCGCGATCTCCAGCGACTCGACGGCGATCGCGTTCTGCTCCGCGTGCAGGTCGGGGCCGCTCCACTTGGCGGCGAGCCCGCCGTGGAAGGCCCATGCCGCGCCGGGCACCCCGTCCGGGCCGAGCACGATCACCGCGCCGTCGCGGCGGGCGCCCAGCGAGTCGGCGAGCCCCGCCTGGTACCAGGCCCACAGCCCCGGGTCGCGCACCACCCCGCGCTTGAGGGTGATCCGGTTCCACGAGTGGCGCAGCGGCAGTTGGTGGACCGAGTCGTTGCGGCCGCCCTCCGGGTAGCTGGTCACCTCCAACTGTGCGCCGAGCCCGGTGACCTCCTGGAACGCGCCGGACGCGGCCAGCGGCAGCAGCAGCGCCTGCGCGGGCGGCAGATACGCGTCGCCGGGGTCGAGGGTGACCAGGAAGCGGTATTTGGGCAGTGGATCCAGGGTCATGCCTCGATCACCTCCAGACCTCGGTCCTGGCCGAGGACGAGACGCAGCCGGATGAACTCCATGGGGACGGCCGGGGCGACCTCGATCTCGCAGACCAGCTGTCCCGGGTCCTGCTCGGGCGGGTTATTGCTGTCGTCGCACACCACCCGGAACGCCTGCTCGGGCCGGTCGCCGGCGAGCGCCCCGGCCCGGAAGGCCGACAGGAGCACGGAGGTCAGCGCCCGCACCAGGGTCAGCCGCAGCTCGGGTGAGTTGACGTCGAACACCAGGGGGCTCGCCACCCGCCGGATCGCGCGCACCAGCAGGTGCACCAGCCGGCGGTGCGCGATGTAGCGGGTGCCCGGGTCCGGGGACAGGGTGCGCCCGCCCCACACCATCAGCCCCCGCCCGCGGGTGCACCGGATCAGGTCGATTCCCGCGTCGAACAGCCGGACCTGCTGCGGCTCGGGGTACTCGGCCGCGAGGTCGACCGCCTCCAGGATCACGGCGCCCGCGGGGGTGTGGTGGGCCCCGCGCTCGCCGTCGAGGCGGGCGATCACGCCCAGGACGTGTCCGGACGCCGGGACGGTCCGCAGGGCATGCCCGTCGGGGGTGCGCAGCGGCGGGTGGTAGACGGCGGCGCAGCCCAGCAGCCGGGTGTCGCCCGTGGCCGCCAGGGAGCCCACCCAGCCGACCGCCTCGTCCACGGAGACCTGCCCGGGCGGTACGTCCAGGACCGCGAGGCGGTCGTGCAGGGGCGCGACGCTTCGCAGCAGTTCGAGCACCACCTCGGTGTGGGTGTCGCCGGTCAGGTCCGCGCCGAGGTCCGGCAGCGCCACCAGCGCCGGTTCCGGGAGTTCGGCCTGGAGCGCCACGGCGTCCGTGTACTCACCGCGGCCGGGCGCCGCGTCGGTGCCGCCGTCGAGCGTCAGGTCCCAGGACATCGAGATCGGGCCGGGCCGTCCCGGTGGCGGTGGCGGCCCGTCCGGGACCAGCCGGATGTAGCGGGAGGCGGTCAGCCGGTCGGCCAGATCGGCGGGCGGCAGCCCGGGGAAGGTCTCGGGCGCCTCGCCGGGCATCATGACCCGCACGCCCACGCCGGCCGGCCCGGCGACGGTGCTGGCCTGGTAACGGATCGCGACCCGCCCGCCGTTGGCCCAGGCTCCGGGGCTGGTGGCGACCACCTGGTAGCCGGTGGCGGCCAGGCCGCTCAGCGGACCGGCGGTCCACCGTGTCCGGGCCGTGGTGGCCGGCCCGGACACGCGGAGCACCCAGGCGGTGCGGCCGCCGTTCTCGAAGAAGCCGCGCAGCGCGTACGGGGTGGCGAAGGCGCCGTCCGGCGGTCCGAAGGCGCCCACCACCTCGTTCCAGCTCTCCACGCGCACCGGAGTGGAGAGCGGGCCCCGGCGGAGCCCGCCCAGGAACGCCGCCACGTCCGTGCGCATCGGCTCCGCGTCCAGGCCGCGTGGCCGATGCGTCAGGGACACCCCGGGGAGCGCTTCTGCGGCCATGTCAGACGTCGATCTCCAGCTTCTCGACCGCCAGGACGAGTGTCTCCATGGCGATCTCGTTCTTGGTGGCGCTCAGCGTCGGGCCGGTGTACTTGGTCGGCCAGCCGCGGTCGAAGTTCCAGCGCATGGTTTCGGTGCGGTTCTCGTCCAGCAGCACGATCGAGCCGGAGGTGCGCCGGACCTTGCCGTTGAGCGCTTCGACCACCCAGTTCCAGAAACCGACGTGGCCGGTGATGCCGCGCTTGAAGGTGAGGTTGGTGAACTTCTTCAGTCCCGGGATCTTGCGGACGGTGATGTCCTCGCTCCCGGTGCGGTACTCGATCGGCGGGATCTCCAGCTCCAGGCCGCTCACCTCGGTGAAGGACCCGCTCACCGCGACGCCGTCGTCGCTGACGTTGGTCACGATGATCTGGAAGTTGTATGACGCGTAGGGATCGTCCCTGGTCACGGGCGGCATGGTGGCCTCTCCTCGGTCCTCGGTCGGGCGCTCAGGCGAGCTGGGTCTCGCGGGTCTTCTGCTGGATCCGGAAGATCACGAACTCCGCCGGGAAGACCGGAGCGACACCGATGGCGCAGATCAGCCGACCGTTCGCCAGGTCGTCCTCGGTCATCGTGGTGCGGTCGCAGGCGACGAAGAACGCCTCCTCGGGGGTGGTGCCGGCGAGCGCGCCGCTGCGCCAGACGGTGGTGAGGAAGTTGGTGACCGTCTGGCGGACCAGGGCCCACAACGCCTCGTCGTTCGGTTCGAACACCACCCACTGGGTGCCCTCGTCGATCGACTCCTCCAGGTAGAGGAACAGCCGCCGGACGTTGACGTACTTCCACGAGCTGTCCGAGGAGAGGGTGCGGGCGCCCCAGACCCGGTGCCCCATCCCGGGAAAGAACCGCAGCGCGTTGATGCCCTTGGGGTTGAGCAGGTCCTGATGCCGCTTGGTGATGTCCTGGGCGATGCCGTCGGTGAGCCGGATGCCCCGGATGACGGCGTTGGCCGGTGCCTTGTGCACCCCCCGCTCCACGTCCACGCGCGCGTAGATCCCGGCCATGTGGCCGGAGGGCGGCAGCTCGACGTCGCGGCCCGTCGAGGGGTCGCGGGCGACCAGCCACGGGTGGTAGAGCGCCGCGTACTTGGTGTCGAACGGCTCACGGAACGCCTGGACGCCCTCGATGTCCAGGCCGTCCTGCGGGTCGAGGATCGCGAACCGGTCCCTGAGCAGTTCGCAGTGGGTCACCAGGGCCGATTCGACCGTCCCGGACCACATGCCCGGCACCGCGCAGACGGCCACCTCGTCGATGTCCTCCAGCGCGGCGATGCCGGTGCGCTTGCCGCTGCCGCCGTCCTCGCCGACGAAGTCGGCGACGCTCAGGCTGCCGTAGGCGTCGTCCCCGTCCGCCAGCGTCAGCCAGGATCCGACCGCGGGCACGGGGAACTTCGCCGGGTCGGTGGACAGCGCGGCCAGGGCCGTCGCCCGCACCAGCCGCGAGCGGTCGGCCAGGGTGGTCACCAGGTTCGCCGGGGCCTCGCCGGTGAGCCGGAGGTTGCGGTGGGTCTCCGTCACCACGGTCCCCGACGGCTCGGTGAACCGGGCGTCCACCTGAGCCTCGACCAGGTGCAGCCGGTCGGTTTCGAACAGCGTCCCGGGCACGTTCGCGTCGAGTGTGACCACGTCCGCGGCGATCGAGCGGACGGAGCGGATGGTGAGGGCGGTGCCGTCGTCGAGCTGGACGACGGCGCCCTCGTACAGCCGGCTCGCGCCGCCGATCCGCAGTGTCGGCCCGGCCGAGGTGTTGCCCCGGCGCACCCGGCGCACCACCAGCCCCTTGCGCCACGCCTCGTGGGCCGTGCCGGACGGCAGGGTCAGCGCGACCTTCCCGTCGGCGGGTTGGCCCGCCTGGACCTTGAACCGGCCGGAGCCGATCTGCACCCACAGGTCGCCCGGCAGGTCGTCGGGGTCGAGCCCGGCCACCGCGGCGACCTCGACCGTCTCGCTGTCCGCGGTGGCGTCCGCGGTCAGCCGCGTGACGAACAGCCCGCCCTCCTGCGGGTCCGGCAGCACCGGCAGCGCGGCCGAGGCCATCGGCTGGATCCGCACCTGCACCCCGCCGCCCCATGAGCCGGGGCTGACGGCGGTGAACTCCAGTGTCTCTTCCGCGCTGCGCTCCCCGACCTGTACGTAGTCGCCGCGGCCCGTCCTGACCTCCGCGGTCAGCGCGGCGTCCAGTTCCACCCGGTGGGCGGTCGCGTCGTAGGCGGCGACACCGGCGGTGTGGATCACCTGCTGGTCGTCGCCCCGGAAGATCTGGATCTGCTGCCCGACGCCGGAGAACCCGATCAGGTGGCCCAGTTCCAGGCGGGTCGCGCCCTTGGCGGCGTCGCCGGCGACCGGGCTCACCAGGCCGTGGCCCATCACTTCGGAGGCCGGCGTCGCCTGCCTGCTGGCGACCCGCTTGACATACAGCCGCTGACCGCCGTTGTCGAAGAAGCCCTTGACCGCCAGCGGGAACAGCCACCAGCGGCCGCCTTCCTCGGGGTCGTTCGCCCAGGTGTCCCGGATCAGGGCGTCCGGCTCGGGGAGGAACCCGCCGAACGTGTTCTGGAACTCCAGGAAGTTGGTGACCAGCTTGGGCTTGCCGGTGTACGGACCGCGCACGGTGACCCCGGCCATGCCGGCCGTACTGGTGCTCACCCCCGCGATCGGCCGTGGGCCCGCATCGATCTCCTCGATGTAGACCCCGGGGCTCAGATACTCCGCCATGGACGGCTCCTCACTGCTCGCGGATCTCTATGACGTGCCGGCGCTCGGTGTCCTGGGGCAGCCGCACGACCAGGGATCCGGACCGGCCCGGCCGATCGAGGGCCAGCAGGCGGAACGTCTCCTCGACGGCGTGCTCGTCGGCCTTCTCGCCCTCCCACCGCAGGGCCAGCCGGAAGGCGCCCGCGGCGTCGGACAGGGTGCGCTCGTGCCACGGCGTCAGGTCCCGGCTGGTTCGGCCCCGGGCCTCGACCAGCGCGTTCGCGATCGGCGCCCCCGTGGCCGCGTCGACCACTGCGCCGTGCACCGTGCGCAGCCCCGGCGGGTAGGGGTAGGAGACGCTGGGCAGCAGCCGCACCAGGCGCGGCTGGGTCGCCACCGCCGGCGGGTGGGCGTCGTCGTGCGGGTGGACCAGGAACTCGACGCCCACCAGACCGGCCGAGAACGGCTCCCCGTCGGCCGGGTACAGCGGCTGGTAGCCGGCGGCCGCGAAGCGGGCCCGGTGGCGCCGCGGCCGGGCCGCCCACGGCTCGGCGCACCTGCCGAGTCCCGGGTAGGCGAAGGCGGCGCTGGGGGTGCGCACGGCCACCTCGTCAAGCGGCACCCAGGCGCCGTCGTCGAACCGGTCCAGGTGGACCGTCACCCCGGCGCCGCGCACCCGCCCGGCGTGGTCGTCGAACGGGATGAACCAGGCGGGGCTGTGCAGAGTCGAGCGGGTCAGCGGCAGGAAGCGGCTCATGGCATCGCCGTCCCGCCGATGACCCGGCTGTGCACCGGGCGGACCGCCGTTTCGACCGCGGAGTCCAGGTTGACCACGCGGACCTCGTAGTTGAGCGACAGCCGGTACGGCTTCTGGATCGCGTACCAGACCCAGGACTTCTGGTCCAGGGTGAGCGGGGTCAGGCTCAGGTGCAGTGAGTCGGTGCTCGCCGCCAGGCTGCCGGACAGCCGCGTGCCGTCCAGGATCGCGTCGTCGTAGAAGGTCTGCATGGCCCGTCCGAGCATCCGGTGCTGGGTCTCCTGGTCTCCGCCCCAGGGGGTGATCAGGTATCGCAGCAGCAGAGCCATCGGCGGCTTGCGGGTGGTCGGTGGGTCCGGCGGCTGGGAGCGCACCGGCGGCCGGTTGCGCGAGGTCGGGTCCTCGGCGATCTCGTAGAGGAACACCGTGAGTTTCGGCGGCGGTGTCTGGACCGTCTCGGAGAGGTCGTTGAGCTCCGCGATCGGCGGTTCCACCTGGCTGAGCCCGCGCAGGGCCCGGGTCAGGGTCTCCACGACGACCGTCGAGACGTCGGCGATGACGCCGAAGTCACCCATGCGCGTCCTCCTCCCCGGCTCCGCGCCCCGAAAGCGGGCACGGGGAGCATGCCGGGCCCGGCGTGGCCGGGCCGCGATTGGCGCATCACGCGAGCGTCACCGGCGCGTTCCGGGGCCGGCGTTGACGTAGCCGGACACGCGCCGACAACGCCGAGGTGACAGGGGGCACGGCATATTTTCCCTTTATGGAGATCCCCTCAGACCGGACCGGCGTGCTGATCCTCCGGGTGTGGGTGGAAGGTGACGGGCCGGACGGCTTCCGGGCACGCATCGTGCCGACGGGCGGCCCGCGGCAGGCGCCCCCCACCGCGGTGAGCGCGGTCGACGATGTGCTCAGTGCCGTGCGGGCGTGGCTCGATCAGATACTCGAACCGGACGGGTGACGTTCCCGCGACGTTCCGGTGATGCCCAGCCATTTAACGTCGTTTATCCGAAAGGCCGGATACACGATCATGACTTGCTCGTAACATGGCTCCCGGGCATCCCGCTCGCTTCGCCGGCATGGGATGGGTCGCTGAAGCCACGATCGCCCCGGGGGGCCGATGAGCGCAGAAGGCCATGTCATCACCTTGAGACTGCTGAAGGGCTTCGCGCTGTCGGTCGATCACAAGCGCGTTCCGCTCTCTTCCAGCGCCCAGCGCCTCCTCGCGTTCCTGGCCCTCCAGGACATGCCACGGACCCGGACCTATGTGGCCGGCACGCTGTGGCCGGACGTCACGGCCTCCCGCGCCAACGCCAACCTCAGGTCGTCCCTGTGGCGCGCGACGAGAACGGGACACCACATCATCGAGGCGTCCACCCAGGAACTGGCGATCTCCAAGCACATCGACGTGGACCTGCACACGGCGGCCCAGCGCGCGCACCGGTTGCTCGACATGTCATGCCCGTGCGACGACATCCTCTCCGCGCAGACGCGGGCCGACCTCTCGGCCGACCTGTTACCGGAGTGGTCGGAGAACGAGTGGGTGCTGATCGAGCGGGAGCAGTACCACGAACTGCGGCTGTACGCCCTGGAGGCGATGACCGAACGGCTGACGGCGATGGGCCGCCACGGCGAGGCCGTCGCCGCCGGGCTCGCCGCCGTACGCGCGGAACCCCTGCGGGAAAGCGCTCATCGCGTCCTGATGAACGCGCATCTGGCCGCCGGCAACAGGGGCGCGGCGATGCTGCAGTACGAGCAATGCCGTCGCGTCCTGCTCGACGAGCTGGGCCTGGAGCCCTCCCGGACGCTGCGGAGCCTGGTGTCGCCCCACCCGGAGGCGGGCACGCCGAACCCCCCGGCGCGCCGGGTCGGGCCGGGACCTCAGAGGGCCACCGGAAGCTCCGCCCTGAGCCACCGCTGATCGACACCGTCCGCCGCCGTGCGCAGCATGGCTATGGCCTGGTCCAGCAGCGGGTTCGGGTCCGCGGCGCGGCGGACCGCGGAGACCCTTCGCACATGGGAGGGGTCGGCGAGCCGGATCACATGGACGTCCGAGGACTCGATCATGGCCAGCTCCGGGACGATCGCGATGCCCAGGCCCTTGCGGACGAGTTCGAACGGCAGGTTGTAGTCGTTGGTGCGGAAGAGCACATCCGGGTGGAAGCCGGAGGCCGCGCAGATCCGGAACAGCGAGCGGGCCGCGTCCGTGTCCTCCAGGAAGCAGATCCAGCGCTCATCGGCCAGCTCGCTGATCTGCACCCGCTTGCGGTGCGCCAGCCGGTGGCCGGTGGGCAGCAGCAGATACAGCGGCTCCTCCAGGAGCAGCGTCAGATCCAGATCGCTCTGCCAGCTGCTGTGCGGCACCGTGCCGTATTCGAAGACGACGGCGAGGTCCAGCCGCCCGTCGAGGACGGCGGGCACGGTGACCGGGGGATCGCCTTCCTGGTAGCGGATGTCCACGTCCGGGCGGTCGCGCAGGAAGGCGGCGAGCAGCGCGGGGACCAGCTTGAAGCCGGCCGACCAGAAGCTGCCCAGGTGGAGCCGGCCGCGCTGGGCCGAGGCGAACGAGCGCATCTCGTCCTCCGCCGCCTCCAGGTCCGCGAGCAGCCGGGTGGCGCGGCGCGCCAGCTGGATGCCCGCCGGGGTGGGCCGCACACTGCGCGGCGTGCGCTCGAACAGCTTGACGCCCACGGCCCGCTCGATGGACGAGATCTGCTGGGACACGGCCGATGGCGTGAAACCCAGCTTTCTGGCGGCCGTCCGGAGGGAGCCGGTGGCCACCACCTCACGGAGGGCCAGGAGCTGCGTCGGGGTCAGCATCGCCCGAACTTAACGCCTGGGACCCCAGGAACACCATGGCTTGTCACCCCCGGCTTTTCCGGCGGACCCGCCGCCGGCCCGCCTGACGTGGCGGGTGGCCCCCCGACCGGGAGCGCCGAGCATCAGTTCAGCTGAACAACAGGGTCGCCAATGCTCATCCTGAGCGACCTTGCGCCGAGGGTGGTCGTCCCGCACATTGTGGGGAACCAAATCCAGCCAACCCGATGGGAGAGGGGTCCCCATGGCCGTTCGACGTGCGCTGATGTCTCTCGTCCTGGCAGGGCTCGTGACCACGACGGCGTGCGGCCCGTCGGGCGGCGAGTCGAAGTCCGCCGCCCCGGAGCAGAAGGTGGACCAGCGGCTGCACGACCTGCTGCCCGCGAAGATCAAGAAGTCCGGCAGGCTGGCCGTCGCGCAGGGCAACAACTATCCGCCGCTGGTCTTCCTGGACAGCGACAACAAGACGGTCATCGGCATGGAGCCGGACCTGATGAAGGCCATCGGCGAGGTGCTGGGCGTCAAGGTCGAGTTCTCCCAGACCAGCTTCGACAGCCTGATCGCGGGCGTCCACGCCCACCGCTACGACCTCGCCATCCAGGCCATGCTGGACAAGCCGGAGCGGCGCGAGCACATCACCTTCGTCGACTACTTCAAGACCAGCAGCTCCGTCCTGGTGCACGCGCAGGACGCCACGGAGATCGGCTCGCTCGGCGATCTGTGCGGCAAGTCCGTGGCCGTGGAGCAGGGCACCGCCCAGGTCGACGACGCCAAGGCCCAGTCCGACACCTGCCGCAAGGCGGGTAAGCCGGCGGTGAAGACCCTGGTCTTCCCCGACACGGTCGGCTGTATCCAGGCCCTGTCCACCTCGCGGGCCGACGCCTTCGTCGGCGGCACCCCCACCGTCGTCTACCACGCCGGGCAGTCCGGCGGGAAGCTGAAGGAGGTGGGCAAGCCCTACCGCTACCTGCCGTACGGAATCCTGGTCGACAAGCAGGACACCGCGCTGGTCAAGGCCGTCCAGGGCGCCCTGAGCAAGCTGATGCGGAACGGTACCTACGGAAAGATCCTCAAGACCTGGAAGCTGTCCTCCGGGGCCCTCGACCGCGCCACGGTCAACGGGGGTGCCGCATGAGCGGACACTCCCCGCGGTACGTCACCGAGGTGCGGAAACAGGACGGCGCGGGGCCGGAGCAGCCGGCCGACCGGGGCGTGCCGATCCAGGCCGTGCCCCTGCGCCACCCCGGCCGGTGGTGCGCCTCCGCCGTGCTCGTCTTCGTGGTGGTGTTCCTGGTCCAGGGCTGGGCGACCAATCCGCGCATGCAGTGGGGCGTGGTGGCGGAGTACCTCTTCGCCCCCGCGGTGCTCGACGGGCTGCGCACCACCGCCCTGCTGACGGTGCTCGCCATGGCCATCGGGGTGGTGGGCGGCGTCGTCCTGGCGATCCTGCGGATGTCGCCCAATCCGCTGCTGGCGGCGCTCAGCGGCTTCTACATCTGGGTCTTCCGCGGCACCCCGCTCCTGGTCCAGCTGCTGTTCTGGTACTTCCTGTCCGCCGTCGTGCCCACGGTGGGGCTCGGCATCCCCTGGGGCCCGACCTTCGTCGAGGCCGACACCAACCAGCTCATCACCCAGATGACGGCGGCCGTGCTCGGCCTCGGGCTGCACGAGGCCGCGTACATGGCCGAGATCGTACGGGCCGGCATCTCCTCGGTGGACGACGGGCAGACCGAGGCGGCACACGCCCTCGGGATGACCCGGCGCCAGACGATGCGGCGGATCGTCCTGCCGCAGGCGATGCGGGTGATCATCCCGCCCACCGGCAACCAGGCGGTGTCGATGCTCAAGACCACCTCATTGGTGTTCGCCATCGCCGTACCCGAACTGCTCACCTCCGTCCAGGGCATCTACTCCCGCAACTTCGCCCAGATCCCGCTGCTCACGGTGGCCTGCGTCTGGTACCTCGTCGCCACCACCGTGCTCACACTGGCCCAGCGCTACCTCGAGCGCGCCTTCCGGAAGGAGAGCTCGTCATGACGGCGACGGTGGTCAGGGCCGAGGGCGTCCGCAAGAACTTCGGGGACGTGGAGGTGTTGCGGGGCATCGATCTGCGGGTGGCCCAGGGCGAGGTGCTCTGCCTGATCGGCCCCTCCGGGTCGGGCAAGTCCACCTTCCTGCGCTGTGTCAACCATCTGGAGCGGGTGGACGCGGGCCGGCTGTACGTGCGCGACAGGCTGGTCGGGTACGAGGAGCGCGGCGGGAGGATCCACGAGCTCTCCGACAAGGCGGTGGCGCAGCAGCGGCGTGGCATCGGGATGGTCTTCCAGCGGTTCAACCTCTTCCCCCACATGACGGCGCTGCAGAACGTCATGGAGGCGCCGGTGCGGGTCGCCGGGGAGCGCAAGGAGGTCGCCAGGAGGCGGGCGCTGGGGCTCCTCACCCGGGTCGGCCTGGCGGACAAGTGCGACAGCTACCCCTCCCAGCTGTCCGGGGGTCAGCAGCAGCGGGTGGCCATCGCCAGGGCGCTGGCCATGGAACCCGAGCTGATGCTCTTCGACGAGCCCACCTCCGCCCTCGATCCCGAACTCGTGGGCGAGGTGCTCGATGTGATGCGGGCCCTCGCCCGGGACGGCATGACCATGATCGTCGTCACGCATGAGATGGGGTTCGCGCGCGAGGTGTGCGACTCGCTGGCCTTCATGGACGGCGGGGTCGTGGTGGAGTCCGGCCCGCCCGAGGCCGTCATCGGCTCCCCGCGGCACGAGCGCACCCAGGCGTTCGTGCGCAAGGTCCGCTGAGACCAGCCCTTTCCGGTCAGCCGTTTCTGATCGACCTGATCGCCTCTTTCTGATCGACCCGTAAGGAACCCACGTGTCCCGTGTCATCGTCCTCGGTGCCGGTGTGATCGGCGCTTCCGTCGCCTACCATCTGGCGCTGGCCGGCGCCGACGTCACCGTGATCGAAGCGGGCGGCCCGGCCGCGGGCACGTCCAGCGCGACCTTCGCCATGGACGTCACCCACCTCAAGACCCCCGTCAGCTACTTCGAGTTCAACCGCCGCAGCGCCGCCCTCCACGCCGAACTGGCCGCGGAACTGGGCGGCGACTCCTGGCGCCACGCCGCGCCCACGGTGCAGTGGGCGGACACCGCGGCCGAACAGCGGTCGCTCCGGGAACGGGCCACCCGGCTGCGCTCCTGGGGCCACCCGTGCCGGTTCGCGGACCCGGCGGAGCTGCGCGAGCTGGCGCCCGCCGTGGACCCGAGCGCCTGCCCGGCGGAGGAGATCGTCGTCCACGAGGCGACCGCCTGGTACGACGCTCCCCTGTTCGTGCGCTCGCTGCTCGACCGGGCCGCCCTGCTCGGGGCGGACATCCACTACGGCCTGCGGGCCACCGCCCTGACCCTCGACGGCGGCCGGGTGCGGGGCGTGCGGACCGGGTCGCGCCGGTGGGCGGCCGACTGGGTGGTGAACTGCGCGGGCCCGGACGCGGACCGGATCGCCGGTTTCGCGGGCGTACGCCTCCCGATGGAGCGCGTACCGGGCCTGGTCGGCGAGACGACCCCGGTGCCCGAGGCCCGCCTGGCGGCGATCCTCACCACGCCCGAGGTGGATCTGCGGCCCGCGCCGGGCGACCGCGTCTGCTCGATCTCCTGGCCCATCGACGCGCTGCTGCCGCACGAGCCCGCCCCGGGCGACGGGCTCACGCCCCAGGAGCGGCTGCACCGCCAGGGGCAGCGCCTGATCCCCGCGCTGCGCTCGGCCCGGCTGGCCGGGGCACGGATCGGGGTCCGTCCCGTCCCCACCGACGGCCTGCCCCTGGTCGGCACCAGCCCGGCGGCCCCCGGGCTGTACAGCGTGGTGACCCACAGCGGCGTCAATCTGGCCCCCCTGCTGGGGCGGTTGGTGGCGGGCGAGCTGAGCGAGGGCCGGCCCAGCGCCGAACTCGCCCCGTACCGGGTGACCCGCGACCCGGCGACCACCGTGCAGGACGAGAGCCTGCACCGGATGAGCGGTGAGCGGGCCGCCCTTCAGACGGACGCCGGGGCGGGGGCGGCGCAGGTCTGAGGGAGCGTGACCTCCCCCCGGCCGGTGTGCTCGTCCTGTTCCGCTGCCACCTGATCGTCGCGCCGCTCACCGGCCTTCGGCGGATGGGGTGACACGCCTTGCTGCCGCCGGCGCTGCGCCTCGGCGAGCGCCTGCCCCCAGGAGGGGTGACACATGGGGAACTCCCTTCATGGATGTCCACGAGCCAATGGGGATCAGGCTATTGACGCCCCGTGGCGCGCGCTTCTCGATTCCTGACCGGTATCCGACGCCGGGGCGGCGGGGGTTGCGGACGGCGCCCTACCGCCCGAGCGCGGAGGACAGCCGTGCGGCGAGCGGGTCGCCGTCCAGGAAGCCGAGCAGCTCGTCGAGGGTCGGCCCGGTGGCGGGGCCGGGGCGGGTGACCGCGAAGGCGGCCGCGGCGTTGGCGCCCTCGGCGGCGGTGACCGGGTCGAGCCCGTGGCCGAGGAGGGCCAGGAAGGCTCCCGCGTGGGCGTCGCCGGCGCCGTTGCTGTCCACGGCGGTCACGCGGCGGCCGGGGAGGTGCAGGGGCTCGCCGCCGGGCGGGACCAGCAGGCAGCCGGCCGCGTCGGCCCGCAGGATCACCCCGGTGCGGGGGCCGAGCCGGGTGGCGAGCGCTGCCGCGGCCTCGTGGGCGTCGGACAGGCCGGTCAGCAGCCTCGCCTCGCGCTGGTTGCAGCTGACCCAGTCGCAGCGCGCCAGGACGGGGGTCAGGACCTCCTCCGGTATCTGGTCGACCAGGGGGCCGGGGTCGAGGAAGACCCGGGTGTGCTCCGGCAGCCGGGCGACGAGCGAGGCGAGCACCGGGCCATTGACCGGATACGCGAGCCCGTATCCGGAGACCTGCACCATGTCGCCGGGGCGCAGCGCGGCGAGCACGGCGGTGGCGTCGGCCTCTGTCAGCCGGGCCTCCGCGCCGAGGCTGGTGGCGAAGGTGCGCTCGCCGCCGTCGTCGACGAGGGCGACGCAGAATCCGGTGTCCACCCCGGGGATCCGATCCAGCACCAGTCCGATGCCCTCCCGGGCGAGGTCCGCCCGCACCCGGTCGCCGAACGGCCCGGTGCCGTGGGCGCCCGCGTACAGGGCCGGCAGGCCCAGGCGGCGGGCGGCGGTGAGGACGTTGAATCCGCCGCCCGTGGTGAAGGCGGTGTCCCGGGAGACGGTGTCGCCGCCGCGTTCGGGCAGGGCGGGCACGCGCATCACCAGGTCGACGATGGCGTTGCCGGCCAGGACCAGCCGGCCGCCGGTGGGCTCGCTCATGAGATCTCCCGGGTGGCCGGGGCGGGCCGGACCTGCTGCTGGGGGCGCTGGTCGGCGGCCTCCTGGCGGACCGTGCCGTCCACCCTGCGCAGGATCGCGTAGACGGCGGCCGCGAGGGTCAGCGTCACCACCCAGCCCAGCCCGTTGGCGCCGATCCAGCTGTGCGCGAGCGGCCCGGAGAACCACACGTCGGTCGGGCCGGTGCTCGCCTCGGTGAACAGCAGGCCCACCACGATGGCCACCGCCCAGGCGGCCATCGCGGACCAGGCGACGCCGCCCCGGAACCAGTAGCGGCTGGAGCGCCCGACGTCCATCAGGGCCGCGCCGTCGTACGACCGGCGGGTGATGAGATCGACGGCGAAGACGCCCACCCAGGCGTTGATCGGCACGGCGAGCAGGGTGAGGAAGGTGATGAAGGGGCCGTAGAAGTCCTTGGCGATCAGGATGAAGTAGATGCCGCCCGCGAAGGTGACGACGACGTCCAGGCCGACGGCGAGGGTGCGCCGGACCCGTATGCCCAGGGTGATCATGGTGAGGCCGGCCGAGTAGACGGACAGGTGGTTGGAGAGCAGCAGCCCGCCGAAGGCGGCGATGAGGTACGGGATGGACATCCAGCTGGGCAGCATCGCGTTGATGGCCGAGACCGGGTCGGAGGCGGAGGCCAGCTCCGGCTCACCCGCCGCGAGCAGGGAGCCCAGCGAGATCAGCACGACGAGCGGAATGCCGGCGCCGAACGCGGACGCGGCCACGAGCCGCCCGCCGGGGATCCGCCGGGGCAGGTAACGGGCGTAGTCGGCGCCGGTGTTGGCCCAGCCGATCCCGGTGCCGGCGGCGATCATGCCGACGCCCACGACCATCGCGCTCACCGATCCGAGCGGGGCGTGGAACACCTTGCCCCAGTCCACGGTGGCCGCGAGGAAGCCGATGACGACCACGTTGAGCAGGCCGAAGACATAGCTGGCCCACCTGTTGATCCACATGATGGTGGCGTGTCCGAGGCCGCTGATCAGCAGGGTGCAGCCGATGAAGACCAGCAGACAGACCACGGTGAGCACGGTGTTGCGCCGGATGCCGAAGGCGACGTCGAGCAACGCCAGCAGGGCGAAGGCGGCCGTGGTGGTGTTGATGGTCTCCCAGCCGAGCCGGCTCATCCAGGTGACCAGCGTGGGGCCCGCGTTGCCGCGGACCCCGAACACCGCCCGGGACAGCGTGAGGGCGGGCGCCCCGCCCCGCTTGCCGGCGATGCTGAGCGCGCCCACCAGGGCGAAGGAGCCGAAGGACCCGAGCACGGCCACGACGGCCGCCTGCCAGATGTTCAGGCCGCGGAAGCTGACCAGGGCCGCGCCCAGCGGCAGGCCGAGGATGCTGATGTTCGCGGCGAACCAGGTCCAGAACATCTGCCCGGCGTGGCCGTGGCGCTCGGTGTCCGGGACCGGCTCGATGCCACGGGTCTCCACAGAGCCCACGCGGTCGTTCTCTGAAGCCGCCATGGTGGTACCTGTCTTTCTTTACGGGGGGCGCTCCGGTGCGGGTGGCCGGCCGGGCGTGGGGTCATCGGGCCGCGTCGGCACGCAGCGCGAGCAGGGCGGTGGCCAGCGGTTCCAGGTCGAGGCCGTTGACCGAGCGCAGGGTGGCGAGGGCCTCGGCGGGCAGCCCCGAGGCCCCGCTGACGGCCCCGGCGACGGCACCCGCGATGGCCCCGATGGTGTCGCAGTCGCCGCCGAGGTTGGCCGCCAGCAGACAGGCCCGCCAGGGGGCGCCCTCGGCGAGGGCCAGGACGGCGAAGGCGGCGGGGACGGACTCCTGGCTGGCGACGCTGGTGCCGACCAGGTCGCAGAGGCGGTCCAGGGCCTGGTCCTCCGGCAGGCCGCGGACCAGGTCCACGGCCCAGCCGATGCGGGCGGCGATGTCGGCGCCGGCGACCCAGTGGCCCCGCTCGGCGCCGGCCTCGGCCGCCGTGACGGCCGCGGCGAAGGCGTCCTCCAGGTCTCCGCCGTCGATGCCCCGGCTCACGGCGGCGGCCACGGCGGCCGCCGAGGCGATGCCGATGCCGGTGTCGTGGGTGACCTGGCAGGCCGCCGCCACCCGGTCGACGAAGGGCTCCAGCGGGGTGGCGGGGAAGGCCACTCCGACCGGGGTGATGCGCATGGCCGCGCCGTTGGTGGACCCGGACCTGCCCGCCTCCTGGGGCGGTACGCCGCGGGACACGGCCTCCAGGGCGGCCTTGGTGGAGGGGCCGAGCAGGTCGAAGGAGCCCTTGGCCTTCATGGCACGCTCCCACTCCAGGAGTTCGTCCGCGAGCCGCAGGGGGTCGACGCGCCCGCCGGACTCGATCAGCAGCCGGCCGACGATGAGGGCCTGATCGGTGTCGTCCGTGACCGAGCCGGCGGGCATTCCGGCGCTCACCGGGTTGTCCGGCGGGCCGGGTTCGAAGTCGGTGACGGTGCCGAACCGGGCGGTGATCGCCCGCCGGGACATGATCTGGGTGGGCATGCCCAGGGCGTCCCCCATGGCCAGGCCGTACAGGGCGCCGAGCGCGCGGTCGTGCTGGTGGTTCATTCGGGCTTCCTGTCGGTGTGGGGGGTAGGTCGGGCGCTGGACGGGCTCGCTGGACGGGCTCACTGGGGCGGCTCGCCGAAGCCGAGGTGCAGCTGGAAGCGGGCGGGGTCCAGCAGGCTGGTCACCTGCTCGACGACCCGGCCGTCCGCTCCGCGGCCGATCCGGCGGGTGCTGAGCCATGCCTCTCCCTCCGGGCGGCGGAGCAGGGCCGCCTCCTCGGCGGCCAGCGGCCGCACGGACGCCCATTCGTCGCCGTGGGTGGCCCGCAGCCCGGCCGCGGCCAGCGTCTTGGTCAGCGAGCCGTCGAGGAGCCCGCCGACCGGGACGTCGGCCAGCGCCGGGACCAGCGGCACCCTGCTGCGCTCCAGCGAGACAGGGGTGCCCTCCGGCAGCACGCGCAACCGGTCGAGCGCCATGAACTCGGCGCTGTCCAGTTCGAGTTCCTCCGCCAGCCGGGCGTCGCGCACCGCTTCGAGGCGGAGCACCTCCGTGGTGATCCGGGCACCCTGGTCGGCCAGGGCCCTGGTCCAGCCCAGGCTGTTGTCCAGCAGGCTGCCGTCGAAGGCGACGAAGGAGCCGACGCCCGCGTGGGTGGAGATCAGCCCCTGTCTGCTCAGCTCGTCCAGCGCTTGGCGGACCGTGGTGCGGCTGACCTCGAAGCGCCGGGTGAGCGCGTGTTCGCCGGGCAGCTTGCTGCCCGGCTCCAGGACGCCGCTGTGGATCTCACGGGCCAGAACGCGGGCGATACGCTGATGCTTGAGGACCTGTTTAGGCATGACTGGAAGCTAGTCGTACATGTCCAGTCCTGTCTAGACCCGAAATTCCGGAGGAGAGATCCGGCCGCGTGGTGGCGGCCCTGTGCCACGGCTCCTTCTTCGGCATCGGCTCAGCCGTCGCCGGCCAGCCGTACGGATGTCTCGAGGAGCTGCGCGTGGACGAACGCCTGGGGCAGATTGCCCCTCAGCTGACGCTGCCGGACGTCGTACTCCTCGGCGAACAGCCCCGGCGGGCCACAGGCGGCCCTGGTGCGTTCGAACCAGCGGAAGGCGCCGACGGTGTCCCGCTGGTAGCGGGCGGCGAGGGCCATCATGAAGCCGCACAGCAGAAAGGCTCCATCGGCCTCCCCCAGGGGCCGGTCGCCGTGGTCGAAGCGGTAGAGATAGCCGTCCTCGGACAGCCGCTCCTCGACGAACCGGCGCGTGCGCAGGCCACTGGGGTCGTCCGGGGGGAGGCAGCCGCGGGCGAGGGGCAGCAGCAGCGCGGCGTCCGGACCCTCGTCGTCCTCGGCCCGCGACCAGTGGCCCCGCGGGCTCAGGCAGCGACGGCGGGTCTCGCGCAGGATCGTGTCGGCGAGGCCCTCCCAGTCGTGCCCGGCCCGGCCCCGCACCGCGCGGGCCGCGGCGCGCAGACCGGCCACCGCACAGAGCCGTGAGTGGGCCCACCAGCGGTTCTCCCCGTCGGGGTGCAGGAGGGACGCGGTTTGCATCCACCGCCGCACCGCCTCCGGCTCGACCCCCTCCTCCAGGAAGGTGTCGACCCGGGTGGGCCATCCCCCGTGCCGGTCGTACGGGGTGCGGCCGCCCCAGGGCTGCGCTATCCGATCCACCGAAGCGTCCATGTCTGCCTCCACGACCCCGGCGCCGCCCGGGGCGCGGGGCGTCACCGGTACCCGGTGGCGCCGGTCCCCCACGTCGCCACATCCGGCGCCCGAAACGCACATGCCAGGCCGACAGCGAGACGGTCTGGGCTCATGCGACGCGGCCGGGGGCTTCCCCCTCGCAACTGCGGACGTATGATCGGCGCATGCACACCTACCGGATCGGGGACGCGGCCGCCCTGCTCGGTGTCAGCGTCGACACCGTCAGGCGTCTGGTCGACAGCGAGAAGCTGATCGCCGAGCGCGACGAGCTGGGGCGCCGGATCATCCCGGGGCCGGCCCTCGCGGCGTACGCCCGGCAGATGCACCGGGCCGAGCGGGAGTCCACCGGCTCCTCGGCCCGCAACCGGTTCTCCGGGATCGTCACGGACGTGGTCCTCGGGGATGTGTCGGCGCAGGTCGAGATCCAGGCCGGGCCGTTCCGGGTGGTGGCGATGGTCAGCCGCGAGTCGGCCGAGGAGCTGGCGCTGGAGCCCGGGGTTCCGGCGGTCGCCGTGATCAAGTCGACCAACGTGGTCGTCGAGAAGCCGTAGCCGAGTCCATAGGACCTTGAGGGAGTGGACCTGATGACCCGTTCAGCACGCCGGACCCGCCGGATGCTCCAGGTGACCGGCGCGGGTGCCGCCGTCCTGCTGGCCGTGAGCGCCTGCTCGTCGTCCGACTCGGACTCCTCCTCGAAGGACTCCTCCACCCGGGGCTCCTCCGCCTCGGACAAGCTGTCCGGCGAGGTGACGGTGTTCGCCGCCGCCTCGCTGAAGGAGAGCTTCACGACGCTGGGCGAGCGGTTCGAGAAGGAGCACCCGGACACGAAGGTCACGTTCAGCTTCGGCGGCAGCGACAGCCTCGCGGCGAGCATCAACGGCGGCGCCCCGGCCGATGTGTTCGCCGCCGCCAGCCCCAAGACCATGAAGATCGTGACGGACAAGGGCGACGCGGTCGGCACCCCGGCCACCTTCGTGCGCAATCAGCTGGAGATCGCCACCCTGCCGGGCAACCCCGACAAGGTCGCCTCCCTGAAGGACCTCACCAGGTCCGGCCTGAAGGTCGTGCTGTGCGACAGGACGGTGCCGTGCGGTGCCGCCGCGCAGAAGGCGCTGGACGCCAGCGGCCTGAAGCTGACCCCCGTCTCCTACGAACAGGACGTGAAGTCGGCCCTCAACAAGGTGGTGCTGAAGGAGGCCGACGCCGCCGTCGTCTACAAGACCGACGTGAAGGCGGCCGGGGACAAGGTGGAGGGCGTGGAGTTCCCCGAGTCGGCCAAGGCCGTCAACGACTATCCGATCGCCCTGCTCAAGAACGCGCGGAACGCCGAGGTCGCCAAGGCGTTCATCGCGCTGGTGCGGTCCGCCGAGGGCCAGAAGGTCCTGGGCGGGGCCGGGTTCCTCGAGCCGTGACCCCGCTCGACGAGACCGGCGCCGCGGCCGGCCCCCGCACGGCCGGCCGGCGGCCCCGCCGCGCCCGCGGGGGCGCCCCGCCGCCCCTTCTGCTGCCCGCGCTGATCGGCCTGGCGTTCCTGACCCTTCCGCTCCTCGCGCTGCTGGTCAGGGCCCCCTGGCGGAGCATGCCCGACCTGCTGACCAGCACCGAGGTATGGCAGGCGCTCCAGCTGTCCCTGGTCTGCGCCACGGCGGCGACCGCGGTGAGCCTGGTGATCGGGGTGCCGCTGGCCTGGCTGCTGGCGCGGGTGGAGTTCCCCGGGCGCGGCCTCGTACGCGCCCTGGTGACGCTGCCGCTGGTGCTGCCCCCGGTGGTGGGCGGGGTGGCCCTGCTCATGGCGCTCGGCCGCAACGGCGTGGTGGGGCACTGGCTGGACGACTGGTTCGGGATCACCCTGCCGTTCACCACCACCGGGGTCGTGGTCGCGGAGGCGTTCGTGGCGATGCCGTTCCTGGTCATCAGCGTGGAGGGCACGCTGCGGGCCGCCGACCCCCGCTACGAGGAGGCGGCCACCACGCTCGGCGCCTCCCGCTTCACCGCCTTCCGCCGGGTCACCCTGCCGCTCATCGCCCCCGGGATCGCGGCGGGCGCCGTGCTGGCCTGGGCGCGGGCGCTCGGCGAGTTCGGCGCGACGATCACCTTCGCCGGCAACTTCCCCGGCCGTACGCAGACCATGCCGCTGGCCGTGTATCTCGCCCTCCAGAACGACCCGGAGGCGGCGATCGCGCTCAGCCTGGTCCTGCTGGCCATGTCGATCGCGGTCCTGGCGGGGCTGCGGGACCGCTGGATGGCCGCCTCGTGACCGACACCCACAAGTCCGCGCGGCAGGCCGCCGGCGTCCCCGGCCCGGCCGGCGAGGGACTGGACGCCCGGCTGGTGGTCGAGCGCGGCGCCTTCCGCCTCGACGTGGCGCTGACGGCCGCGCCCGGGGACGTGGTCGCCCTCCTCGGCCCGAACGGCGCCGGCAAGACCACCGCCCTGCGCGCCCTCGCCGGTCTCCTCCCGCTCGCCGACGGCCATCTGCGGCTGGACGGCGCCGAGCTGGACCGTACGCCGCCCGAGTCCCGGCCGGTCGGCGTGGTCTTCCAGGACTATCTGCTCTTCCCCCACCTCACCGCGCTCGACAACGTGGCGTTCGGACCGCGCTGCCACGGAGCGTCCAGGGCGGAGGCGCGCGCCCAGGCCGCCGCCTGGCTGGACCGCATGGGCCTGGCCGGACACGCCTCCGTCAAGCCCCGCCGCCTCTCCGGCGGCCAGGCCCAGCGCGTCGCCCTCGCCCGCGCCCTGGCCACCCATCCCCGGCTGCTGCTCCTCGACGAGCCGCTCGCCGCCCTCGACGCCCGCACCCGCCTCGATGTCCGCGCCCAACTCCGGCGCCACCTGGCCGACTTCGAAGCGGTCGCCGTGCTGGTCACCCACGATCCGCTGGACGCCATGGTCCTGGCCGACCGCCTCGTCGTCGTCGAGGACGGCCGCATCGTCCAGGAGGGCGCGCCCTCCGACATCGCCCGCCACCCGCGCACCGACTACATCGCCCACCTGGTCGGCCTCAACCTCTACCGGGGGCAGGCCCGGGGACACACGGTGCGTGTCGACGGCGGGCCCGGGATCACGACCGTCGAGGACCTCACCGGCCCGGTGTTCGTCGCGTTCCCGCCGAGCGCCGTGACCCTGCACCGGGACCGCCCGTCCGGCTCAAGCGCCCGCAACCTCTGGCGCTGCGAGGTGGCCGGCCTGGAGACCCACGGCGACCGGATCCGCGCCGACCTCACCGGCGAGCTGCCCCTGGCCGCCGATCTGACCACGGTCGCCGCCGCCGAACTCGGCCTCCACCCCGGGGCCACGGTCTGGGCCACGGTCAAGGCGGCCCAGACCCACGCGTATCCGGCCTGAGCGGCCCGGTGGAGGGCCCGCCCGCCGCATGACCTGATCGCGGCCCGAACGCGCCGGCGTTCCTTCCGCTCCCCCGGAACTCCCTCCGCCCTCCGTCCGACTACTGAACCGGACCGGCCGCGCAGCACCGCGCACCCGCGCGGCGGCACGGCCCCGGACACCGGGAAAGAGGCCGGGCGGACCCAGGAGGCCACCTTTGGAACGCAGACACTTCCTTCGGCGGACCACAGCCGCCGGCGCCGCGACCCTGGCGGCCGGCACGCTGACGGCCACGTCGCTGAACACCGGGAGCGCCACCGCCGCGCCACGGTGGTCCGGCCCCCTGCGCGTCGACATCGTGATGTTCGACGGCGTCGAGGAGTTGGACTGCGTCGCTCCGTACGAGGTGTTCTCGGCCTCGGCCATGCACAGCCCGCAGGGGGTGCGGGTGCGGTTCGTCACCACCGGACGCCCCCGGCTGATCCGCGGGGCGTACGGGACGGGAAGAACGCCCGCGTGGTCGACGACGGGGACCTCGTCACCACCGGAGGCATCACCTCGGGGCTGGAGCTGGGCCTGTGGCTGGTCGCCCGCGAGCTGGGGGCGGACGCCGCCACCGGTGGGGAGAACATGCTGGAGTACGAGGCGCGCGGGACGGTCTGGACCGCCTCCTCGACGTCGTAGAGCGGACACGGAAACGAGGAGGTGTCGCGATGCGGGTGGCGGTGCTGCTGTACGACGGGTTCACCGCGCTGGACGCGGTCGGGCCGTACGAGGTGCTGTGCCGGCTGCCGGGGGTGAGCGTGACCATGGTGGCCGAGCGCGCCGGGCCCATTCGTACCGACACCGGGGAGCTGACCCTGGTGGCGACGCGCTCGCTGGCGAGCGTGGAGCGGGCCGATGTGCTGCTGGTGCCGGGCGGCGGTGAGCGCGGCACCACGGCGACCATGGCCAACACCGCGGTCCTCGACTTCATCCGCCGCGTCCACCGCCACTCCACCTGGACCACCTCGGTGTGCACGGGCTCGCTGATCCTGGGCGCCGCCGGGCTGCTGCGCGGCCTGCCCGCCACCACCTACTGGGCCTCCCGGCCCCATCTGGCGGACGCCGGCGCGGTCTGCGCCCCGGGGCGGTTCGTCGAGGCCGGGAAGATCATCACCGCGGCCGGGGTCTCCGCGGGCATCGACATGGGGCTGCACCTCGCCGCCCGGCTGTCGAACGAGCGGGTCGCCCAGGCGATGCAGCTCGCCGTGGAGTACGACCCCGACCCGCCCTTCGACACCGGCAGCCCGGAGAAGGCCGGCCCGGAGCTGCGGCGGCTGGCCCTGGAACTGCTCGCGGACGTCGCCCGAGAGGCCGAAGGCCCCCGGCCGGGGTGACGGGCCGGCCGGGGCGGCGGGCGACCGGGGTGACGGGCCGGCCGGGGTAACGGGCCGCCGGGGTTCGGGCCGGCCGGGTCCGGGCGGTCGCGGCATGCCGCCGGGGGGACCCGGCGGCAGCGCGCCTCGGCGTCACTTCCGCCAGAACAGGTGGTGCGTCACACCGCTCGGGCTGGGCACGACGTCGAGGTGGAAGCGGTCGAGCAGCTCATCGGGGGACTCCCAGAGCCTGAGGCCGGTCCCGAGCTTCACCGGCGAGACCGCCACGTGCAGGGTGTCGACGAGGTCGGCGTCGAGGAACTGCCGAATGGTGCTGACCCCGCCGCCGAGGCGGACGTCCTTGCCCCCCGCCGCCTTCCGCGCCTGTTCCAGGACGGTGGCCGGGTCGCCGGACACGAAGTGGAACGTGGTGTCGGAGAGCGTGAACGAGGGACGCTCGTGGTGGGTCAGGACGAACACCGGGGTGTGGAAGGGGGGCTCGTCGCCCCACCAGCCGCGCCACTGGTGGTCCTGCCAGGGGCCGCGCTGGGGCCCGAACTTGTTGCGGCCCATGATCTCGGCGCCGATGTTGTGCGCGAAGTCCCGGGTGAAGTAGTCGTCGAGGCCCCGGCTGCCGCCGGGGTCGGTGCGCATGGGCCAGCTCGCCGTGGCGCCGGCCCAGGCGAACAGCCGCCCGGGATCGACATGGCCGAAGGGATTTTCGAGGCTCTGGTCCTCCCCGGCGCCGATGCCGTCGCTCGAGACGTTGAAGTTCTGGACTCTCAGAAGCTGAGCCATGTGTTCCTCCTGTGCGGTGGTTGACGGTGGTGAGACTCCCCGGGCGGGGAAAACTCATCGCCGCGTCCGTGACCGGCCAGAGGGGCGGGGCACATTCGGTGGCAAATTCGGTGGACGCCGACGGTCGCGCGCGGAATCGTGGCCCGCATGCGACAGGACGAGATCTGGGACGCGGAGGCCGCCCAGGGGTATGACACGCCCGGCACCGGCATGTTCGCGCCGGAGGTGCTGGAGCCCACGGTCGACCGCCTCGCCGCACTCGCCGACGGCGGGCGGGCTCTGGAGTTCGCCATCGGAACCGGCCGGGTGGCCGTCCCGCTCGCGGGGCGCGGCGTGCCGGTCACCGGCATCGAGTTGTCGCGGCCGATGCTCGACCAGCTGCGGACGAAGGCGGATGAGGCGACGATCCCGGTCGTCCTCGGCGACATGGCGACCGCCGAGGCTCCGGGCCCGTTCCGGCTCGTCTATCTCGTCTACAACACGATCTCCAACCTGCTCACCCAGGCCGAGCAGGTGGCGTGCTTCCGCAACGCCGCCCGCCACCTCGGCCCGGGTGGCCGGTTCGTCATCGAGCTGTGGGTCCCGGAGGTGCGGAAGCTTCCGCCCGGCCAGCAGGCGGTGGTCTGGCGGTCCGAGGCCGGCTACATCGGCCTGGACACCTATGACGTGCTGCGCCAGCAGGTCGTCTCGCACCACTTCCGGTTCGGCGAGGGCAGGGACGCCCGGGTGTTCCGCAGTCCGCACCGCTACATCTGGCCGGCGGAGCTCGATCTGATGGCCCAGTTGGCCGGGTTCGAGCTCGAGTCCCGGCACGCGGACTGGCGGGGCGCCGAGTTCACCGCCGAATCGCGCTCCCATGTGTCGGTGTACCGGCTCCCTGAGTGACCAGGGCGTCGCCCGCCCCGGCCGGGCCCCTGGCGCCCATGCTGCCGGGCACCGAGAGGAGCGCGCTGTACCAGACGTTGGCCATCTTGCTGTAGCCGCCCGCGTTCGGGTGCACTCCGTCCGCCAGGTCGGCGGTGGTGAGCGCCCGGTACATGTCGACCAGATGGACGCGCTTGCCGGCGTTCACCTTGCTCCGGACGATGCCGGGGATCGCCGCGTTGAAGGTCCGGACGGTCGAGTCGGCGAAGGATATGGGGATGATCGTGGCCACGAAGACCTCCGTGGTGGGGGACGTGGCGGTGATGTGGTCGAGCAGGGTGGAGAGCCGGGCCGGTGCTCCGGCGGGGTCGCTCCCGTACATGTCGTTGGTGCCGATGTGCAGGAGCACGGTGCGCGGGGTGTAGGTGCGGAGCCAGTTCACGACGTTGTTGTCGATCTGACCGATCGTCCATCCGGAGTGGCCCTCGTGGTTGCGGTCGCCGAGACTGCTCGGCCCGTTGGACTGGGAGCCGACGAAGTCGACGGTGCGGCCGCCCGCCACGAACTTCTGCCACAGGTCGACGCGGTAGCCGCCCGGTACGTTGTAACCGTCGGTGATCGAGTCGCCGAGCGGCATGATCCGCACCCCGGCGGCGCGCTCGGCGTGCGCGGCCTGGGCGGTGCCGGTGGTGGTGACCAGTGCGAAGAGCAGGGACACCAGAGCGATGGAGCCGGTGACCAGGCGTCGTAACCTTGTCATGATCGCCTTCCTTGGTGGGGGGGGACCACGATGCCGCCACCTCTCGACTTCCGGGGCTCCCGGTGACTTCCGAGACTTCCGGCGACAGTGGTGAAACATTCCGGAGTGTCTTCCGAACTTTTTCAGTCGGCAAGAGTCAAGACGCGCCATAGCCGAACCGACCGTCCCCCGGCCGTTCGCGCGGACGGCCGGGGGGACGGTCGGGGGGACGGCCGGGGGGACGGTCGGCGGGCGGGCCCTACTCCTTGACCGCCCCCGCGTTGGCCCCCTGCACGAAGTAGCGCTGGAAGCAGAAGAACAGCGCCGCCACCGGCAGCGTCGCCAGCAGGGCCGCCGCCAGCTTCAGCGGATACTGCGTGCCGCCGCCCAGCCCCCCCCGAGACGAACCGCGCGAGCCCGGTCGTCAGCGTCTCGTACTGCCCGGACTGGGTGGCCACCAGGAAGTGCGTGAACTCGTTCCACGAGCCCTGGAACGACAGGATCGTCAGGGTGATCAGTGCGGGGCGGGCCATGGGCAGCACCACCGACCAGAACGTCCGGAACACCCCGGCCCCGTCCACCCGGGCGGCCTCCTCGACCTCCCGGGGGACCGACTCGAAGAACTGCTTCATGATGAAGATGCCCGCCGCGTCCACCAGCAGTGGAACGATCATCCCGGTGTAGGTGTCGAACAGCCCGAAGGTGTTCAGCACCAGGAACTTGGGGATCAGCAGGGCCACCCCCGGCACCGCCATCACCGCGAGCACGAAGGCGAACAGCAGCGAGCGGCCCGGGAAGCGCAGCCGCGCCAGCGCGTATCCCGCCATCGAGTCGAACAGCACCCGCCCGGCCGTGACCACGACCGCGACGAGGGCCGAGTTGCCCAGCCAGCGCAGGAAGGGCACCCCGTCACCGGCCTCGCTCAGCCCGAACAGCCGCTGGTAGGCGGCGGTGGTCGGGGTGGTGGGCAGCAGCCCCAGCGGGTGTGCCGCCGCGTCCGGGTCCGTCTTGAACCCGGTCACCAACTGGAGTACGAACGGCAGCAGATACAGCAGCCCGACCCCCACCACCAGCGCGTATCCCAGCACCCGCAGCGGCAGCGGGAAGCGGCCGAGCACCGGGCGCCCCTGCGCCGGGGAGGCGGCGGGCGTGGCCTTGGTGTTCATCGGTTCCTCCGGGGGCGGGCGCCGCGCTCGCGCAGCGCCCAGCGCTGCAGGGCGGTGATGCACAGGATCAGCGCGAGCAGGATGAAGGCGATGGCCGCGCCCTGCCCGAAGTCGGCGTCGTCGAAGGCGGACGCGTACGACAGGAAGGCGGGCGTCAGCGTGGTGTTGCCCGGGGCGCCCTGGCCCATCACATACACCTGGTCGAAGACCTGCCAGGTGGCGATCAGCCCCAGGGTGAGGACGAGGAAGAGCACCGGCCGCAGGGCGGGCAGGGTGACGTGGCGCAGCAGCTGGCGGCGGTTCACGCCTTCCAGGGCCGCCGCCTCCTCCAGCTCCCGGGGGATGTCCTGGAGGGCCGCGAGGAAGATCAGCATAAAGGTGCCGGAGGTGGTCCACACGGCGAGCAGGATGATCGTGCACATCGCGATGGACGGCCCGGACAGCCACTCGTACCAGGACAGCCCCATGAAGGAGTGATCGGCGAGCAGACCCGTGGGGTGGTCGGGGTCCACGATCCCCAGGGCGCCGAGCAGCAGCGAGAGCACCCCGCGCGAGTCGGCGAACCAGTTCGGGCCGTGCACGCCCATCCAGGACAGCAGCGTGTTGACGGCCCCGCTGCCCTGGAAGAGGAAGAGGAAGACGGTGGCGACCGCGACCGAGCTGGTGACGGACGGGAAGAAGAACGCGGTACGCAGGGCGCTGCGTCCGCGCAGCAGCCGCTGGTTGACGATGAGCGCCAGGGTCAGCGCGAGCACGGTCTGCAGCGGCACGGTCAGCAGCACGTAGTAGGCGTTGTTGCGCAGCGAGGTGGCGAACAGGGTGCGGTCGAGGCCGTCCTCGGTGAGCAGCGCCCGGTAGTTGTCGAGGCCGACGAACTTCGCCTGCCCGCTGAACGGGTTGGACTGCCCGTTCCAGTCCAGCAGGCTCACCCACAGGGCCATCAGGATGGGCAGCACCAGGAAGAGGCCGAGGACCAGCACCATGGGGCTGACGAACAGCCAGCCCCAGGCGCCTTCCTTGCCGCGGCGCCCCGCGGGCGGGGTGTTGGGGGTGCGGGGCGCCGCGTGGGGACCGGACCCGCCGGGCGCGTCAGGTGCGCCCGGCGAGCCGGCCGTGCGGGGACCCCCGCCCGCTGTGGGGCGGGGGCCGGACGGCGCGCCGCGGAGGGTGCGGCGCGTCGTACGGGGAGTGGTGGCGCGGAAGGACATGACGGCTCAGTGGCCCTTCGCGAGCGCCTGTTCGCCGTTGCGCTGCAGGTCGGCGAGGATTTTCTTCGGGTCGGCGGTGCGCAGCGACTGCAGGTCGGTGTTGAACTGGCCGAGCACCTTCTCGAACCCGGCGACGGTCACCGGGCCCTGCGCGTAGGCGCCTGCGTCGACCCACGCCTTGGCCTCCGGCACCCGCTTGGCGTAGGTGGCCAGGGCGCTGGTGCGGGAGGGCATCACGCCGAAGGCGTCCGCGAACTTCAGCTGCTGGTCGCCGGAGCCGAGGTACTTCACCAGGTCCACGGCCGCCGACCGGTGGGCGCTCTCCTGGGCCACGCCCCAGCAGTTGCTGAAGGCGAGGGTGCCCTTGCCGGCCGGGCCGGCGGGCAGCGGGACCACCTTGTACTTCAGGTCCGGGTAGTCGAGCTTCATGGCGCCGGTCAGCCAGTTGCCCTCGATGGTCATGGCGGCCTTGCCCTTACCGAAGGCCTCGCCGCCCCAGCTGGTGTCGACCTGCTTGGCGTACTTCATCGAGCCGGATCGCAGCAGGGACTTCACATAGCCGAGCCCTTCGGCGTTCGGCGCGCTGTCGGCGGTCATCCTGGTCTGCCCGGCGTCGGTGATCCAGCCGCCCGCCTGCTTCATGAAGACGCCGAGCCGCTGGTACTCGTCGCTGGTGACCAGGCCGGTGACTCCGTCGCCGGTCAGCTTGGCGGCGACCTTCCGCAGCTCGTCCCAGGAGGTCGGGTAGTCCTTCTCGGTCAGCCCGGCCTTCTTCCACAGGTCGGTGTTGACGGCGAGGGCGAGGGTGGAGGTGTCCTTGGGCAGGCACACCAGCTTCCCGTCGTAGGTGAAGGAGGAGCGCAGGGGCTCGGCGAAGTCGTCCGCGTCCTTGATCTTGTCGCCGTACGGGTAGAGGGAGCCGCCCTTGGCGTAGTTGGCGAACTGGTCGGAGTTGACGTAGAAGACGTCCGGCGGCTTGTGGCCGGCGAAGGACTGGGCCAGCTGCTGGTTCATGTCCTTGGCGGCCTCGACGGTCACCGTGTTGCCGGACCGCTTCTCGTACGCGGCCACGGCCTCCTTGACCGCCTTGGTCTCGGCGTCGCCCGAGGTGGCTATGAGTACCTTCAGGTGTTGTCCGGCGCCGGTGTCCTGCTTGGTTTCCTTGTCGCCGCCGAAACTCGACGAACAGCCGGTGGCGGCCAGGATCGCCGCGCAGGTGACGAGAGCGGCGGCCGTGCGGGTGGCCATGATTCCTCCGTGGGTGGTTCTGGGTGGTACGTGCGGCTCAGCGCGCCGCTGCGCGGGCGCTGTCGCGGACGACGAGGGACGGCTCCAGCAGGACGCGCCCGGGGGGCGCGTCCGGGGTGGCCATCCGCGCCAGCAGCAGCCGTACGCATTCCCGGCCGACCGCCTCGAGCGGCTGGGCGACCGTGGTCAGGGAAGGGGAGAGGATCGCGGCGGTCGGCGAGTCGTCGAAGCCGACCACGGCGAGGTCCCGGCCCGGGATGGCGCCGCGCTCACGCAGCGCGTGGTAGCAGCCGAGCGCCAGGGTGTCGCTGGCCGCGACCACGGCCGTGGCGCCCGCGTCCAGCAGGGGTTTGACGGCGGTACGGGCCGCCTCGACGTCCCCCGCGCTCTCCGCGCGCCGCCCGCGCGTCGGCAGCCCGTGCCGGCGCATGGCCCGCTGCCAGCCCTCGGCGCGGTCGTCACCGACGCCGGAGCCGCGCGGCCAGCCCAGGAAGGCGATCCTGCGGTGGCCGAGGGCGACCAGGTGCTCCACGGCGGCGTCGGTGCCGAACGCGCCGTCGACATCGACCCAGTCGCCGATCTGCCGGCCCGACCACATCCGGCCGAATCCGACGAACGGCACGCCCCGCTTGGCGAGCCACGCCTGGCGCGGGTCCTGGCGGGCGGTGTTGCTGAGCACGAAGCCGTCGACGTCATGCCGGGCGAGCAGTTCCTCGTACCCGTCCAGGCTCGGGCCGCCGGGCGGGCAGGCGAACAGCAGGATCCGGTAGCCGGCCTCGTCGGCGGCCTGGGACAGGGCGTGCAGGAAGCGGTCCATGACCGGGGGCGGATTGCCGTCCGGGGCCGGCTGGATGCCGTAGCCGATCAGCTTGCTGGAGCGGGTGCGCAGCGTCTGCGCGGCCCGGCTCGGGCGGTAGCCCATCTCGTCGATCGCCCGGCGGACCCGCTCCAGCGTCTCGGGGCGCAGCAGGTCCGGCGAGTTGATCGCGTTGGACACGGTCTGCGGGGAGACACCGGCCCGGCGGGCGACCATGGCCAGGGTCACCGAGCCGCCCTTGGGCGGAGGACTGTTGGTGGAGCGGGGCATACGGGTCTCCGACGTACGAGGGCCTGGGCCCTGACTCACGACTTGATTTGAGCGTTCCAAAAGCATTGTCAGCGCTCCGAAGAGGCCGTTAGGGTCTTTGGAACGATCTAACGCTGAGAGGTTCTACTCTTTTGGACACCACTGTCAAGACCCAGGACATCAACGGCTCCGCCCCGGTCCCCGCTTCGGCCGCTGTTTCGGCCGCCGGGGACCTGCAGCCGTTCCTGCACGACGCGGTCGTCACTCTCCACGCGCCGAGCTTTGTGGTCTCGCGCGCGGACGGGCAGCTCGGCGGGGGTGCGGACGGCTTCTACCACGGCGACCTCAGGGCGCTGTCCCACCTGTCCGTCGCGGCCGGGCCCATCGTCCTGGCGCCGGTCGGCGGTGGACTCCGGGGGGCCGACCGGGCGGACTTCCGGGCGATCCTGCGCGGGCTCGGCGAGGTGACGCCCGACCCGGCGGTGGGCCTGCACCGCCGCCGGACCGTGGCGGCCGGGCGGCTCGAGGAGACGTTCGAGGTCACCAACGCGGGCAACCAGCGGGTCGGTTTCCGGCTGACGGTCACGGCCGCCACGGACCTCGCCCCGATGGAGCGGGTGAAGTCGGGCCACACCCTGGACCCGGTCCCGGCACGGCCCGAGGGCGCGGAAGGAGCCGGAGAGCCGGGGGGCGCCGGGGGCAGCGGTCTGGCGTGGTCCCGCGACGGGTTCGCCGTACGCCTGGTCAGCGAGCCGGCGCCGGACGCGCTGGAGGCGGCGGAGGGCCGGCTGTCGTACGACGTCGAGCTGGACCCCGGCGCCTCATGGGCGGTGACGCTGCGCTGCACGGCGGCCTACGCGGACGGCGACCAGTTCCCGGCGGCCCCGGCGGACGCCGTCCCGTGGCGTGCCCCCGCCCTGCGCAGCGCGGACCGCCGCTTCGACCAGTGGCTGGACCAGTCGGTCGCCGACGCGGACCGCCTGCGCCTGATGGACCCCCGCTCCGGGGAGGGGCACCCGGACGGCGCCCACGGCGTGGATCAGTTCCTGGCCGCCGGCGCCCCGTGGTTCCTGACCCTCTTCGGCCGCGACGCGCTGTGGGCCGCCCGCATGCTGCTCCCGCTCGGCACGGAGCTCGCGGCCGGCACGCTGCGCACGCTCGCCCGCCGCCAGGGCACGGCGGCCGACCCGGCCACGGAGGAGCAGCCGGGGAAGATCCTGCACGAGGTGCGGCGCGGCACACAGAACTTCACCGACGCGTTCTCCCTCCCGCCGGTGTACTACGGCACGGTCGACGCGACCCCGCTGTGGATCACCCTGCTGCACGACGCCTGGCGCTGGGGGCTGGCCCCGGACCAGGTGGAACAGCTGCTGCCGCACACGGAGTCGGCGCTCGCGTGGCTGCGCGACCAGGCGGCCGGGGACCCCGACGGCTTCCTCAAGTACGTCGACCGGACCGGCCGGGGCCTGGCCAACCAGGGCTGGAAGGACTCCGGCGACGCCATCCGCCACCGCGACGGCCGGCTCGCCGAGCCGCCGATCGCGCTGTGCGAGGTGCAGGCGTACGCGTACGAGGCCGCGCGGGGCGGGGCGGCGCTGCTGCGCGCGTTCGGGCGGCCGGGCGCGGACGGGTGGGAGGAGTGGGCGGAGGCGCTCGCCACCCGCTTCCGGGAGCGCTTCTGGGTGGAGGACGCCCGGGGCCCGTACCCGGCGGTCGCGCTGGACCGCGACGGCCGGCCGGTGGACTCGGTCACCTCGGGCTTCGGCCACCTCCTCGGCACGGGCCTGTTGAACCGGGAGGAGAGCGCGGCGCTGGCGGCCCGACTGGCCGGCCCCGACCTGGACTCGGGCCACGGCCTGCGCACCCTGAGCAGCGACTCGGTGGGCTTCAACCCGTACGGCTACCACATCGGTTCGATCTGGCCGCACGACACCGCGATCGCGGTGCACGGCCTGGTCAGGGCCGGCTTCCCGGAGGCGGCGGCTCCGCTGGCGGCGGGGCTGCTGTCGGCGTCGGCGGCGTTCGCCGGCCGGCTGCCCGAGCTGTTCGCCGGCCACGGCGCCGCGGCGGGCCCGCACCCCGCCCCGTATCCCGCCTCCTGCCGCCCCCAGGCGTGGGCGGCCGCCTCCTCGGTCCTGGTGCTGCGCTCGGCCCTCGGCCTGGACGCGGACGTCCCCGGCGGCACGGTCACGGTGGCGCCCGCCTTCGCCGGCGCGTACGCCCCACTGTCGGTGACCCGGCTCCAGGTCGGCGGGGGCCGGCTGGACATCGCGCTGGCGGCGGACGGGGCGGTGGACGTGACGGCGCCCGAGGGGCTGACGGTGGTCCGGGGCTGAGCATCCCGCGATCGGCGGAGGACGAGGACGGGCGGGGCGTGGAGGCGGGCGAGGCGCCCGGCGCTCATCGCCCCGCCCGTCGGCAGGACGCGGACCCCCTGGGCCGGGGGTCCGGGGGTCTTTGCCATGACAGCCGGCCGGGGCTCCCGGACGCCCCCTGCGGATGGCCGCCCCCTCCGGTGATCGCCCATGGGCAACTCCCACATGGTCCGGCGGAAACCGGTGTGCGGTCTCCCTATTGCCTCGTTCGATCAGCCCCCATCAGTATCTTGCG